>NZ_BAABJE010000018.1:0-137074 GCF_039543145.1 Lysobacter hankyongensis | reverse complement strand
ACCCGATACCATCACCACAGGACTCACCGCTTGAGTGGCTACAAAATCCGTACGCAGGTCAGGTTGAGGACCGCGCGCGTCGCGTCGTCCGCCGGGAACATGTGCTCGACACGCAGAGAGGCGAGCGTGATGTCGTTCGGAGTGCCGAACGTCGAGAACATGCTGAAGAACGCGAGCGGGCCATGCGGCGACGCGAAGCATGTGGTCAGCACGGGCGGTGCCGGGCGCGCGCCGGGGCCCGGCGGCGTGGTCTTGCCGATGCGCGAGAACAGATAGGCCTCGTAGGCGGCCACGCGCGGCTGCAGCGCAGGATGCACCGCCGCGTCGTTGCGCAGCATCCACAGGAAGCGCGGCCCCACGTCCTCGATGTTCATGACGTGATCCGCCAGACCGCCCGGATGCGTCAGCAGGTCGAGCATGTTGATCTGCACGTGCTCCAGCGCGGCAGCGGCCGATGGCATCAGCAACGTGGCGAGCCACAGCGCGCCCCTGTTCATCCGCACCACATTCCATTCGGCATCGAGCACCAGCGCGGGTGCGGGATCGTGCGTCTCCAGGAGCCGGTCGAGCGCAAGGCCCGCTTCGGCAAGCCAGGGATCGTCCAGCCGTTTCTCGGAATAGGCGGGAGCGTAGCCCGCCGCGAGCAGCGCTTCGTTGCTCAGGGCCAGTGGCGCATCCAGCGCCTGGAGCCAGGCCACCAGCAGATCCCGGCTGGGACGGGCGCGGCCGTTCTCGACGAAGCTGACATGACGCTGGGAGACCCCCAGCTGCAGCGCGAGTTCCAGCTGACTGATGCGCCGGATCTTGCGGGTCCGCTGCAACGTTTTCACGAGCGAAGGCGAGCTGTGCATGACGCATTCAAACACAGTCACGCGGGCTGGCAATAACGTCCGAGGTAATTGCGCCCACTACCCGGCCGGCCGACAGTGTGCCCCCTCCCCTGAAGGTGCTCGCCCGTGAGACGCGTCCTGATCCTGATCGTTCTCGCCCTCTTCGGCGCCCTGACCGCTGCGGCGCTGCGGCAACACGGCTACTGGGGCATCATCGAACCGCATTTCAAGACCTTCGGTGCCGGACAGGTCTTCGCGGATCTCGTGATCGCGCTGACCCTGGTGATGATGTGGCTCTGGCGCGACGCGAGGTCGCGCGGGCGCAATCCGTGGCCATGGCTGGTCGCCACTCTCCTGCTGGGATCCTTCGGCCCACTCGTGTATCTGCTGACGCGTGGCAGGCGGAAGCCCGACGCTGCGGTGTGATTCGCGATCCGAACACCGGGCGACACGCGCGCGATTCATCCAGGCATGCTCGCGGCGATCATTCCGGACAGCCGGTGCACGCCCGATCCCTTCGCTGTGGATATTACCTGCGTGGTCATGCGGGCATCGAAACGATTACCTTCAACGCGCGATATCGATCACACATTCAGACGAGAGAATTTCGACAGATCGGATTTTCTTGAACGCCGGAGATTGTGTGGGATAAACGGCTCGCCCGCATGGGGTGCGGGCACTCCCAGTCAATCACGTGATCGCGGCGCCCGACATGCGAGAAGTTGACGGCGAATCTCGGTCGCTTTTCGTTTCGCCGCTGATCATGTCCATCCGGAGCAGAACGTCATGAAGATGAGAAATGAGATTGCCTCCGCACGATTCACGGTGCATCGCACGATCGCGATCCTGATGATGGCGTGCGGAATGTCAGCCTGCGATCCACCGACGGCAGGCGGTTCGAGAACGCATGCGACGGCCGCACCTTCGGCGCCTGCGGCTGCGCAACCAATATCGAAGGCGGTATCGGGGCAGGCAGCACAGCCGACATCCGCTGCGTTCGCTGTCGCAACCCTCGACGGACCGGCACTGGCTTCTCCCCTGTCGTCACCCGCACCTGCACAGATGCCACGCGCGGACTTCCTGACCCTCACGCCGATGGAGTTTTCCGGGCGTAGCGACGGCAACGCGCGGTTGACCGTTCGCTTCGCGGGCGGCAGAAGCGTCGCCGACGTGGTCGAGTACGACCTCGACGGCCGTCGCATCGTCCTGCGCCGCGATCCGAAAGCGCCCGATACGCACACCGGCATGATGACCTTCGACTTCGACGCGTTCGCGAAAGAGCAGGAGAGCCGCCGCATGCAGGCGACGCTCACCCGGGCTGCCGCGACGACGCGTTTCGAAGGCCGCGAAGCGGTCGGCGCCGCCGCTCCCGAGTTCATCGACGCGCGCGCGCTTCAAGGCGCAAGGCGGAACTCGACGCCGATCGTCATCAGGCAGGCGACCATCGCCGCGGTCAATCCGACCGCCGTCGACCCGGCACGCGAACTGATGATCACGGATGTGCGGACGATCGAGGATCCGCTGAGAACCTTCGATGTCTGCACCAACACCGGCAACCGCAATGGCGCGTGGACGTTCAACAAGTTGATCACCGACGTCGCCAATCCGCTGCAGACGCAGACGAACGCCTCGAACATGGTCGCGGCCTGGATCAACACCTGGAAGACGACGCAAACGGTCAACACCTTCCCGATCCCCGCGCGCCCGGATATCGCGAACCGCATCCTGGCCAGTTGGCCGAAACTGAGCAACGGCGAGCTGGATCTCAGCCGTTCGCCGATGCGCCTGCTGGCGATCGTCAATCGTCTCGACCTGAGATCCGGCAACGGCGTGAATTCCGGCGAAGGCCGCTTCGTCTTCGGCGTGATCGATCGCACCGGCGGCAACTGCGTCGCGTTGCCGTTCACCGTCATCCTCGAGTATGCCGTGCCGTTGAGCGGTTGCGCCGCGCCCCTGAACTACGCGAAGCAGTGGGAAAATCTCGGCACCCTTCCGCTGGGCAGCGCGCAGTTCAACGAAGCCCTGCAGCGGGTGACCGATGTGTTCGCCAGGGCCGGCGCGAGTCCCGGCAGAATCAACGGCAGCGCACTTGCCCAGTTGCGGACGAACGAACTCGCCTTCTCCGGCCCTTGGGAACTGCGCGAATTCGCCCTGGTGGGCCCGCTCGGGATCAGCCGCCTGGCGCCGACCACCACCAAGCTGACGCCGCACGAGACCTTCAACGGCACTCCCACGCTGGGCCGATACATCAACGAGTTCGGCACGGCGATCGTCGGTGGGGTTCACATCGTGCCGCTGACGTACGAATCGCAGCCTTTCCTCGCCGGCAACAGCCTGAACCGCGATCCCGGTCCGGGTGGGGCATGGAACGCGCCGGGAATCGTCAATCCGAACGCGCGGCACAAATTCTCGTTGAACACCTGCAGCGGCTGCCACGGCAGCGAAACGAAGGCGGACTTCCTGCACATCAATCCCCGCAATGCGGGTTTCCCCAGCGCACTGTCCCAATTTCTGGTGGGCAACGGCACGGCGGCGTCGCCGTCGACGTTCAACGTCGCGGATCCCGTGGTCCCAACCACCATCCGGGTGTTCGGCGACCTGCAGCGCAGGCGTACGGACCTGGCGAATCTGCTCTCGACCTCCTGCACGACGACCGCGGCACTCAGCCAGATTCTGGGCGCGCCGCCAGTGCCGGTGCATTGATCGACGGCATTCGAGAGCCGGGACCCGAAGACCTGCTTCCAGGCCTTCGGAACCCGTACGTCCGAAAGACGGAAAGCCAGTCGTCTCCAATAGGGCAGAAGATCACCATGAAATCGCATCGTGCTGTCGCAACGTCGCTGCCTGCGCCTGCGCCGTGGTGTCCGTCCGCCATGGCCGGATCAACGTCGATCGCAACGCCATCGCACCCATGACGTGATCTCAGCTGGGGCCCGGGTGTCGTCCTGCGACGCCCGGGCGTCCTCCGCCACGCGAAGGTTCGCCAGCAATCGCCGCTCAAGCAGCGGCAACTGCCCCGCACCGGACACAGCCATGGATGGCGAGCGCGCGACTTGCGTCTGGCAAAGCGCAAGCGCTGAACAAGCCCAGTGCCTGCCCCGGACGTGCGATCCGGAGATGGACTTGTCCAGCGTTGCCGGGGTGACCGCGTGGGTGGCTGCAGCACCCGTCGGTCGGATTCGATGGCACTGGGATCGACCGTCGGCGGTCGTCTGTCGCAAACCCCGGAGGCGTCTTCGATTTCGCACATCGTGGCGGCACTCCGCGACGCGACTTTCAGGTGCTGGCATATCACGACGATCTCAATCGCCCAAGACGTGCGGGCGTCACCTTTTCGAGGTTCGGCCGCGATTCGCCCGCAAGCGACTGATCCGCAACGGGTCGCCGATATCAAGCGAGAGATTTTCAAGAGACCGCGCAGATGTTCCGGGCTGCATTGCGCCTGCGATGCCAGCCCGGAGACGACCGGTGTCGACGGCGATGCGCCGGACGTCGGGCATGCGTCGCACACGAGATGGGTGGGCCGCCGCGGATCGTGAGGGTGGTGCAGAAGGCGATGCGACGCTGCCCCGCTGCCTCAGGCCAACGGCCCAGAGGTCGCCTTCGGTTTCCGATCTCTTCGTCGGACACGCAATGGGCGGCATCGTCCCGCACGACGAAGACGGTATCCGGATCACACCTGCACCACCGCCGCATCACTCGAAGCAGCGCACAGAGTGTGGTACGCGAAGCGGACCTGACGGCACTGGGCCCCGCGGCATGACGCCAACGACTGTCATCCCGAACGCGGGCAACGCCCGCGGAAGGATTTGCTGTTTTCCTGAGAGAACCTGTTGGTTTTGACAGGCTGGGTTGCGTTGACAGGGGTTTGCGGGCGGGCGGAGACTGCGCGTTATGGCCTGACTTGGGGCCTGATCAAAATTTAGGCCTAGAAATGGAGTTCATATGATCAGTGAAGATCAACTTCCAAGAATACGAGAATTGCTTTCTGCGCATGAGGCAAGATACAGGCTTTCCGCGCAAGCCTGGAAAATCACTTATCGCGTTCTTTTGGTTGCATCAATTCTCTTTAGCACTTTCGCTGCCCTGATCGGGAAACTTTATTCTGACGGCGAAATTGGCAACAACATAGCCTCTATCCTTGCATTCTTAGCAGCCGCATCCACTGCACTTGTTGCAGCTCTTGATTTTGAGCTCAACGCACGTATCAACCGCCGTTCGCGTCACGAGGTCGGGTTACTGTTGCTAGAATCTGAGAAATCCACAGCGAACCCGGACACACTGCTGTGTGCACTTCAAGAGGTAGTGAAGCGCCGCAGCGAGGAACTAAGCAAGCCAGACTAGGCCTAACAATCCGTTCAAGCCGACCTCGCATCGCGGCGCTTCTCAATTCAAGCGTTAGGTATGAACGTCAAATCCTAGTGTTTCTTCATAAATTTATAAAATCGACGCTCCTCTTGGCATGAAAAATTCAGACCGAAGAGAAATAGAATGAAGTGGCATGCATATGTATTTCTTGCAGGCATGACAATCCTAGCCGCAAAGCTTCCAAAGCTCATTCCAAAACAGTTTGAAGAATTAGCTATAGCTATTGCGATCACTTTAACGTTCGTCGCGGCTCCGCTGTTGATGCGACGAGCGCGCCGATCTTCTGAGAAGATTTCCGGGGAAATGGCGCTGCCTGCGCAGGCTGTCTTGGATCGCAAAGGAGAGGATTTTGCACTGTACCTTAGATCGTTCGACGTGGATTCACTTCGACCTATTGATGGCGAAATTTACAGGCACCTACTTTGTGCCTATGGAATGCCAGAAGAAACGCATGAGGTAGACATGGTGGCGAAGCTTTCACTCATTGCTCCCATCGTAGCAATAGGAAAGCCAAAGAGTGAGGCTTCAGCTCAGTTGGGCGCATACAAGTACTACGTGCCTGACGGCAATGATTGGCAAGAGAAAGTTCGCGAGTTGATCTTACAAGCAAAAATGATATTCGTTCGAGTAGGAAATATGAGTCCCGGCCTAATGTGGGAGCTCGAAGAAATCAAGAACTGCCGTAATTTTACTTGCACTGCTTTAATTTTCGCAGCAAACACGAATCGTGTCCTGCTCTATGGACATCTCTTAGAATTTTTTCCAATCAACGTCAAATCACAATTGCCGGATTGCGCAGAAGACATTCAAGCCATATACGTAGACTCCACAGGGAAATGCCATCTTGTACGAAAGCGATGGCCTGCAATGCAAACAATGGTGGCATGGGTAACAGAAAGGCTGTTCGAATTGGCTTCCTCAGATGCGAACCAAGTCAGAATTTTTGCAGAAGAAGCAACTTGCTACTCAGTCTCCGGAGTACGCTGCTGGCATCGAGACGGAATTGGTTTAACACCGCGGAACTCGTTTGCAGGAAAAATTCTAATCTCAGCAGCAGGATTTCATTTTCTATCGTCCGGCTCGTCATTAATGAGTGAAATTTTTTCACAGGCATCGGCACTAGCCTCTGCAAATGCAACACAGAGTTTAAATCTTGGGGCAGAGTTGAACCCAGGAGGATTACTGGTCATTCATTCTAACGTCGAAGAATTGGAAGTGCGCGGTAGCTTATTCCAGGCACCGCATATTCGCCTGAAGTATTGGGACACCCGCCGCGAATTGAGGTATTCGTCTTTCGCGCTGGATGGGAATCTGCGAAATACCTGCGAAAGCTTAAACCTGATCGTGCAAAACTATATCCAGATGCGGCAACTTGTTGATGCCTAGCAATTCGTCCAAGCCGACCCGGCATCGTGGCGTCGGCCAAGTGCTTTGCGCTACGCTCAAGCCGTAAGGCGCATATCCAGCTCTCGCATGGCGCACAAGCGCAGCATCGTGCACCCATCTTTCTCGATTGCACCAAACCATCATGGCGCATGCCGCCTTCGGCTGATGGGGCTTCGGTCAAGGCTGGATCCCGGCTTGCGCCGGGACGACAGTCAAAAAGGACAGAGAATCCGTCGGGCTGAGCGGGTGACGGCGCAACGATGGGGTGCAACGCCTCCGCTGTCCACGCTCACCGCTCACCGCGCGCCGCGCACCTGGATGAGCTCGAGGAATTCGGCGCGGGTGCGGGCGTCGTCGCGGAAGCCGCCGAGCATTTTCGAGGTGACCATGCTGACGCCGCGCTTGTGGATGCCGCGGGTGGTCATGCATTCGTGCGCGGCTTCGATCACCACGCCGACGCCGCGCGGGTGCAGGGTATCTTCGATGCAGCGGGCGATCTGCGCGGTCATCTTTTCCTGCACCTGGAACCGGCGGGCGTAGGTCTCGACGACGCGGGCGAGTTTGCTGATGCCGACGACGCGGCCGTTCGGCAGGTAACCGACATGCGCCCTGCCGATGATCGGGGCCATGTGGTGTTCGCAGTGGCTTTCGAATTCGATGTCGCGCAGCACGACCATTTCGTCGTAGCCCTCGACTTCCTCGAAGGTGCGCTTGAGGTATTCCTCGGGGTCGACGGCGTAGCCGCTGAACCAGTCGGTATAGGCCTTGGCGACGCGCTTCGGGGTATCGATGAGGCCTTCGCGGGTCGGGTCGTCGCCGGCCCAGCGCAGCAGCACGCGGACCGCGTCCTCGGCTTGGCTGCGGGTCACGCCGTGGCGCGCGTCGCCGGTCGGCGCCGCATCGGAGGCGGTGGAAGGGGCGTCGTCGTGATCGGCGGAACACATGGGGGAAGTCTCCGGCTGAAGGCGGGCATGTTAGCGCGGTCGGCGATGGCCGACCGTGCGAGTCTACGAACCGGACCGTCCCGCGGATGCAGGCGAGAGCGCACGCAGCCGGGCGTCGAGCCCGGAATCGCGCCAGGTGCGGCGTTCGAGCGCCCGTTCAAGGGCTTCGGGCGCGGCCCACAGCACCACGCGGCGCCGGGCGCGGGTGAGCGCGGTGTACAGCAGTTCGCGCGAGAGCACGCGGGCATCGGCATCCGGCAGCACGAGCAGCACGCGGTCGAACTCCGAGCCCTGCGCCTTGTGCACGGTGCTGGCGTAGGCCGAGGCGTGCATGGGCAGTTGCGCCGGTCGCCACGCGCGGAGGCCCTGCGCGGTATCGAACCAGACCGCGGCATCGCCCTGCGCATCGCGCCAGACCACGCCGAGATCGCCGTTGTAGAGGCCGTGGCGTTCGCTGTTGGCGCCGATGGCGATCAGACGGCCGTGGAAATACGGCACGCGCGCGCCGAGCTCGGCCGCGCACCACGCGTTCCAGTGTTCGGCGCCGAACGGGCCACGGCGCAGCGCGGTGAGCAGGCGCAGCGACGAGGCGCGCTGCAGCGCCTGCGCGGGATCGTCGGCGTCGCGCACGGCCTCGAACGCGGGCAGCGCTTCGCGACGCACCACCTCGGCCAGCGGCGTCGCATCGCCGCGATGCCAGGCCAGCGAGTCGCCGCCATCGCGCAGCCGGGCCATGACCGCGTCGCGATCGTCGCGCTGCAGCGCGTCGGCCAGCGCCTGCAGCGTCGCGGCATCGGACTGGCGCCAGCCGCGCAGCAGATGCACGCGCGCGCCGGCGAGCGGTGCGCCGTCGTCCGGAGCGTCGTCGCGTGCGGGCACGGGCGTGTCGAGCCAGACCGACACCGCCTGCGCATCCGCGGGCGGCAGCGCGAGACCGTCGCCGCTGGCGGCGCAGAGGCCGCCGAGCACGTCGCCGGCCTCCACCGCCGGCAATTGATCCGGGTCGCCGAGCAGCACCAGCGTCGCGGTCTCCGGCACCGCGGCGACGAGTTTCGCCATCAGCGGCAGATCGACCATCGAGGCTTCGTCGACGACGACCAGATCGAACGGCAGCGGATGGCGCGCGTCGTGACGGAACGACACCCGCCCGGGCTGCGTGCCGAGCAGGCGATGCAGGGTGCGCGCCTGTCGCGGGATAGCGTCGGCGATGTCGGCATCGAGGCGACCGGCGGCGAGATCGGCGCGGATCACGCCGTCGATCGCTTCGCCCAGCCGCGCCGCGGCGCGGCCGGTGGGCGCGGCCAGCGCGATCCGCGGCGGCGGCGCGCCGCGCGATCGCGCGGCCATCCATTGCAGGGCCAGCAAGCGCGCCACGGTGGTGGTCTTGCCGGTGCCGGGGCCGCCGGTGATCAGCAGCAGGCGACGACGCAGCGCCATCGCCGCGGCCAGCGCCTGGCGGTCGATGTCGCCATGCGCAGCCGCGCCGTCGCGCGGGAACAGACGCCGCAGCGCGGACGACAGCACGGCCGCATCGTCGTCGCTGGTGACGATCCGCGCGCATCGATGCAGCGATTCGGCCAGGGCCTGCTCGTAACGCGCGTAGCGCCGCAGCGCGATGCGTCCGTGCGCGAACGCGAGCAGCGCGCCCGCATCGCCCGCGTTCTCCGCGTGCGCGACGCAGGCGCTGGCGACAAGCGCGGCGGCCCAGTCATCGACGTCCGGCAATTGCGCGCTGGTGCCCAGCGCATCCAGCAGCCGATCCGCATCGTTCAGCGCGAAACTGCTGTGGCCCAGCGCGACAGCGCGCATCGCCAGCGCGCCGGCCAACGCGACGGTCGCCGGCGCGCGCAGGCGATCGCGCAGCAGCGCGGCGAAGTCGACATCGATTCCACGCAGCGCGCCTTCGGCGTGCAGACGCGACAGCGCGCGCGCGGAAATGGTATCGGCATGCGTCGCGTCGGGATGGGTCGCGGGCAGGCCGCCGTTCATCGCCGGTCCTCCGTCGCGCCGTCGAACAGCGCATCCAGCGCCGACAGCAGCGCCGGCGACACCGGATCGACATGCACGCCGCTGCGCGAAGCGCCGGCATCGACTCCCTCATCTTCGCGCAGATCGATCCCTCTCAGATCGATCCCTCTCAAGAACAGATACACCGCGCCGCCGAGATCGCGCGCATCGTCGTAGTCGGCACCACGCCGCAGCTTCAGCCAGCGGCGCAGCGCGACCAGATAGATCAGGTACTGCAGATCGTAATCCTGGTGACGGATCGCGCGACGCAGGCTCTCGGGGTCGTAACCGGGCAGGCGATTGGTCTTGTAGTCGAGCACGTAGTGGCGGCCGGCGGCGTCGCGGTACACCAGATCGATGAAGCCATGCATCAAACCGTCCAGCGTCGCCTGCGCGGGTTTGCGCGCGCGCGGGTAGCCGTGCGCGTCCAGCAGCGCGTACACCGCGTCGATGCGCGTCGGCCGCAACCGGAAGTGGAAAGCCATCTCGCGCACCTGCATCGACGCCGGCAGCGTGCACAGGCGCACGTCGCCGGGCAGCCGCACGTTCAGCGCGCGCGACACCAGCCGCGCGGTCTGCGCCAGATGCGCGGGCGTGGCCGCCAGGCCCTGGCGCAGCAGCGCGCGTTCCAGCGGTTCGCGCTGGCTGTCGGGCCAGCGGTCGTCGAGCAGCGTCGCCTGCGCGTCGGCATCGCGCCGCCACGCACTGGCGTCGGCGGTCTCCAGCACCGCGTGCACCGCGTTGCCGAACGCTGTGCCGCCGAGGCTCGCGGCCTCGACCTCGTCGTCGGCGATCGCGATCGATTCGTCCTCCGCGCCGCGCATCGGTTCGACATCGTCGTTGTGCGCGTGCAGCGAGGAAAAGCTGTGCAGGCGCGCGTCGTTGGTGAAGCGGCGCCGCGCTTCGCGCACCGGCGGCGAGACTGCGGGTGCCGCGCCGCGGTCTGCGACGCCGGCGACCGCGCGCGCGATGGCGGCCGGCAACGCGGCGATCTCGACATCGCGCACCGCGATGCCGGGGTCCCGTGCCGCCAAGGCGTCGAGCCGCGCGCGCATGCCCGCGGCGTCCAGCGTGTCGGCCTTGCGGCCCATGCGCGCGCCGTCGTGCAGCAGCCAGTGCAGCGCGGTGTCCTCGGTGCTGCCGTTGCGGCTCCACACCGCGTGGATCGCGTATTTGGCGCGGGTCAGCGCAACGTAGAGCAGACGCTGCGCTTCGGCATCGTCCTCGTCGTCGGCGAGTTTTTTCGCATCGATGTCGGACGATGACGGCAAGGCCTTCGCCAGCCATGCGCGTGCCGGACCGGTGTCGTCGAGATGGAAATCGTGGATCCGCAGCGACGACGGCGGCGGCTCGCTCGACCGCGCCACGAACGGCAGCACCACCACCGCGTATTCCAGGCCCTTGGCCTTGTGCATCGTGGTGATCTGGATCAGGCCCGCATCGGCCTCCAGCCGCAGCTGGCGGCTGTCGTTCTCGCGGGTGCTGGCGTCGGCCTGCGCGGCGAACCAGCGCAGCAGTTCGGCCGGGCCGTGATGCTGCGGCGCTTCGGCCTGCAGCAGTTCCAGCAGATGCAGCAGATCGGTGAGCCGGCGCGCGCCGCCGATCTCGCCCAGCCAGCGCGGCGCGGCCTGTCGCGCGAACGGCAGCAGCGCCGGCAGCGGGCCGCGGCTGCGCCAGAGCGCGGCGGCGCGGTCGAAGTCGTCGATGGTCCGCGCCGAGCGCTGCGGGTCGCTGTCGAAGGCTTCGATCGCCGCGGCGTCGAAGCCCAGCAGCGGCGTCGCCAGCGCGGCGCGGAACAGTCCCGGGTTGCCGGGTTCGGCCAGCGCGCGGAGCACGGTCTGCAACATGCCGGCGGCCTCGCTGTCGAACACGCCGTCCTTGCTGAGCAGCGCCGCCGGCAGGCCGGCGACGGCCAGCGCGCGATGCATCCGCAGCGCCTCGTCGTTGCTGCGCGTCAGCACCGCGATGTCGGACGGCCGCAACGGTTCGCCGCGCAGCGTGGCGTGCGCGAGCAGATCGGCGATGGCGGCGACCGCGGTCGCGCACAGCAGCGGCAGTTCGTCTTCCTTGCCACGGAAGCCCTTGTAGGCGTTCGACGAGTGATGCTGGGTCTTGTCGGGCGCGGGCGGCGGCAGCCAGTGCAGGGTCAACGCCGGCACGTTCGCATCGTCGATGCGCAGATCGGCGTCGGCCGCGCCGCCCGCCGCGCGCAGCGGATGGAATTCGATGCGCGGATCGCGGAACGGCTGCGCGTGCGCGGTGAAGACGGTCTCCAGTGCCTGCAGCACCGCGGGCCGCGAACGATAGTTGGCGTCGAGCGCGTATTCGCCTGCAGCCCCGCCCGTCTCAGCCAATCGACGCACGCGGTCGCGGGCGCGCAGATACGTCGCCAGATCGCCGCCGCGGAACCGGTAGATCGCCTGCTTGGGATCGCCGATCAGGCACAGCAGCCGTTGTGCCGGATCGGCCGCGTCGTGGATGCGACTGAAGATGTCCCACTGCCGCGGGTCGGTGTCCTGGAATTCGTCGATCAGCAGCAGCGGCCAGCGCTCGGCCAGCGCAACGGCGAACGCCGGATCCTCGCTGGCGCGCCACACCGCTTCGATCAACTGATCCTGGGTGCGCTCGCCGCGCAGCTGCATCAGCGCCGCGAAGCGTGTCTGCGCCTCCGCGCGCAGTGCGTGCAATGCGGCCGCGGCCTCGGATTCGTCCGCGCGCGGCAACGTCGTGCGCGCGGGGTCGCAGAGTTTCGGCAGATCCTTCGCCAGCGCGGCGGGATGCGACCAGACCTCGCGCAGCAGCGCGTACTGTGCGGGATCACCGTCCTCGCCGGCGGCGCGACGCCACAGCTGCGCCGCGGCCTCGTCCCAGGCCTCGGGCGCGCCGTCGACCAGTTCGACATCGGCCAGCAGTCCGGCGCGGAACCCGAATTCGCGCAGCGCGCGCTGGCAGAAGCCGTGGATGGTGGCGATCAGGGCTTCGTCGAGCTGCGCCAGCGCCGCGCGCAAGCGGTCGCGCAGCGTGGCGGCGTCGACCTGCGCGCCGGCTTGCGCGAGCACGGCCTTCGCGGCGTTCGCTTCGCTGTCGTCGTCGCGGATCGTCGCACCGTCCAGCACCTTCTGCGCCGCGAGCAGGCGTTGGCGCAGGCGTTTGCGCAGCTCCTGGGTGGCCGCGCGGGTGAAGGTGACCGCCAGCAACTGCTGGATCGGCACCCCACGCTCCAGCAGCAGGCGCAGCAGCACCGTGACCAGCGTGAAGGTCTTGCCGGTGCCGGCGCTGGCCTCGATCAGGCGCAGGCCGCGCAGCGGCAGCGAAAGACCGAGATCGCCGCTGTCGCCGGCGGGTTGCGGGCGATGACCGGACGCGCTCACGCCTGCGTCTCCAGCGCATCGAAGATCCCGCGCGCGACCGCGCCGAAATCCCGCGCGCGCGCGCTGTCCACCGCATCGAACAGGCCCTGCGGACGGAACGCGAGCGCGAGCCACGCGTCGGCGGATTCGCCGCCGAAATCGCCGAAGCCCGGCGCGAACGCCTGCTGCGCCGCCGCCCATGCCGCGGCGTGATCGGGCGGTTGCTTGTCGCGGAAACGTTCGACGTATTTCCAGCCCGCCTTCGGCGCAAACGGCAGCGGTTCGCTTTGGCCTCGACGCCACAGTGCGAGCAGCGCATCCAATCGCGCCAGCGCGGTCTCGCGATCGACGCCCGCAAACGTCTGGATCGCGATCGGCGGCGCATCGTCGGTCGCATCGCCGGATTTTTTCCTGCCGCCCTTCGCGTCGCCCTCGCCCACCAGCACGGTGCGCGCGGCCGCGCCGTGCACCGAAGCCAGCAGCAGATGATCGATGCCCGCGCGCAGCCGGCGCCTGCCTTCGAGCTTGCCGGCTTCGAGGATCAACCGGAGCGGACGGCCGTCGGCATCGCGATGCACATCATCGAAACGGAACGCCACGGGCGCCGTGGCTTCGACGACCTCGCGCGGCGTCGACGCGGTCAGCACGGCGCGCGCTTCCGCCAACAACCCGCGCGCCAGCGGGCGGGTGTCATCGATCAGTGCGTCGCCGTCGCGACCCGGCGGCAGTTCGGCGCGCGCGCGCATGCGCCGGACGATATCGTCGTTCCCGTCGTCGCCCTGATCGTCGTTCTGCGGCGGATCGTCCGCGGTCAGGGCCGATATCACCGCGTAGCGACGCAGCGCATCGCGGCCCTGCGGCTCGCGGTCGTCCAGCGTTTCCTCGCGGGTCGTCAGTCGCAGGCCCAGTCGATCCTGCAGCCACGCTTTCGCCGGATTCGCGAAGAACGCCTGCAGCGCATTGCGGTCGGGCAGCGCCGGGGATTCGGGCGCATCCATCGCCAGCGGTGCGGCCACGAACGGCGGTTCGTTCGCCTGCACGGCCGCAGCGGCGGGCATCGCCCACTCCTTCCGATACGAGAAGCGCCGCGGTTCGACACCGCCGTCGTCGCCGGCGCCGAACGCGCGCGGCGAGAACGGCTGCAGCGGGTGCTGCACGGTCAGCCGTTCGCGCACCGCTTCCCCGTGCATGCGTTCGACCGCATCCAGCAACTCGGCGATCACCGGCGACGGTTCGCGCACGCTGCCGTCGCGCGCATCGCTGCCGCCGTAGCTGAGATAGAACACGTCGCCGGCCGCGCACAGCAGCTGCAGGAACAGGAAGCGATCGTCGTCGCGCACCGAGCGGTCGCCCGGATGGCGCGGCGCGCGGCCCTGGATCGCATCGACCAGGCGATTGATGTCGTCGGCGGGTTCGCGTCGCGGGTAGGCGTCGGCGTCGAGACCGAGCAGGCAGATGACGCGGAACGGCACCGTGCGCAGCGGCACCATGCCGGCGAAGGTCACGCCGCCGGACAGCCAGGGACGATGCGGCGACGGCAACGTCAGCGCGTCGCGCAGCGCGCGGCGCACCAGCAGCGCCGGCAATGCGCCCGCGTTCGCGGCTTCGCTGGCGAAATCGTCCAGCGTTTCCAGCAGCAGCCGTCGCGCCTGGGCCTCGGCCTCGTCCTGCGGCACCGGCGCCAGCGACGCCTGCAGCCAGCCCGCGAGCCGCGCGCGCCACTCGCCCGCGGCATGCGGTTCACGCATCCATGCAGCCAGTTCGCGCAGCCGGCGATAGAACGCCAGCGCGCGATCCAGGGTGTCGGCGTCGGCGCCTTCGAGTTCGGAATACGGTGCGATCAGTTCGGTGCCCGCGACCGAGGCATCCGCCGCGTCGCCCGCGGCGTAACCGCTGAGCAGGCGATCGATGCCGAAGTCGAAACTGTATTCGCGCCAGCGGCCGGCGCCAGCGCGTTCGCGCGCGTGCTCGTCGTCGCCCCAGCGGATGCCGGCGGCGGCGAACCAGCCGTCGATGCGCGCGCGCTGCGCGGCGTCGAGCTGCAGCGCATGCGCGACCGCCGGCGTCGCCAGCAGGTCGCGGAAGCCGCTGGCGGTGAGCGGCGCGTCGGCCAGCGCCAGCACGTCCAGCAGCATCGCCACCAGCGGATGCGACTGCGCCTGCGGACGGTCGGCCAGCGCGAACGGAATGTAGCGCGGGTCATCCGGCGCCAGCCCGCCGAACACCGCGCGCGCCAGCGGCAGATAGTCGGCGATGTCGGGCGCCAGCACCGCGATGTCGCGCGGCTGCAGCGGCGGGTCGAAGCGGCGGCCGTCCGGAAGATCGTTGTCGAGCAGCGCGCGCAGCTGATCGTGCAGCACTTCGACTTCGCGCAGCTTCGAGTGGCAGGCGTGCAGTTGCAGCGACACGTCGCCGGCTTCGAATGCGGAAGCGGTCGGCGCGGCGCGCGCCAGCACGTCCTGCTGCAGGCGATGCAGCAGCGTGTCGCGGCCCGGCGCGACGAACAGTTCGGTCTCGCGCTGCGGCAGCACCACGTCGTAGGAAAACAGCTGCGCGACGATCTCGCGCCCGCCGGCGCCCCAGGCGGTGAGCAGCGGGTTGTCGCGCTCGGCGTCGGCCAGCGCCTCCGACAGCGATCTGATGCCGTCGCGCTTCACGCGCTCGCGCAGCGATTCGACGTCGCCCCAGTATTCGGCCGAGGGCATCGGCAGATAGAAATCGAGTTCGATCCACTGCCCCACCACCGCCAGCATGTGCAGCACGTCCGGCGAGACGTGGATGGTGCCGAACGCGGCGACGCGCGGCGGCAGGCCGGGCGGCGCGATGCCGGCGTAGCCTTTGGCCTCGCGGTCGTGGCGCGTCAGCCACTCGCCAAGCAGCGCGGCGCGGTGCGGGGATCCTTTCAGGCGCTGGCGCAGGCTGCGCCACAGCTGCGCCTGCCAGTCGTCGCGGCTGGCCGGCACGTTGCGCTCCCAGTCGCGCAGCCAGTCGGGGCGATAGGCCTGGTAGCGGTCGTAGGCGGCGGCCAGCGCATCGGCGAGCGCGTAGCGCGCCATCGCGTCGCCGGTCGCGCGCTGACCGGCATCTTCGGAGTCGCCGGTCGAGGCCCGCTGCAGATGCCGGCGCACCGGCGGCGGCAGGGCCGCGGGGGCGTCGCCCAGCAGCGCGTAGAGCTGCCAGCGCAGGCGTTCGCGATCCCAGGGCGAGGCGTCCGGCAGGTCGGGGCGCGCGGCGCGCAGCAGCCGCCAGACGAATTCGGACGGCGTGCACAGATCGAGATTGGCGGCGACGCCATGGCGTTCGGCCAGTGCCTGCTGCAGCCAGTGACGCAGCGCGGGCTGCGGGATCAGCACCACATCGGCAGCCAGGCTGTCGGCCACCGCCGGCGTGGCCAGCCGCGCGCCCAGATGCGCCGCGAGGCGGTCCAGGCGGTTGCCGTAGATCAGGTGGAAGCGGGCGGAGGCGGTGGGCATCGGTCCGTCATGATGCCGGAGCGGGGCGGGTCTGCGCTTCCCGGCTCTGCTCCTGTAGGAGGGGCTTCAGCCCCGAGCTTTTGATCGGCTTTGGCAAAAAAGAGCTCGGGCCTGAAGGCCCTCCTACAAACAAGGGCCTCCTGCGGGAAGCTCTCCTACGAAGGCGTGCGGCGCGGCTCAGCGCCGGCCGATCGCTCCGATGAAATCCATCTTGCCCAGCGGCACGCCGGCATGGCGCAGCAGCGCGTAGGCGATGGTGCAGTGGAAATAGACGTTCGGCACGACGAAGGTGAGCAGGTAGCCGCGGCCGTCGAAGTGCAGGTCGCCGTTGGTGCGCGTGGGCATGGTCACCGCGCGGTCCTCGGCGCCTTCGAACGCCGCCGCGGGAACGCTGGCGAGGTAATCGATGGCCCGCTGAAGGCGCGCATCGAGTTCGGCGAACGTGGTTTCGGTGTCCTCGAAGATCGGCGCATCGGTGCCGGTCAGGCGCGCGGCGGCGAACTTGGCGATGTCGGTGGCGATCTGCACCTGGCGGGTCAGCGGAATCATGTCCGGCGCAAGGCGCATGCCGAGCAGGACCGCGGGATCCCAGCCATTCGCTTCGGCGTGGGTCTGGCCCTTCTGCAGGACATGCCGCAGTTGCTGCAGGGCGCGCGCGAGCGCGGGAACGATGTCGTCGTGGATGGCGAGGCTCATGGCGGGGGCTCCGTGGCGGGCCTGCAGTGTAGGCGTCGCCTTCGACGACGGCAGCCCGCATGCGC
Organism: Lysobacter hankyongensis; assembly: GCF_039543145.1. NCBI lineage: Bacteria > Pseudomonadati > Pseudomonadota > Gammaproteobacteria > Lysobacterales > Lysobacteraceae > Lysobacter > Lysobacter hankyongensis. The sequence continues at coordinate 119,955 of NZ_BAABJE010000018.1, read as the reverse complement.
GGGCCACAGCGTCGCGCCGGCGGGATGACGCACCATCCTGCCGACGCCTGACCGGGCCGTCGCCGGATCAGAATTCGCGCTGCAGATCGACGCTGAAGCCGTGATCGCTGCCGCTGTCGTCGAGGGTGCCGCGATAGCCGGCGCGGAGGCTCCAGTCGCCGCGGGTCTCGAACAGCGCGCCGAGACCGATCTCCCAGCGATCGCGATCGATGGCCTCGGGATCGATGCGATACGCCGGCGCCGCGAACGCGTCGGCATAGCGCAACGTCGCCGCGCCGCTGTCGGCGAAATCGTGCCGGTATTCGATGCGCAGCTGCGGCGCGAACCGGCCCCAGCCGGTGTCCCGGCGATAGTCGACGCGCAGGCCGAGATTGGCTGCACGCGTGCGCAGGGTCTGCGCGTCGTGGCGCAGCGCGAACGCCGGATCGCCGCCATGCTCGATGTATCCATCGAGCGTGCCGCGCGCGAGATCGACACGGCCATACGGCGAGAACCGCCAGCGGCCGCGTCCGAGATCGGCGCCGGTGGTGATCGCCGCGAACCATTGCCGCCCGTCGCGATGGCCTCCGAACTCGCCGGCATCGCTGCTGCGACGCAGGTCGTAGCGCAACCGCTGATGGCCCAGCACCGCATCGACGAAGAACACGTCGCCCGGCGCATGGCTGGCGTAGCCCGCCAGCGTGTACGCGCGCGCATCCGAACGCGTGCGCGCATCGCCCACCCAGGTGCGGTCGCGGCCGTAGCCGACACCGCCGCCGAACGCCCAGCCGCCGTCGAACCGGCGATCCGCACCGGCGCTGACGCCTTCGGTCTCGAAATCCAGCGCGGCGCGCCCATGCTCCGCATCGCGGTCGCCGCTGCGCACGGTGCCGGCGATCCAGGTGCCGAACAGGGCGTCGCGACGCGGCGCATCGCCCGTGGCCGCAGGATCGATCAGAGTGCGATCGATCAGGGCGCGATCGGCGAGCGTGGCGCCGGGCACGCCGGATTCGACGCAGGTGTCCGGATCATCGCCAGGCATGGCACCGACGCGCGGCGTGCAGCGGCGTGCCGCCGCGAACGACAGACCGTTGCTGAAACCGTTGCGGCCTGCGCCGCTGCCGTGCAAGCGTTCCAGCCGCTGCCGGAAGTTGCCGATCTGCGCATCGGCGAAGCGCTGCGCGCCGCGCTGCTGGGCATCGATCAGGCCGCGGAGATCCGGATCGCCCGTCGGATCCGGTCCGGCATCGACGGTGAACGTCACGCTCGACGGCGACGATGCGCCGAACGCGTTCGACAGCGTGTACTGGACCACGGCCGTACCGCGGAACGCGGCATCGGGCGTGAATCGAACGACGTAACGCGCAGTCGCATCGCTGCCGTCGCGGCCCGCCGTCGCGACGCCGGCATTCGCCGGAGACAGTGCGATCAGAGCGATGCCGGTGAACGGCCCGTTGGTCGCGCCTTCGCCGACGTCGACCGTGGCGACCTGCCCCGCCTGGGCGGAAACGGTACGGGACTGCGGTTGCGGCACCGGTCCGACTTCGATGTCGATCTCCGCCGCCAGCGAGGTGTAGAACGCGTTGCTCAGCCTGTACTGCGCGCGCGCGCGGCCGGTGAAGCCGGACGCCGGCACGTAACGCAGGCGGAAGCTCGAGCCGGCGACGACGATCTGCAATTCGCCCACTCCCGGCGTCAGCAGCTCCGCGGCGGCGCCGGTGAACGGTCCGCCGATCGCGCCGCCGGTCAGATCGATCTCCGCCGCGATGCCTGGCGACGTGCGCACGACCTTCGGCGCCGCCACCGGGAAGGCATTGACCGTGATCGTCACCGAGGCCGGCTGCGAACGTCCATCGGGGCCGAGCGCCACGTAGCGGAAACTGTCGGGCCCGAGATAGTCGCGGGTCGGGGTGTAGAAGATGTCCGGCGCGCCATTGGACGACGGCGGCCCGAGCACCGCGGTGCCATGGGATGGCGGCGTCACGATTTCCAGACCGGTGATCGTGCCGATGTCGTTGCGCGCGACGGGGATCACGTACGTGTTGTTGGAAGGCGCGAGCACGACATCGTCGACCGCCACGATCGGCGCCGTCGCGGCGATGGTGAGGGTGTACTGGCGGGTCGCGGTCTGCGGCACCGCATCGGTGACCGCGACGGTGAAGGTGTAGGTGCCCGCTGTCGTCGGCGTACCGAACAGCGATCCCGTCGCGCCGAGCGTGAGTCCCGGCGGCAGCGCGCCGGCGGTGATGGCGAAGCGGTAGGGCGAAACACCGCCGCTGGCGATGAACTGCCGGGTGTAGCCGCTGCCGACGTTGCCGTTGGCCAGGGTGCCGGGGCTGAAGTCCAGCGGCGGCGGCGCGGGCGGCGTGAAGGTCACCGTCGTCGAACTGTAGGACGTATAGAAGGCATTGCTCAGGCGGAAACCGACCACCGCCTGGGTGGCGAGACCGGAGGCCGGCGTGAACCGCATGAGGAAGGTCGAGCCGGACAGCACGATCTGCGCGGTGCCGGCGTTGGACGGAAACACATCGACGATCCGGGCCCCGGTGAACGGACCACCGGTCGCGCCGAGGGTCAGATCGACATCGACGGGCTGGCCGTTGCCGGAGAGCGGGACGACCTGCGAGATCGGCCGCGGGAACGGATTGACCGTGATCCGGACCGTGGCCGGAGCGGACGTACCATCGGGGCCGACGGCGACATACGTGAAACTGTCGGAGCCGGCAAAGCCGCGGGTCGCGGTGTAGAACACGCCGAGGACACCGCCGCCATGCGGGGGCGGGGCCGTCACCACGTTGCCGTTGGCCGGCTGGGTCGCGATGCTGATCGAGGTGATCGTGCCGGTGTCGTTGCCGGTCAGCGCAATCGGCAGGGTTTCGCCGGAAGGCACGGTGGCGCTGTCGTCGTTCGCCACCGGGGCGATCAGCGTGACGGCCGACGCCGGCTGCGACACGGTCAGGGTATAGCTGCGCGTGATCGTCGCCGCGATGCCGCCGGTGCTGTCTTCCGCGATGATGCTGAAGCTGTACGTGCCGGGCTGCGTGGGCACGCCGACGAGTTCGCCGGCGGCGATGTCGAACACGAGGCCCGGCGCGACGGCTTCCCCGCTCGCGCTGAAGCGGTAGGGTGCGACGCCGCCGCTCGCGCTGAACGCCTGTCGATACGACACACCGACCGCGGCGGCCGGCAGCGATTCGGGCTGCAGCGTCAGCGTCGCCGGCGCGATGTCCAGCGTGTAGGTCCGGTGGATCGTCGCGACACCGCCACCGCTGCTGTCGGTCGCGTAAACGAACACGTCGAAGCGGCCGGCTTCGCGCGGCGTGCCGCCGATGGTGCCGGCCGCCGTGTCGTGGATCATCCCGTCCGGCAGACCGTTGACCGAAATCGAGTACGGCGCGACGCCGCCTGCGACCACCACCGGCGTGGCCGGATACGCGACGGCCGCGGTACCGGCGGGCAGCGACGCGGGTTCGAGCGTGAGGATCGGCCCGCGCATCGCCAGCGAATAGCGCCGCGTGGACGTGATGCCCGTGGCATCGGTGCAACGCACGGTCACCGGGAAGACGCCGTTGTGCGTGGTGGTGCCGGACAGCACGCCGTCCTCGCTGAGAGCGATGCCCGGCGGCAGGATCGTCAGGTCGACCGTGTCGAAACGATACGGCGCGGTGCCGCCGGACGCCGAGAGCGTGACGCTGTAAGGCTCCAGTTCGCGGCCCAGCGGAAGCACGTCGTCGCTCGGCGAAATCACCACAGGCGAGGCGGCGATGGTGAGGTAGAAACTCCGCGAACCCTTGAACGGCGCACCCTGACCGTCGGCGCCGGTGTCGGTGGCGGTGATCTGCAGCGAATAACTGCCCGATGCGCGCGACTGGCCAGACAGCGTGTTGCCATCGAACTGCATGCCGGGCGGCAAGGTGCCGGACAGGCTGTAGACGTATGGGCCGATGCCGCCGCTGGCGGTGAAGGTCTGGGTGTAGGGCGCGTCGTAGCCGGCGGTGTAGGACGGATTGCTCGGCGTGAGCTGGATCAGCGGCGAGTAGACCGGCATGCGGTAGTTGACCGTGATCGACCGCGGCGACGGCGCGGCGCTGTCGGTCGCGGTGATCGCGAAGTCGAAGGTGCCGGCACGCGTGGGCACGCCGGACAGGCGTCCGCCGGCATCGAAATTCAGGCCGTTGGGCAAGGCCCCTGCGGTCAGCGCGTACGTGTACGGCGGCACCGTGCCGTCGGCGAACACGGTCACATCGAACGCTTCGCCCACGCGCGAGAACGGCAGTTGCGTGGGCAGCAACCGCAGGCCGGGCGGATGGATCACCAGGCGATAACTGCGCCAGACATCGTGCGGACCGGGCGCCGGGCTGCTGTCGGTCACGAGCACGCTGACGTAGAACGTGCCGCTCTGCGTCGGCGTGCCGGACAGCGTGCCGTCGGACGCCAGCGACAGGCCGGGCGGCAAGGTCTGCGTGGATTCATAGCGGTACGGCGGCTGTCCGCCCGTCGCGGGGCCGATGACCGCGGAATAGGCCATGCCCTGGGTGGCGTCGCGCAGCGTCGTGGCCGGCAACGTCACCAGATTCGATTTCACCCGCAGCGTGTAATCCGCACGGGCGACGAAGGGACCCACCGGGCCGGGCGAGCTGTCGGTGACCTGCAGGGTGAAGGCGAAGTCGCCGGATTCGGTCGGCGTACCGTAGATTTCGGCGTTGTGATCGTCGAAGAACAGACCGTCGGGCAGCCGCCCTGCCACGATCGCGTAGACGTAAGGCTCGACCCCGCCGTTCGGCCTGAACCAATGCCAATACCCTTCGCCGAGCCGGCCGTCGACCGGATTCCGATAATCCAGTTCGATCGGATTGTCGTCATTGACGATCGTGCCGACGGCCGTTCCATGTTCGATCCGGGCGTTGTCCGCGGTACTCAAACTGAAGTAGATGCGCTCGAAGTATTCCGGCACCGTGTCGCCACGCACGGGGTGGGAGACGGTCTTCGACGTTTCTCCAGGCGCGAACAACAGCCGACCGTACTGTCGCGGAATCACGGTGTCGAAGAGGTCGCCCACCGAATAATGGACCGACACGGTATGCGCGGAAGGCGCGCTCAGCGTGATCTCGAAGGTCATCGGCTGCGTGCCGGAATCGCCTTCGACCAGACTCACGTCCTGAACCGAGAGCGCAGGCAGTTGCTGCGAGATCGACACGATGCGCACGGTCGCCCGCGATGTCGGCGGGTCGGCGCCGACGACATCGATCGCTTCGATGAAGAATGTCTCCTCGTCTTCCTCCAGCGTGTCGCGCAACGTCGCCTGATGGGCGAACGCCACGCGCTCCCCGGGCCGGATGGAATATCTGCGCGACTCGAAGCCTTCGTAGTCTTCGCTGGCCACCGCTGTGCCGTCGACCGTGCGCAGGGTGAAAGACACGCCCTCGGGACCCGCGGGCGCATCCAGCACGGCGTAGAAATAACCCGTGCTGCCCTCGTAGACGATGTCGTCGTCGAGGATCAGTCGCGGCCGGTGATCGTCGTTGATGATCGTGCCGACCGCTTCGCCGTCTCCCAGCACCGCCCCGGAAACATTCGTCAGACGCAGCAGGAAGGTTTCGTCGGTCTCGGGATTGCGGTCGGACGTGATCTTCACATCGACGGACGTCTGGGTCAGCGACGCCGGAATCGTCACGCGCTGCGTCGCAATCGGAATGTAGTCCGCACCGGCCACGGTGGCGCTGCCGTCGACGGTCTGGACATCGAACGCGATGCCGCCCGCGGGCGCGGGCGCGTTCGACCGGATCTCGAAACGCAGCGTGGTGAATCGCGAATCGCCCTCGACGAGGGCGCTGTCGAGTACCGACAGCACGGCGCGCGGCGGCGGTGGCGGCGCCGCGTCCACCCGCAGCGCATAGCGGCGGGTGTAGGTGGACGGACCGTCGCTGGCCTGGATCGTGAAGGCGTACACACCCAGCGCGATGGGCGTGCCGGACAGGCCCTGGCCGTCGAAGTCGATGCCGGGCGGCGGGTCGCCCTCGATCAGGCTGTACAGATACGCCGACGTGCCGTCGACGGGCTGGAAGGCCTGCGCATACGGCCTGCCGGCGACGGCCGCGGGCAGCGTCGACGGTCCGAACGCGATCTGCGGCGGGGCGATGCGCAGCACGAACGACGCGGTCGCGACGCCGGGCACGGTGAGCGTGCTGTCGGTCAGGGTGACATCGATGGGGAAGTCGCCGGATTCGGCGGGAATCCCGCTGATCTCGCCTGCGGGACTCAACTGCAGGCCCGCGGGCAGCGCACCGCCGGTGAGGCTGTAGACGAGGGGCTCGGTATAGCGGCCGCCGACCGCGAACTGCGCGCTGTAGTCGCCGCCCTCGGTGCCATCGAGCGAAAACAGCGGCGCGAAGCTGAAGCTCGGCGGCGATGCCTGCAGCGTGTAATCGCGACTGGCGGTGTACGGCCCGGCCGCGCTGCTGTCGGACACGGTCACCGTGAACGCGAACGCGCCGGAACCGCGCGAACTGCCGGCGATCGTGCCGCTTTCGCTCAGCGTCAGGCCCGGCGGCAGCGCACCGGCGGTGATCGCGTAGCGATACGGCGGCTGCGCGCCGGTCGCCGGATTGAGGGCGACAGAATAGCCGTCGTCGAACGGCGCATCGGGCAATGTCGTCGGCGGCAGGGTCAGGGTGTGGCCGCCGATGACGATCGTGTAGTCGCGATAGGCGACCGCCGCATTCGACAGCGCACCCACGGTCGCCATCACCCGGAAGGCATACGTGCCGACGGCGGTCGGAAATCCGAGGAGGTATGTGCGGCCATTGAAGATCGTCAGCGCGATGCCCGGCGGCAGCGCGCCCGACACGATCTCGAACCGTGCATCGGTCTGCGGCGTGGACAACCCCTGGTCGTAGCGCTCGCCCAGCGCACCGCCGGGCAACGCCGCCGGCTGGATCGCGAACGCATCGTCGTCGTCGGTCACGATGTGGATCGCCGCGATGCCGCCACCGGTCGCGCCGATCGCGTCGCTCAACACGACCCCGAAGACTTCCGTCCGCTCGCTTTCGGTATCGCCATGGATACGGAGCTGCAGCGTCCTGCGGGTTTCGCCCGGCGCGAACACCAGCGTGCCTGCCTGTGCCTCATAGTCGTCCGGCGCGAATGCCCGGTCATCGACGGTCGCGTAGTCGACCCGCACCTCCTGCGCGGCGGGATACCCCAGCACGACTTCCAGCACCGCAATCGCGTCGCCGGTATCGCCTTCGATCACCGCGATGTCCGACTCGGCGAAGCCGATGTCTGGCGTGAGTTCGTCGTTGCGGATCGTGCCCACGGCGCGCCCGTCGGCGACCGTCGCGCCGACCGCGTTCGCGATGTCGACGTAGAAGGTTTCGTCGGGCTCGTAATCGCCGTCGGCGTTGACGAGGACGGTGTAGGGGAATTCGGTCTCGCCTTCGGGAATCTCGGCCGCTCCGGAGGACAGCACGTAGTAGTCGGCGCCGTCGGCGCTGCCATCGCTCGTGGAGAGATCGAAGCGTACGCCACCGGCGGGCGCGGGCGCGTCGAGACGCACCCGGAACACCATCGTCGTCGCGGCGGCCTCGTCCTCGGCGAGGGTGACATCGTCGATGGACAGCGCCGGCTGCGCCCGCACATGCGCGGACAATGCGATGGAAAGCAACAGCGCTGCGCATGCGGCGGCGGCACGGATCGGACCACGTCCGAAGATGAACGAGCGCTTCCCCACGAACATGTCCTCTCCGGTGGCGGGATTCCCGGGCCCGCGGCACGAGCGGCCACCTTATCACCGGCGCATTGTCGCCGACCAAAAAAACGCCGCTGCGGGGCAGCGGCGTTTTCGGTACTTCAGGCGGACGTGGACGTCAGAACTTCCTGTCCACGTTGATCTGCACGCTGTTGTCGCGATCGTCGCTGCCGGTCAGGCCGCGGTAATCGAAACGGAACGACCAGCCGCTGTCGAGATCGAACAGCAGACCCAGACCGAGCATCAGTCGCGTGCGATCGAACTCGCTCAGGCTAGTGTTGTAGAACGGACCGGTCGGCAGATCCGCGTAACGCATCGACTGCGAACCGTTGGCGCGGAAGTCGTGCTGGTATTCCAGACGGAACTGCGGCGTCAGGAAGCCCCACGCGGCCTGGTGGCGGTAGTCGATGCGCAGGCCGGCGTTGCCGGTGTTCGTGTCGACTTCCATGTTGTCGTAGGCCAGCGAGAAGATCGCGTCGCCGGTTTCGGTATAGGCCTCCAGGTCGCCGCGCATCACGTCCGCACGGACGTACGGGGTGAACTGCCACGCACCGCTCTGGAAGTCCGCACCCGCCGACACCGAACCGAACCACTGCGTACCGGAACGGCTGCCGTTGACGAACGCGCCGTTGGTGGTGACGTAGCGGCGCAGGTCGTAATCCAGCTTCTGGTAGCCGACCAGACCGTCGAGGAAGAAGCGGTCGCCCGGGCTGTAGCTCGCATACATCGCGAACGTGTAGGCCGTGCCTTCGCTGCGGCTGCCGTTGTCGCCGATGTCGCTGTCGTCGCGGCCGTAACCGACGCCGCCACCGACGCTGAAGGCGTCGCTGATGCGGCGATCGATACCGACGCTGACGCCATCGGTTTCGAAGTCGACGCCGGCGCTGCCGTTGCGACCATCGTGGTTGCCCGAGCGGATCATGCCCGCCGCCCAGATGCCGAGGCCGCTGTTGCCGCCGCCGTTGGCCTGCTGACCGCCACCGGCCATGCCGTTGCCGTTGCCGTTCATGCCGTTGCCGGCGACACCGCCACCGACCTGGGTGTTGTCGCAGCGACGGCCCGGCATGGCGCCGACGGTCTCCGGACAGTAGGTGTTGTAGGCCGCGGCCAGACCGTTGTCGAAGCCGCCTTCACCCGCACCGTGCAGGCGCTCCAGGCGCTGCTGGAAGTTGTTGATCTGGGTGGTGGCGAAGCGACGGGTCGAATCCGCCTGCGCATCCAGCAGACCCTTCACTTCCGGATCGCGCGACGGATCCGGGCGCTGCACGACCGCGACCGTGTAGGCCCGCGTGCCGGTGAAGCCCAGCGCGTCGGTGGCGCGGACGGTGAAGTTGAAGTTGCCCGTGACCGTCGGAGCGCCGCTGAGCGCACCCGCGCTGCTCAGGGTCACGCCGGCCGGCAGCGCACCCGCGCTGATCGCGAAGGTGTACGGCGCGGTACCGCCGGTGGCGGCGAGCGTCTGGTTGTAGGGCACGGAGAACACCGCACCCGGCAGGGTCGTCGGGTTGATGACGATCGTGGGCGCCGACAGCACCAGCGTGTAGGCGATCGTCACCGTGCCGGCAGTGCCGGTGGTGCTGTCCCTCGCCGTGACGCTGAAGTTGAAGGTGCCCGCCACGGTCGGCGTGCCGCCGAGCGTGCCGCTGGCCGCGTTGAACGTGAGGCCGGCCGGCAACGCACCCGCCAGGGTGTAGGTGTACGGCGCGATGCCGCCGCTGGCGGTGAACGTCTGGCTGTAGGCCACGCCCGCGGTGCCGCCCGGCACGGTCGCCGGGGTCAGGGCCAGCGTCGGGGCCGCGATCGTCAACGTGTAGTTGTTGGTGATCGTGGCCGCAGTGCCGCCGGTACTGTCGGTCGCGGTGACGCTGATGTTGAACGTGCCCGACTGCGTCGGCGTGCCGCTGAAGGTGCGGGTCGCGGCGTTGAAGGTGAGCCCGGTCGGCAGGGCGCCGGCCTGGGTCACCGTGTACGGCGCGATACCGCCGCTGAGCGTCAGCACCTGGCTGTAGGCCGTGCCCGCCGTGCCCGCCGGCAGCGTGGCCGGGGTCAGCGTGAGCGTCGGCACCGCCACGACGACGGTGTAGGCGCGGCTGCCGGTCTGGCCGAACTGGTCGGTCGCGGTCACGGTGAAGTTGAACGTGCCCGAGGTGGTCGTCGTTCCGGACAGGGCACCGCCCGCACTCAGGGTCAGACCGTTCGGCAGGGCGCCGGCGGTGACCGCGAAGGTGTACGGCGCGACCGCGCCGCTGGCGGTGATCGTCTGGGTGTAGCTCAGGCCGGCCGTGGTGTTCGGCAGCGTGGCGGGGTTCACGACGATGGTCGGCGCCGGCACGTCGATCGTGTAGTTCTGCGCGATCGAGAACGGCGCACCCACGCCGGTCAGCACGGTGTCGGTGGCGGTGACGGTGATCGGATAGCTGCCCGGCACCGTCGGCGTGCCCGAGATCGTGTTGCCGCTGAAGGTCAGACCCGCCGGCAGCGCGCCGGTGAGCGTGTAGCTGAAGCTGTTCGAGCCGCCGCTGGCGGTGAAGGTCTGCGAGAACGCGGTCGCGTACGGCGCGTTCAGCGTGCCCGCCGCCGGCGTCATCGTCAGCGTCGGCGCCGCGATGGTCACGGTGTAGGCACGGCTGCCGGTCTGGCCGAAGTTGTCGGTCGCGGTCGCGGTGAAGTTGAACGTGCCGACTTCATTCGACGTGCCCGAGAGCGCGCCGCTGCTGGCGAGCGTGATGCCCGACGGCAGACTGCCCGCGGTGACGGCGAAGGTGTACGGGGCCGCACCGCCGGTGGCGGTGAGCGTCTGGCCGTACGCGACCGTGGCGGCGGGATTCGGCAGCGTGGCGGGGTTCACCACGATGGTCGGTGCCGGCACGTCGATCGTGTAGTTCTGCGCGATCGAGAACGGCGCACCCACGCCGGTCAGCACGGTGTCGGTGGCGGTGACGGTGATCGGATAGCTGCCCGGCACCGTCGGCGTGCCCGAGATCGTGTTGCCGCTGAAGGTCAGACCCGCCGGCAGCGCGCCGGTGAGCGTGTAGCTGAAGCTGTTCGAGCCGCCGCTGGCCGTGAAGGTCTGCGAGAACGCGGTCGCGTACGGCGCGTTCAGCGTGCCCGCCGCCGGGGTCATCGTCAGCGTCGGTGCCGCGATGGTCACGGTGTAGGCGCGGCTGCCGGTCTGGCCGAAGTTGTCGGTCGCGGTCGCGGTGAAGTTGTAGGTGCCGACCTGGTTCGACGTACCGGAAAGCGCGCCGCTGCTGGCGAGCGTGATGCCCGGCGGCAGGCTGCCCGCGGTGATCGAGAAACCGTACGGCGCGACGCCGCCGGTCGCGGTGATGGTCTGGCTGTACGCGCTCGCGGCGACCGGATTCGGCAGCGTCGCCGGATTCACGGCGATGGTCGGCGCGGCCACGTTGAAGGTGTAGCTCTGGCCGATCGTGAACGGAGCGCCGGTGCCGGTGGAGCCGGTATCGGTCGCCGTGATCAGCACGATGTAATTGCCCGGCACGGTCGGCGTGCCCGAGACGGTGTCGCCACTCAGGCTGAGGCCGGTCGGCAGGGTGCCGGTGACCGAGTAGGTGTACGGCCCGATGCCACCGCCCGCGGTGAAGGTCTGCGTGTAGGCGGCGCCATAGGTCGGGTTGAAGCTGCCCGCGGGCGGCGCGAGCGTCAGCGTCGGACCGGCGACGGTCAGCGTGAACGCCTGGCCGACCGTGTACGGGCCGTTGCCGGTGCTGCTGTCGGTGGCCGAGACGTTGAGGCTGAAGCTGCCCGCCTGCGTCGGCGTGCCCGAGACCGTCACCGTGTTCGCGGTGGTGCCGGTGATGGACAGGCCGGCCGGCAGGTTGGTCACCTGATAACCGCTCCACGGCTGGGCGCCACCGTTGAAGGTGAAGGTCTGCGTGTACGGCGCCGCGACCGTGGCGGCGAAGCCACCGGTCGGCGTGATCGTGATGACCGGATCCTGCACCGTGATGGTGACCGTGGCCGGCGCCGAAGTGCCGCCGCTGTTGGTCGCGGTGTAGGTGAAGCTGTCCGGACCGGCGTAACCGGCGGTCGGCTGGTAGGTGATGGTGGTGCCGGTGACGATCGCGGTGCCGTGCAGCGGCGCGGTGCCGATGGCGAGCGAGGTCGCGGCACCGCCGCCGAGGATCAGCGGTACGTTGGTGGCCGGGGCGTTGTAGGCGACGGTCAACGCGGAGTTGGCGGCGGTCGGCGGCACGTCGATCACCACGATCGAGTAGCTCTGCGTGGCCGTGTACGGGCCGGTGCCGGTGCTGCTGTCGGTCGCGGTGATGCTGAAGTTGAAGGTGCCCAGCGCGCTCGGCGTACCGGTGATGGCGCCGGTCGCGGGATTGAGCGTCAGGCCACCCGGCAGCGCGCCGGCGGTGACGGCGTAGGCGTACGGCGCGGTACCACCCGAAGCCGGCGCGATCGACGCGCTGTAGGCCGCACCCAGCGTACCGCCGGCCAGCGATGTCGCCGGCAGCGAAATCGTCGGCGCGGCGATGACGACCGTATAGGCCTGGCTGCCCGAGAACGGACCCGGGAACGGACTGCTGTCGGTCGCGGTGACGGTGAAGTTGAAGGTGCCGCCTGCGGTCGGCGTACCGCTGAGGACACCGGCGGGCGACAGGGTCAGGCCGGCCGGCAACGCACCCGCGGTGATCGCGAAGTTGTACGGTGCGACGCCGCCGCTGGCGGTGACCGTCTGGCTGTAGGCCGCGGCGACGGCGCCATTCGGCAACGTGGCCGGACTGACCGTCACCGGCACGTCGTCGTTGGTGATCGTGCCCACACCCTGGTTGTCGGCGATGGTGGCGTTGGTGGCGCCGCTGAGGTTCACGAAGAACGTCTCGTTCGCCTCGGGCACGGTTTCGCCGATGACCGGAACGGTGATCGTCTGGGTGGTCGTGCCGATCGAGAAGGTCAGCGTGCCGCTGGTGTTGGTGTAATCGGCGGGCTGGGTCGCGGTGCCGTCGGCGGTGGCGTAGTTCACGTTCACCGTCTGGCCGCTGGCGGCGTTGAGGGTCACGGTGAACACCGCGTTGACGGTGCCGGCATTGCCTTCGAGCACGGTGACGTCGTTGATCGACAGCGACGGCAGCGGATCGTCGTTGACGATGGTGCCGACGCCCTGGCCGTCGACCACCACCGCGTTGATGACGTTGGTGACGTTGACGAAGAAGGTCTCGCTCGGCTCGTTCAGCGTGTCGCCGTTGACCAGCACGGTGAAGGTGTAGGTGCTGCTGCCGGCGGGAATGGTCTGGCCGGTGAGCGTATTGATCACGTAATCGCTGCCGCCGACGGCGCTGCCGTTCGCGGTGGCGATGTCGAAGGTGACGCCGCCCGGGCCGGCCGGCGCGCTCAGACTCACCGTGAAGGTGAAGTTGGTGATGCCGGCGTTGCCTTCGTTCGCGGTGACATCGTTGATCACGAGATTCGGCAGATCGTCGTTGAGGATCGTACCGGTGGCGCTGTTGGGCACGCCGACGGTGTAGCCGGCGCCGGCATTCAGGGTCAGCGTGACCGTCTCGTTGGTTTCGATGGTGGCATCGGCGGTCGGATTGACCGTGATCGTGCCGGTGGTGCTGCCGGCCGGAATGACCAGCGGCGAGGCGATCGTCGTGTAGTCGACGCCGTTGGTCGCGGTGCCGCCGATGGTGTAGGCGACGGAGAGCGCCGAGAACGACGCCTGATTCAACGTGACCGTGTAGACCAGATTGGGCGCGCCGTCTTCCGCGACATTCGCAGGCGAGACGCTGATGGTCGCGCTCGGCACGTCGTCGTTGAGGATGGTGCCGGTGGCGCTGGCCGGGACACCGACGGTATAGCCGGTACCGGCGGCAACGGTGAGGGTGACAGTCTCGTCGGCCTCGACGGTGCCGTCGACGCTCGGATTGATGGTGATCGTCGCGGTGGTGGCGTTGGCCGGGATGACGACGGTGGCGACGCCACCGGTGTAGTCGACGCCGGACGTGGCCGTGCCGCTGGTGGTGATGTTGACCGTGGTCGGCGACGTCAGACTCAGGCTGCGGGTGACCGTGTAGGTCAGATTGGTCGCGCCGTCTTCGCTGACCGAGGCCGGCGAAACCGCGATCGACACCGACGGCGGCGGGCTGACGGTGAGGGTGAAGGGTTCGATTTCGAAATAGCTGCTGGGAGGACTGGCGGTGCTGCCGTCGGTGACGCGGATCTGCACCGGGTAATTGCCCGGCGCGGCGGACGTGGTGCCGCTGATGACGCCTGCGGTCGACATCGAGATGCCCGCGGGCCACGCGGGACTGGCGGGATCCAGGACGTAGGTGTGGGGCGCGACACCACCGGTGGTGGAGAGCGTCTGCGAGAACGGCGCGCCCTGGATCGCGGTCGCGGTAGTGGGGACCAGCGTCAGCGTCGGATTCTGGACCGTGCCGGTGTATCCCTTGTCGACGAACTGGGCCGTGGGAGTCGTGGCATCGGTGGAGCGGACGCTGAAGCTGTAGGCGCCGCGCTGCGTCGGCGTGCCGCTGAGGACGCCGCCGCTGGTCAGGGTCAGGCCGGGCGGCAGGACGCCGCTCTGCAGCGTATAGGTGTACGGCGCGAGACCGCCGCTGGAGCTCAGCGTCTGCGAGAACGGGGTGCCGGCGGTGAGCGTCGGCAGGGTGGCCGGGGACACCGTGATCGGCGAGGCCGACGGATTGATGGTGATCGTCACCCGGACGTCGCCGTTGCCGGTCGCGGTCGCCTCGGTGAATTCGAAGACATCGGTCGATCCGATGCCGGTCGTGCCGTTGTGGCTGTAGTCCAGGAACCACTGGCCGCCGGTGATCCGCAGCGTGGCGGAACCGTGATCTTCGAGGTCCGAGGCGCCGGAGCTGCCGCCGTCGATGGCGCCGCCGCCCGCGAACGCGATGTTCGATGCGCAGTCCGAGACGTTGATCGTGACCGAGCCGCCGCTGGTCACGGTGGCGGTCTGGGCCGGACATTCCAGGGACGTGTGCTGGGCGCTCGCCAGTGTGGGCCACAGCGACCCGAGGGTCAGCAGCCAGACGAGAAGGCCAAAACCGGCGAAGCGGCCACGACGGCCGTACTGCGACGAAAGCGTTTGCATGTCCCTGTTCCCCTGATGACGGCAGCACTGCGGCTGGCCGGTGGCGATCCACGCGCTGTTGGTGGATCAACGTCGTTTCCGCCGCCCGGAGGACAGCCCGGGACTTGGGCGCGACACGGGGTATTGGAACAGGATTACGCCGACTGCGAAAGTGTTGTCCGCATCCGCCCGACGAATCGCGCGCTCCCTCCGAACATACGCACCGGTCCGGTCCGGGCAGGCCTTGTCCCGTCGCGGGTTCAGGTTCAGAGTAGGCCGGCGCGGCGCACGAGGCGTCTCGCCACCATCCAAGGGGAGGATCACGATGAGCGAATTCTTCATCGGCCAGATCATGATGGCCGGCTTCAACTTTGCGCCCAAGTTCTGGGCGCTGGCGAACGGTCAACTGCTGCCGATCAACCAGAACCAGGCCCTGTTCTCGCTGCTGGGGACGCAGTACGGGGGCAACGGCACCACCAACTTCGCGCTGCCGGACCTGCGCAGCCGCACGCCGATCGGCTATGCCTCGTCGGTGGACCCCAGCTGGCAGCCGCCGTCGGTGCAGATCGGCCAGGCCTCCGGCGTCGAGAACGTGACGCTGCTGAGCACCAACCTGCCGGCGCACACGCATTCGGTGAACGCCTCGACATCCAATGGCGACAACCGCAGCGCCGGCGGCCGTGTTTACGCCACCAGCACCAGTACGAGTTCGGCACCGAATCTCTACGCTCCCAGCACCGGACCCCTGGTCCCGATGAACGCGCAGACGGTCGCCCCCTCCGGCGGCAATCAGCCGCATCCGAACCTCCAGCCCTACAGCGTGATCAATTTCTGCGTTGCGCTGAGCGGCATCTTCCCGTCGCGGAACTGACCGCGCTGGCCAAGGACATCGGACGACCCGCGCCCCATCGGCGCGACCGTCCCTTCCAACTTCGGAGCTAAAGACTCATGAGCACTCCCTATATCGGCGAAATCCGCATGTTCGCTTTCGGCACGCGCGGCGCGCCCAACAACTGGCAGGCCTGCGACGGCAGCCTGCTGCCGATTTCCGAGTACGACGCCCTGTTCGCCCTGATCGGCACCACCTATGGCGGCGACGGCCAGACCACCTTCGCCGTGCCGGACCTCCGGGGTCGCCTGCCGATCCACCAGGGCCAGGGTCCGGGACTGAGCAACTACGTCATCGGGCAACGGGCCGGCACCGAAACCGTGACCGTGCTGCCGACCCAGATGCCGGCGCACACCCACACGCTCGTCGCGACGAACGGCGGAGCGAGCGGCCTGACGCCGGGCAATACGCTGCTTCCCGGCGCGGTCAGCGGCGACAGTTTCTATGTGTCCGATGTCACCGGGGCGACGCAGGTCGCCATGTCGGCGCAGTCGACGAGCCTCGCGGGCGGCAGCCAGCCGCACGAGAACTGCATGCCCACGCTGACGGTGCAGTACTGCATCGCCACCTTCGGCATCTTCCCGTCGCAGGCATGACCACCGCGCCCGCACACACCGCCATTCCACCGCGCCATGCCGGCGCGGCCGCGGCGATGCCGCGGCACCTCATCGGAGGAATCAATTCATGACGCAACCCTACATCGGCGAAATCCAGCTGTTCGGATTCAACTTCAACCCGCGCGGCTGGGCGTTCGCGAACGGCGCCACGCTGCCGATCTCCCAGAACACCGCACTGTTCTCGCTGATCGGCACCATCTACGGCGGCAATGGCCAGACCACGTTCCAGTTGCCCAACTTCGCCGGCCGCGCAGGCTGCGAACAGGGCAACGGACCCGGACTGAGCCCGCGCACGCTGGGCCAGACCTTCGGCGTCAACACCGTCACGCTGACCAGCAACCAGATCCCGCAGCACAACCACGGCATCAACGCATTCGTGCCGGCGAATGCGGGCACGCCCTCGGCGAACGGCGGCCTGTCCCAGCCCGGCATCGCCGCGAACAAACCTTTCTCCTCCGGCGCCCCCAACACCACGTTCGCTCCGAACATGCTCTCGCCCAGCCAGGGCGGCGGCCAGCCCCACCAGAACCAGCAACCGTATCTCGGCGTGAATTTCTGCATCGCGCTGCAGGGGATCTACCCGTCGTTCCCGTGACATGACGGTCGCGATTCCCGCGCGGCTGGCGCCGTTCCCCGCGGAACGGCCCGGCCGCACCGACATCCCCGCGTCCCTCGCCGGACGCGGGTTTTCATTGCGCGCGCTGCGCGACGACGACCTGCCGTGGCTGCGCGATCTCTACGCCAGCACCCGTGCCGAGGAAATGGCCCCGGTGCCCTGGCCGGACACCGCGAAACGGGCCTTTCTCGACCAGCAGTTCGCGCTCCAGCACCAGCACTATCTGGCGCACTACGGCGATACCGACTTCCTGGCGATCGAACGCCAGGGTCGTGGGCCGGTGGGCCGCTATTACCTGCAGCGGACGACCCCGGATCACCTCATCGTCGATATCTGCCTGTTCCCGGGCATGCGTGGCCAGGGCGTGGGCGAAGCGCTGATCCGGCAGAGCCAAACCGATGCCGCCGCGCTCGGCTGCGGGATGTACCTGCACGTGCAGATCTCCAACCCCAAGGCGCGACGCCTCTACGAACGGCTCGGCTTCACGGCCGACGGCGGCGTGACCGGCACGCATCAGATGATGCGATGGCGCGCGCCCGATCATGCCGACGTCCCGCGGTAGAACGGCCTGACCCGTCTTCGACTGTCGAAAATCAGGCCGGTGCTTTTCCGGTCATGCCTGCGGCCTCGCCGCTCTACCGGAACCGTGTTGATTCGTGTCCACCGGCCATGGACACGGCCCGGATGATGTCGCGTTCAAGCCGCCGCATGCGTCGGCAGATCAGTTGAACACCGCCTGATACAGGAAGCCGGCGCGCTCCTGCGCGATCGGCACCAGGAAAATCCCGGCCTCGCCCACCCGCGGATGACGCATGGCGTAGATCTGCTGCGGGAACAGGATCGGCGAGGTATTGCGGAACAGCAGCGAAAACGGCGCCCGCATCGGATTCTGGGCCCGGGTCTCCAGCGGCCGCGCTTCGACCAGCACGAATTCCACATCCATATCGTTCAGCGCCGCGGTGAACGTCTCGTTCACGCATCCGGCGAAATGTTCCAGCGTCAGCAGCTCCATCGAATTCCGGCCCCCGGCCCCTGTGCTGCGCGACCCGGCAGCGGCGGCACATCCTCGCCGCTGCGGCGCCCGGGCACAAGCCATCGCGGGCGACACCCGGCATCGGGGCGGGCGCAGACAACCCCGCGACATGCGGGGACAATGCCCGCCCCACTCCCGCAAGATTCAGCCAGCGGACGCCATCCTGAACGGGTTTGTGCCCCTGCCCCCATCGCTCCAGAGCCTCCTGCCGACCCGATGCCCATCACCCCCGCCGCCGTCCGCGTCTCCGCACTCCGCCTCGATCGCGGCTCGCGCACGATCCTGCGCGACATCGATCTGACCGTGGCGCAAGGCAGCGTGACCGCCATTCTCGGGCCCTCGGGCTGCGGCAAGTCGACCCTCCTCTCGGCGCTCACCGGCGAACTCACGCCTGCCGCCGGCAGCGTCGAAGTGCTGGGCCGGCCGGTGCCGCAGCGCAAGCGCGCGCTGCTGGAATTGCGCAAGGGCATCGGCGTGCTGCTGCAGGGCAACGGCCTGCTGACCGATCTGACCGCGGCCGAGAACGTCGCCCTGCCGCTGCGCACCCACACCGATCTGCCGGCCGAGGTCATCCGCCACCTGGTCGAGATGAAGCTGCATGCGGTCGGCCTGCGCGCCGCTGCCGACCTCTATCCGCGCGAGCTCTCCGGCGGCATGGCGCGCCGGGTCGCACTGGCCCGCGCCCTGGCGCTGGATCCGCCATTGATGCTTTACGACGAGCCGCTGACCGGCCTGGACCCGATCGCCAGCGGCGTGATCATGAGCCTGATCGCCCGGCTCAACGCCAGCCTCGGCCTGACCAGCCTGATCGTGACCCACCACGTCCACGAAACCCTGCCCATCGCCGACCGCGCCGTGGTCATCGCCAACGGCGGCATCGTCTTCGACGGTACCCCGGCCGAACTCGAGACCACCGGCGATCCCCTCGTCCGGCAATTCCTCAAGGGCGAGCCCGACGGCCCCATTCCCTTCGATGCCGCGCCGCGCACGGAGGCCGCGTGATGGCCGTCGTCGACACCCTCCGCGGCATCGGCCGCGCCGGCCTGTTCTCGCTCTCGGTCTTCCGCGCCAGCAAGCCCACCGCGGACTTCTGGCAGGAACTCACCCGCGAGATCTACAAGATCGGCGCGCGCAGCCTGCCGATCATCGCGGTCGGCGGCGCCTTCGTCGGCCTGTCGATCACGCTGCTGGGCTACCGCGCGCTGCAGACCTACGGCGCCGCCAACCAGATCAGCGCCCTGATCGGCCTGGGCATGTACCGCGAACTCGCGCCGGTGCTCACCGCGCTGCTGTTCGTCGGCCGCGCCGGCAGTTCCATCGCCGCCGAACTCGGCCTGATGCGCGCCACCGACCAGATCACCGCGCTCGGCCTGATGGCGATCGACCCGGTCGGCAAGGCCGTGGCGCCGCGGTTCTGGGCGGCGGTGATCACCGTGCCGCTGCTCACTGCGATCTTCTGCAGCCTGGCGATCTCGGCCAGCTGGTTCCAGGCCGTCCAGGTGCTGGGCATCGACAACGGCGCGTTCTGGCAGGTGATGAAGGACGCCGTGGATTTCCACGAGGACTTCCTGCCTGCGTTCCTGAAATCCGCCGTGTTCGGCGGCACCGCGGCGCTGGTCGCCTCGTACGTGGGCTATCACGCCGAACCGACCATCGAAGGCACCTCGGTGGCCACCACCCGCGCCGTGGTCAACGCCTCGCTGCTGGTGCTGATGTTCAATTTCGTCCTTTCCGCTTTTCTGTTCCGTTGAGGTCTCCCATGAGTGCACGCGGCCCCCGCCTCGAATTCGCCGTCGGCGCGTTCCTTCTGCTCGCCCTGGCGTCATTGCTGGTGCTGGCGATCGCTTCCACCAACGGCAAGTTCGGTTTCGGCGAAGACACCTATCCACTGAAGGCCCGCTTCACCAATCTCGGCCAATTGCGGCCGATGGCGCCGGTGAAGATCGGCGGCGTCGCGATCGGCAAGGTGGCCTCGATCGAGCTGGACCCGAAGAAACTCGACGCCGTCGTGGTGCTCGACATCGACCGCCGCTATGCCGATCTGCCGATCGATACGTCCGCCAGCATCCTCACCGGCGGCCTGCTCGGCGAAAGCTATGTCGGCCTGCAGCCCGGCGGCGACATGACCGCGCTGAAACCCGGCGACGAAATCGCCTTCACCGCGCCCGCCGTCGATCTGATCCAGATGGCCGGCAAATACATCTTCGGCGGCCCCGGCGGAACCAAGCCGGACGCCGACGACTCCAACACCTCTTCCGACGCCTCCCCCACCGGACAGACCCCATGACCCTCAAGACCCCGCTCACGACCGTCCTGCTCGGCGCCGCGCTGTTCGCCACGGCGCCCGCCTTCGCGCAACAGGCCGCCGCCCCGGCGCGCGCCACCCCGGCGTCCGCGACCATGCAGGGCAGCCCCAGCCAACTGGTGCTCAACAACAGCCAGCGCGTGCTCACCACGCTGGAAAAGCGTCGCGGCGAGTTCCAGAAGAACCGCACCGCGCTGCGCACGTTCATCACCACCGAATTCAACGCGATGTTCGATCGCGACTATGCCGCACGCCTGGTGCTGGGCCGTCACGGCCGCGGCGCCGCCGACGAAGACGTGAAACTCTTCGCCGACGCGCTGGCCGACAACCTGATGCAGCGCTACGGCTCTTCGCTGCTCGACTTCAACACCCAGCTGCGCGTGCGCGTGAAATCGGAAAAGGCCCTGCCACAAGGCCAGGGCGTTCGCGTCGCCAGCGAATTCCTGCGCCAGGGCGGCGAACCGATCCCGGTCGACTACTTCATGCGCAAGACCGGTACGCAGTGGAAGGTCTTCGACGTGATGGTCGAGGGCGTGTCCTACGTGCAGACCTTCCGCAGCCAGTTCGACACCGAACTGCAGCGCAAATCGATCCGTCAGGTCGCGACCGAACTGCGCAACGGCCAACTGAAGGCGGACGCCGGGCAGTGAACGCCACGGCCTGCGAGATCGTCCGCGATGGCGAAACACTGCGTTTCCGCGGCCCGCTGCTGCGGCATGCGGTGACCGGTCTGTGGAAGCGGCTGCCGGCCGATGCCAGCGGCATCCGGCGCCTGGATCTGAGCGCGGTCGAATCCATCGACAGCGCCGGCCTGGCCTTGATTTCGCTGCTCGCCGCACGTGCCGGCGGAGTTTCGGTGGAAGGTCGACCCGAAGGGTTCGCCGAACTGCGCGGGGCCTACCGGCTCGGCCACGATCTGACCTTCGCCCGGGATTGAACGGCCGCTCCAGCGGGCCCCCACCATGATCGCAGAGGCTACACTCGCGCCATGAACCAGCACCGCCTCCTCCCCCGGGCGGCCTTTCTCGCCGCCGCCCTGTTCGCCAGCGGCTGCGCGCATCAGGCCGTCACCCAAGACGCCCCGCCGCCGGTCGCGGTGGTCGCCGCCGCGGATACACCCGCGGCTCAGACTGCCGAAAGCCAAACCGCCGAAAGCACGGTCGACGCGAACGCGCAGGCACCCATCGACGCGTCCACGCAGACCGCCGAAGTCGTCGCCGGTGCCGAACCCGCATCGCTGCAACCGACCGACGCCGAGCGCGATTTCGCCGCGATCTACGGTGCGCCGGAACCGCAGGTCTACGACCCGATCGCCGACCCGAATCTGCCCGAGCCCGCGGCGCTGCCTCAAAGCTACGACCCGTGGGAGAAATACAACCGTCGCGTCCACCGGTTCAACGATGTCGTGGACCGGCGCGTGGCGAAGCCCCTGGCCACCGCCTACGTGAAAGTGGTGCCGCGCCCGGTGCGCCTGGGCGTGAGCAACTTCTTCAACAACCTCGGCCAGCCGGTCAGCGCGGTCAACGCGCTGCTGCAGGGCAAGCCGAAACAGGCCGGGCAGTCCATCGGCCGCTTCCTGCTCAACAGCACCCTCGGCATCGGCGGCCTGTTCGATCCGGCCACCTCGGCGAAACTGCCGAACAAGAGCGAGGATTTCGGCCAGACGCTCGGCGTCTGGGGCTGGAAGAAATCGCGCTACGTCGAACTGCCGCTGTTCGGGCCCCGCACCGTCCGCGACGCCCTCGGCATGGCCGGCGACGCACCGTTGTCGCCGATCCGTCCGATAGAAGAGGACAAGGTGCGCGTGTTCCTGCAGGGCCTGCAACTGGTCAACGTGCGCACCCAGCTGCTGAGCGTGGACCGGATGCGCGAAGGCGCCGCCGACGACTACGCGCTGGTGCGCGACGCCTGGCTGCAGCGCCGCAACTATCAGATCTCCGGCGACCGCGCCGACAGCGACGACGAAGCCGCGCTGCCGGAATACCTGCAGAACAACGAAGACAATCCGACCGTGCCGATCGACGCGATTCCGGTGATCCCCGGTTCGCCGTAACCCACGATCGAAAAACGCCCGGAACGCATGTGTCCGGGCCGTCGCTCAGGCGTCGTCGCCGGTCGCATCCTCGGCCGCGATATCGCCCAGCAGTTTCTGCGCCTCACCTGCCGGCAAGGCCTCGACCTCGCGCAGTTTCCGCCCGAGCGCGCGCGAACGCACGCTGGTTTCCTCGATCTTGTTGCTGGCTTCGTCCAGCTTCTTCTTCACGCCGTCCAGCACCGTGCCGAACTTGGCGAATTCGGTCTTGACCGCGCCCAGCGTGCGCCACACCTCGCTGGACCGCTCCTGGATCGCGAGCGTGCGGAAGCCCATCTGGAAACTGGTCATCAACGCCAGCAGCGTCGTCGGGCCGGCCACCGCGATGCGCAGATCGCGCTGCAGCGCTTCGACCAGACCGGGGCGGCGCAGGACCTCGGCGTAGAGGCCCTCGGTCGGCAGGAACAGGATCGCGAACTCGGTGGTATGCGGCGGCGAGACGTATTTGTCGCGGATCTCGCGCGCCTGCTTGCGCACCTGGCGCTCGAGCGCATCGCCGGCGGCGCGCGCGGCCTCCACGTCGCCCTGCTCCTGCGCATCGAGCAGCCGCTCGTAGTCCTCGCGCGGGAACTTGGCGTCGATCGGCAGCCACACCGGCGCATCGCGCTCGGATCCGGGAAAGCGCACCGCGTATTCCACCGCTTCGTTGCGCTCGGGCACGGTCTTCACATTCGCCGCGTACTGATCGGGCGCGAACACCTGTTCCAGCAACGCCGCCAACTGCACCTCGCCGAAGATGCCGCGCGATTTGACGTTGGTGAGCACGCGCTGCAGGCCGCCCACGTCCGAGGCCAGCTTGTTCATGTCGCCCAGACCCTGATGCACCTGCACCAGCATCTGCGCGACGTTGCCGAAACTTTCGGTCAGGCGCGTTTCGAGGGTCGACTGCAGTTTCTCGTCGACGGTCGCGCGCATCTGTTCGAGCTTGGCTTCGTTGCCGGCCTGCAGTTCGCCCAGTTTCTGTTCGAGCGTGGCGCGCAGCTCGCCCAGCCGCTGTTCGTTGCGATCGGTGAGCTCGCGCAATTGCGCGCCGAGCGCGTCGGCGAACTGGGTCTGCCGCGTCGCCAGCTCCAGACGCGCCTTGTGCGCATCGTCGTTGAGCGCGGCCCGCAGTTCGTCCAGCCGCGCGTCGGTGCGTGCGGTGAGGTCGCCGAGACTGCGGCCGAAGTCCTCGATCCGCTGGCCCTGGCTCAATGCCAGGCTGTCGAGCTGCTGGCGCAGTTCACCACGACCGGCGCGCTGCTCCTCGCGCAGCGCCTCCTCGACCCGCGCGCGCAGGCGATCGAGCGCGGCGTCGGGCTTGCGCAGCAGCAATACGACCAGCAGGACAAGGACGGCCGCAACGGCGGCCAGCAGCAGGATCAACAGAAGATCGGTATGGGGCATGGCTTCAATGTAGCCGCGGCGATGCCGGCATCAGTCCACCACGCGGCAGAACACCGCCTTCAGGTAGCGGCTTTCCTGCACGTCGGTCAGCCACGGGTGATCGGCGCCGGCGCCGGCCACCTTCAGCACCTGCACCGTGCGGCCCGCGTAGAACGCGGCGCGGCGCAGCATGTCGAGGAACTGCTCCTCGCTGACCAGACCGGTGCACGAGAAGGTCGCGAACAGGCCGCCGGGCTTCACCACGCCCATCGCCAGCTTGTTCATGTCGAGATATTTCTTCAGCGCCGGAATCACCTGCTCGCGATCGCGGGTCATCTTCGCGGGATCCAGGATCACGACGTCGAACTGTTCGCCGGCATTCGCCGCATCGCGCAGCCACGGGAAGATGTCGGCCTGCACGAAGCGCGGGCGGACGTTGTTCAACTTGCCGTTGCCGCGGGCGATTTCCAGCACCGCGTCGTCGATGTCGATACCGACGACTTCGCTGGCGCCGCGCACCGCGGCGTAGACGCCGAAACCGCCGGTGTTGCAGCACAGGTCCAGCACGCGCTTGCCCGCGCACTGGTGCGACAGCCATTCGCGGTTGTCGCGCTGATCGGCGAAGAAGCCGGTCTTGTGCGCGCCGGCGGGATCGGCGCGGAACTTCACGCCGTACTCGGTGATGATCGCGGGCGCGGCCGGTTCGCTGCCGCGGAAATCGAAGCTTTCCTGCTTCTGCACGTGCTCGTCGGCGAAAGCGTGGAAGCGGCAGCCCGGGAACTGCTCGCGCAGCGCGGCATAGATCCATTCGCGATACCGGAACATGCCCGCGCTGAAATATTCGACCACCAGCAGATCGCCGTAACGATCCACCACCAGGCCGCTGAGGCCGTCGCCTTCGCTGTGGACCACGCGCCAGGCGTCGGAGACCGCATCGAGTTTCAGCACCTCGCGCCGCAGATGCACGGCTGCGGCGATCTTCGCCGCGAACCAGTCGGCATCGATGGCGATGTCGGGATCGCGCTCCAGGATGCGCAGCGAGATCCGCGAATGGCCGTTGTAGAAACCGCGGCCGACCCAGACGCCATCGTTGCCGACGATCTCGACCAGGCTGCCCGGCTTGGGCCGCTGGACGGGTTTTTCCACCAGTTTCTGGAAGATCCAGGGGTGGCGCGAGGTCCAGGTGTTCCTGAGACGGATTTCGGGCAACGGTGCGTTCATGTTGTCATTGTAATGGGGTTGACGCGCCCGGGTATTTGCAAAACAATCGTCGCTCCAGAAGGGGAGTAGCTCCCGAACGTTCCGGTCGTCAATACGGGCTCCGCCCCGGCCGGACGGCGGTCGCAGCAACAGCGCGATCGCGAGCGAGACCTTCGCCGCACGGCGAAGCTCTATCCCCGCCCGGTCGCGTTCGCGCGCCGGTTCCGGAATACGACGCCCAGCCTCGCGGTTGGGCGTTCTCGTTTCCGAACCGGAGTTTTTCTCAATGACCACGATCGGTAGTCCGTTGTTGTGGGGCGCGTTCGCCGTCCTCGTCGTCGTCGCCCTGCTCGTCGATCTGGTGCTGATGCGCCATGGTGGGCCGCACAAGGTGACATTCAAGGAAGCGCTGTACTGGAGCATCGGCTGGATCGGCCTGGCGCTGGCGTTCAACGCCGGCCTGTGGTGGTACGTCAGCCAGCAGGCCGGCGATGTCGTCGGCAATCGCGTGGCGCTGGAATTCCTCACCGGTTACCTGGTGGAGAAATCGCTCGCGGTCGACAACATCTTCGTGTTCCTGATGCTGTTCACCTACTTCGCGGTGCCCGAGGAACAGCGCCAGAAGGTGCTGATCATCGGCGTGATCGGCGCGATCGTGCTGCGCGCGATCATGATCTTCGCCGGCGCCTTCCTGCTCGCGAAATTCCACTGGATCCTCTATGTCTTCGGCGCGTTCCTGCTGCTGACCGGCGTCAAGATGCTGCTCGCCGCGGGCAAGGCGCCGGACCTGGAGAAGAACCCCGCGCTGAAGTGGATGCGCGGCCACCTGCCGCTGACCGCGGATTACCACGGCAACGCCTTCAGCGTGCTGAAGGACGGCAAGCGCTGGTACACGCCGCTGTTCGTGGTGATCGTGCTGATCGGCGTGACCGACGTGATCTTCGCGGTGGATTCGATTCCGGCGATCTTCGCGATCACCAGCGACCCGTTCATCGTGCTGACGTCGAACGTGTTCGCGGTGCTGGGCCTGCGCGCGATGTTCTTCCTGCTGGCGGGCATGGCCGACCGTTTCCACCTGCTGCCGTACGGGCTGGCGATCGTGCTGATGTTCATCGGCGTGAAGATGCTGCTGATCGACGTCTACAAGATCCCGATCCTGTGGTCGCTGGGCGTGGTGGCCGCCACCATCGCCGCGACCGTGGCGCTGAGTCTGCTGCGACCGGCGGCCCCGCCGGTGACCGCGTCGCGGGACTGAACGCTCTGTTGCGTCGGCACGGCCGCCCCGCCATCGGGGCGGCCTTGATCGGGCCCGCCTCCGGCACCACAGCTTGACGATGCAACTGCACACCCCCGAAGACCTGCCCGACACTCCCGCCCAGCGCGCCGCCGATCGGCGGCGCCTGTTGCGGGCCCTGAATCTGAGTCTGGCCTTCGTGCTGGTGCTGGCGGCGGCGTTCGCGCTGCAGCAGGGCGAGGACTATCGCCCGCTGACGGTCACCGCGCACAGCCTGCCGGGCCTGTGGGGCGTGCTGACCGCACCGCTGCTGCACGGCTCGGTCGAGCACATCGCCGCCAATGCCGCTTCGCTGCTGCTGCTGGGCACACTGGCCGGCAGCGTCTATCCGAAGGCGACCCTGCGCGCGCTGCCGCTGTTGTGGCTGGGGTCGGGGCTGGGCGCCTGGCTGCTGGGCGATCCCGGCAGCCACCATTTGGGCGCCAGCGGCGTCACTCACGGGCTGATGTTCCTGGTGTTCGTGCTCGGCCTGCTGCGCCGCGACCGTCCATCGATCGCCGCGGCGATGATCGCGTTCTTCCTGTACGGCGGCATGCTGCTGACCGTGCTGCCGCAGGAGCCCGGCGTGTCCTGGCAGTCGCACCTGGGCGGCGCGCTCGGCGGCGCGCTGTCGGCGCTCCTGTTCCGCAGCGCCGACCCGCTGCCGCCGCGCAAACGCTACAGCTGGGAGCTGGAGGAAGAGGCCGGACCCGACGCCGAACTGGAACCGCCCGCCCCTCATGACGTACCGGTCCTCTGGCATCGCCCGCAGGAGGAACGCGGCGTGGTGCTGCCCTTCGAACGGCGCGAACCACCCCGCGTCCGCCCCGAGGACGCG
Organism: Lysobacter hankyongensis; assembly: GCF_039543145.1. NCBI lineage: Bacteria > Pseudomonadati > Pseudomonadota > Gammaproteobacteria > Lysobacterales > Lysobacteraceae > Lysobacter > Lysobacter hankyongensis. The sequence goes on along the minus strand of NZ_BAABJE010000018.1, from coordinate 92,935 downwards.
GGGCCTGGCCCGGGGCCGACCTGACCCGTTTCGGCCCCGATCTGCCGCCCATCCGGGACCATTCCGACGAGCGGTCGGCATCGGATCGACGGCATGTGATCCGCGATTGACGCCGGCAATTGACGTTTCTTTTCAAAATCAAATCGTTACATCGCCATGGGGCGCAGTCCCCCTCAAGAGGCCGATGCCGTCGCCGCAATCGCCATGCTTTGCAAAACGCAGCACGAGTCCGCTAACCTGAACCGGGAGCTTCTGCTGCGGAATCGCGCGACCACGGTCACGCGGCTTCACCGTCGTCGAAAGCAGGGGCACTGAAGCAATGATCGACCGGCCTGGCCGGGTCGTGCGGCACAATCACGGAACCGTCGGCGACGGCGGACCACCCCCATGCGAATTGACGACGTGCGGTTTTGACTACTGGAGTGAAGTCATGAACAAGAAAGCGATTTCGGTTGCGCTGACGGCGCTGTTGCTCGCCTCCGCGGCCACTGCCAGCGCGCAGGACGGCGGTAACACCGGCCAGTACGACCCGAATGCGGCCTCGCAGCTGCCCGAGGGCTACGATTCGTCCGCTCCGGACGCCCGTTACGACGGCAATGCGGCCAATCAGCTGCCGGAAGGCGTCGATCCCAACGGTGCGAACCAGAGCACCAGCCTCTCCGGCGAGATGCAGGGCATGGTCGACGAGATCATGGGCCAGCAACAGGGCCAGATGCTCAGCGGCGACGAAGGCTCGGCCTGCGAAGCGATCCTCTGCCTCTCGACCGGCGGCCCGCCGAGCGAATGCGCCGCCTCGCTGCGGAAGTACTTCAGCATCAACCTCAGCAAGCCGTGGAAGACCATCCAGGCGCGCATCAACTTCCTGAAGCTGTGCCCGACCTCCGACGACACCCCGCAGATGGGCACGCTGGTCGAAGCCATCGGCCACGGTGCCGGTCGCTGCGACGCGGCCTCGCTGAACCAGAGCCTGCGCACCTGGACCGGCATCGACGGCGAATACGAGATCAGCAACCAGATGCCTTCGTACTGCGCCGCGTACTTCGACCACGAGTACACCGACGTCGAAAGCACCCAGCCGCGTTATGTCGACAAGTATGTCGTCCGGACCTACCAGGATTCGGAAGGCAACACGATCTATGAATACGACGGCGGCTACTGGGTCGACGGCGGTGCCGCCACGACCGCGGTCGCCAACGACACCAACGGCGCGGTTCCGGCCTCGCGCGATCCCGCGGCGGTCGGTCGCTTCTGATCGAAGCGCGCACCACCGGGCCCGGCCCGGGTTCGCGAAAAAGGCGGGGGCGACCCCGCCTTTTTCATGCCCGGAATTCGTGCGCTGTCGGACGCGTCGGGCCCTGCGCGTCGAGCCTGCCGTACGGATTGAGGAGATCCCGCTCGCGTCAGGCGCCGGCCTGTGTTCCCAGCTGCCGATCGTGCAGGCGGGACCACAGCAGCAGCGACACCGCCGCGCCGCAGAGGCAGAGGAACATGTCCCACTGGGTGTCCCACTGGTCGCCCTGGGTGGCGAGGAAAGCGTCGGCGTCCGCGCCGTAGATCAACGCGGCCCACCATTCGATCAGCTCGAAGAACGCGCTGAAGCTCAGGCAGGCCGCCAGCACCAGATAGACCAGCCAGCCACCGCGACGCAGCGGGGTCAGCCGGAGCAACAGTTCGCGCGCGAGGATCGCCGGCACGAAGCCCTGCATCAGATGGCCGACGCGATCCCAGGGATTGCGCTCGACCTCCAGCCCGAGGGCGGTGAAGGCATCGCGCAACTGGAAGCCCAGCGGCGTTTCCGCATAGGTGTAGGCGCCGCCGTGGATCAGCACCAGGGCGTGCGCCACCAGCAGCCAGCACAGCAGCCGGGTCAGCGGGAAGCGGCGCCAGTTCAGCGCGATGATCGGCATCGCGACGATCGCCCAGATCACCTCCAGCAACCAGGTCAGCCGATCCTTCGGCGCGATGCCGGACACCACCAGCGCGATCAGCACGATGGCCAGCAGCAGTTTGCGTTCGACCGATGCAGGCGGCACGGCGATGGGATGGTTCGACATTCGCGGCGCTCCACGGCAGGGTCGTCGCGATCTTACCCCGGCGCATGGGCGTGGCGCCCGGCGGGCCGCTGCGGCATGCTTGCGGCCTCCCGGGGAGGCCCGCATGCACGAACAGAACGACCGCGGCCAGGCGCAGGCGGCCGACAATCCCTACGCGCCGCCGGCCGCACGCATCGCCGAAATCGCCGACAGCGGCATCGCGGCGACGCCCGCGCGCTTCTACGTCGTCGCGCCGACCAAGGCCGCGCTGTTGATGTTCGCCACGTTCGGCTTCTACACGCTGTATTGGTTCTGGCGCCACTGGAAGCTCCACAAGATCGACAAGCGGCTGGACATCTGGCCGGTGCCCCGCGCGATCTTTTCGATCTTCTTCGCCCACAGCCTCTACAACGAATTCGACTACCGCATCGTCCGCAGCGGCCAGCGCCACCGCTGGTCGCCGGGCGGCTGGGCGACGCTCTACGTGGTCGCCGCGATCGGAGGACGCATTCTCGACCGCCTGCCCGAGACGGTCATCTCGCTCCACGCCAGCGTCCTGTTGCTGATCGTGGTGCTGTCCTGTTCCACCCTTTCGATCTACCACGCGCAACGCGCGGCCAACATCGCCTGCGGCGATCCCGCAGCCGAGGCCAACCGCCGTCTGACGCTTGCGAACTATGTCTGGCTGGGCATCGGCGCGCTGTGGTGGGCGCTGGTCGCACTGGGCACGCTGCTGCCCGAGGAAACGATGCAATGAACCTGCTTCATGCCATACGCCACGCCAACTCCCCCAGCGTATCCCGCACCACGATCCGCACCGTTCTGCCGACCCTGCTCGCATGCGTGCTGCTCGCCGCCTGCCAGCGCGACGCATCCGCGCCCGAGGGGCCGACCATTTCCGCACCGGCGACGCCGCCGACCACGACCGCACCGGCGAACGCCGACGAACAGCGCATCGCCGACGACGTGCGCACGCTCGCCGACGACCGCTTCGAGGGCCGCGAGGCCGGCACCCGCGGCTACGATCTCGCCGCGGCGTACGTGGCGCAACGGTATGCCGACATCGGCCTGCAGCCCGCCGGCGACGACGGCACCTGGTTCCAGACGGTGCCGCTGCTGAAGGCCACGCGCGAAGCCGAGGGCGCCGCGCTGGTGGTCAAGCGCAACGGTCGCGAGATCGCACTGCGTTTCCGCGATCAATTCCTGCCCACGCTGAACTTCAACGCGAGCGAACACGCGCTGGAAGCGCCCGCGGTGTTCGTCGGCCAGGGCGTGCACGCACCGGAACTGGGCCACGACGATTTCGCCGGACTCGACCTGCAGGGCAAGATCGCCGTGGTCTTCGGCGGCGCGCCCGCGCGCTTCGACAACGATCGCCGCGCGTTCCACAGCGCCACCCGCGAGAAACTGCGCGCCCTGGCGGAGCGCGGTGCTGTCGGCGCGGTGTTCGTCAACACGCCGAAGGACGAAGCCGAATCGCCGTGGTCGCGCGGCGCCGACAACTGGCAGCGCGCGGGGATGCGTCTGCGCGGACCCGACGGCAAGGGCCTCGGCACCTTCCCCGAACTGCGCGGGCTGGCCACGGTCAGCGCGGCCGCGGCCGATCTGATCTTCGCAGACGGCCCGCGCACCGCCGCGCAACTGTTCGACGCCGCCGAGGCCGGCACGCTGAAGGGCTTCGCGCTGCCGGGCACGCTCGCGTTGGCCGGACGCACGAAGATCGAACCGGTGACCTCGCGCAACGTGGTCGCGAAATTGCCCGGCAGCGACGCCGCGCTGGCCGCCGAGCACATCGTCTACACCGCGCACCTGGACCACATCGGCATCGGCGCGCCGGTGAAGGACGAGAACGGCGTCGAAGACCGCATCTACAACGGCGCGCTCGACAACGCCCTCGGCGTCGCGATCATGCTCGAAGCCGCGCGCGCGCTGAAGGCCGACAAGACCGCGCCGAAGCGTTCGCTGCTGTTCGTCGCGCTGACCGCCGAGGAAAAGGGCCTGCTCGGCGCGGAATGGTTCGCCACGCATCCGACGGTGGCCGCGGATTCGCTGATCGCCAACATCAACATGGACATGCCGGTGCTGCTGGCGCCGAGCAGGGACGTGGTGCCGATCGGCGTCGAGCATTCCTCGCTGAAGACGGCTTTGGACACGGCGGCGAAAGAGATCGGTGTGGCGCTGTCGCCGGATCCGTTCCCGGAAGACGTGGTGTTCGTGCGCAGCGACCAGTACGCCTTCATCCGCGCCGGCATTCCCGCGATCTATCTCACCGGCGGCATGCGCTCCGCCGACGGCGAGCGCGACCCGAAATTGGCGCTGCGCAAATTCCTGCGCGATCACTACCACCAGCCGAGCGACGAAGCGACATTGCCGATCGCCTGGGGCGACGCGCTGCGGCTGGCGAAACTCAACGCGCGTCTCGGCCGCCTCGTCGGCGATGCCGGCGAACGTCCGCGCTGGAACGCGGGCGATTTCTTCGGCGACCGGTTCGCACCGGCGAAGTAATCCCGCGAAGCAACTCTGCGACGTCGGGTCGCGAAGACGCGCGCCGCGCTCAACGCCGCGCGGCGGGCGACGGGTCGTCGTCGAACACCACGTCGGGCACGGCATCGGGCTCGACGTCGGCCTCGAACAACTGCTCCAGTTCGCTGCGCGCCTGTTTCGCGCTTTCCAGCAGCGCCGCTTCGTCGTCGTAGATCAGATGCTGGCTGGCCAGGAGTTCCTCGTCGTGTTCGCGGAACCGCTGCGCGCGCTGCGCCGCCTGCTCCGGCGGAATGCCGAGTGCGATCAGCACATCGCGGCCCATCTCCAGGCCGGACGCGAAGGTTTCGCGGGTGACGTTCGCGCCGAGATCCATCAATTGCCAGGCGTGGCGGCGGTCGTGCGCGCGCGCGAACACCTTCAGCTCCGGATACAGCCGGCGCACCACGCGCGTCGCGCGCAGGCTGGCGTCCGGATTGTCGATCGCATTGATGAAGATCTTCGCGTGGCCCGCGCCCGCGGCGCGCAGCAGGTCCGGCCGCGCCGGATCGCCGTAGTAGACGACATTGCCGAAGCGGCGCACGAAATCCACCTGCACCGCATCGGTCTCCAGCGCCACGAACGGAATCTTCTGCGCCACCAGCATGCGCGCCACGATCTGCCCGAAGCGGCCGAACCCGGCAAGAATGACCTTCGCCTGATGGTCGGGAATCGTGTCGAACGCGCGCGACGGCGCGGCATCGGGAAGAGCGCGCAGCAGGCGCGCGACCGCGATCATCGACAGCGGCGTGAGCGCCATCGACAGACCGACGATCGCCACCAGCCGGTTCTGCAGCGCCGCGTCGATCAGGCTCGCCTTCACCGCTTCGGACAGCACCACGAACGCGAACTCGCCGCCCAGCGCCAGCACCACGCCCAATTGCAGCGCCTCGCGCCAATCCAACCGCCCCGGACGCAGGCCGATGCCGAACAACAGCAGCGATTTCACCGCCAGCAGCGCGACGCTGCCGAGCACGATCGTCCACGGCTCGGCCGCGATCAGCGCCAGATCGATGCTCATGCCCACGGCCATGAAGAACAGGCCGAGCAGCAGGCCCTTGAACGGTTCGATCTGCGATTCGATCTCGTGGCGGAATTCGGAATCGGCCAGCAGCACGCCGGCGAGGAAGGCGCCGAGGCCCATGCTCAGGCCGGCCAGATGCATCGCCCAGGCCGCGCTGAGCACCGCCAGCAGCGCGCTCGCGGTCAACATCTCCGGCACGCCGATGCGCGCGGCCAGCCGGAACAACTGGCGCAACAGCACGCGCCCGCCGAACACCACCGCCACGATCGCGGCGACCGCCTTCAGCACGTCCTGCCAGACCGGATCGGGACTGGCCGCGGCCACGCCCAGCAGCGGGATCGCGGCGATCAGCGGAATCGCCGCCAGATCCTGGAACAGCAGGATCGCGAAGGCCAGGCGCCCGTGCGGGCTGTTCAGCGCCTTGCGCTCGGACAACAGCTGCAGACTGACCGCGGTCGAGGACAGCGCCAGCGCCAATCCCACCACCAGCGCGGCTTTCCAGCCGAGATCGAACGCCAGCCCCACGCCGCCCAGCGCCAGTCCGGAGAGCAACACCTGCAGGCCGCCGACCCCGAACACCGGTTTGCGCATCACCCACAGCCGCGCCGGCGACAATTCCAGGCCGATGACGAACAGCATCATCACGACCCCGATTTCGCTGGCGGCCAGCACCGGCTCGGCGTCGCGGATCACCTTCACCCCGAACGGCCCCAGGGCCACGCCCGCCGCCAGATAGCCCAGCACCGCGCCCAGGCCGAAGCGCTTGAACAGCGGCACCGCGACCACCGCCGCGAGCAGGAATACCAACGCGAGTTGCAGACCATCGCCGTGCATGAGCACCTCCGGCAGGGACAGTAACCGCGCACCGCGCCCACCCGCAATCGCGGCGTGCGGCCGCGTGCGGGACAGTGCATCCGACGCCCGCGCGGTGCCTGTCGGGCGATGCGGAAGACCTGATAAGGTTCGGCCGGTGAACGAACCGCTCGCCAGCACCGTCGATTCCGCGCGCGCCGCGGAGCGCGACATCCACCGCCGCGACCCCGACGAGATCACCGCGCTGCTGGTGCGCTGGAATGCCGGCGATGCCGATGCCCGCGACCGTCTCGCTGCGGCGATCTATTCCCAGCTCAAGCGCATCGCCGCCCACCGGCTGCGCGAACAGGCGCGGCCCGTCGTCGATCCGACCGAACTGGTCCACGAAGTGCTGCTGAAACTGATCCAGAGCCCGATCGACGCGGAAGACCGCCGGCAGTTGTTCAAGATCGCCGCCGCCGCGCTGCGTCACACCCTGATCGATCTGGTGCGCCGCCGCGACGCCGACAAGCGCGGCGGCGGCGAAGTCACCTCGCTGGACGCGCTGCAGATCAGCATCGCCGCGGTCGGCGGGGCCGGCGCGGACCGCTGGCTGGACGTGGAGCGTGCGTTGATCGAACTGGAGGCGCTGGACCCGCGCAAATGCAGGATCGTCGAACTGGCGTTGATCGTGGGCCTGGAGCAGACCGAGATCGCTGCGACCCTGGGCCTGAGCCTGAGCACCGTCGAACGCGACCTGCGCTTCTCCCGCGCCTGGCTGAAGACCCGGCTGTCGGACACCGCACCGCCGCCGGAAGACGATCGTTGACCCGATGGTGACGGGTCGGGCCGCGGCGCGACGACCTGCAGAGAGGCGGGCGCCTTCCGCGCCGCGCAGGAAACCTTGCCGATGACCGACGCCCTCGCCCGGATCGAAACCCTGTTCCATGCCGCGCTCTCGCTGCCGCCGGAATCGCGCGCGGCGTGGCTGCGCACGGCCGAGCACGATCCGACGATCCGCGACACCGTCGACGCCCTGCTGGCCAACGACGCGGCCGACAACCCGCTGCGCGCGCCGCTGCTGGCGGCCCTGTCCGCCGACGCCGCGGCCCCGCAGCGGATCGGCCGCTATCGGCTGATCGACGAACTGGGCCAGGGCGGGATGGCCGGCGTGTGGCTGGCCGAACGCGACATCGACGGCCGCGCGCAGCGGGTCGCGCTCAAGCGCCTGCACGGCGCCTCCACCGCGGCGCTGCGGCGGCGCGCCGCGCGCGAGCGTGCGTTGCTGGCGGCGCTGAACCATCGCGGCATCGCCGGGCTGATCGATGGCGGCGAAACCGAAGACGGCACGCCCTACTTCGTCATGGAGTACGTGGAAGGCGAGCCGTTGCTGCGCCATCTCGCCGAGCGGCGACCGCCGCAGCGCGAACGCCTGCGACTGTTCCGGCAGATCTGTCTGGCGATCGAACATGCGCACCAGCGATTGATCCTGCATCTCGACCTCAAGCCGTCGAACGTGCTGGTGCGCGCCGACGGCTCGACCGCGCTGATAGATTTCGGCATCGGCCGGGCGCTCGACGACAGCGGGGCGGGCGAGCACCACGCCGAGCGCACCGTGGCGTTCACCCCGATCTACGCCGCGCCGGAACTGCGCGACGGCCGCACGCCGACCACCGCGACCGATGTCTACATGGCCGGCCTTCTGCTGGTCGAGATCCTCACCGACGGCGCGCTGTCGCGGCGCGCGCGCGATGGCGCCACCGGAGATCCCTTCGCCGATCCCGCGATCCGCAGCGCCCTGGACGGCGATCTGTCGCGACTGTTGGCGCGCGCCACCGCGCACGCCCCCGACGATCGCTACGCCTCGATCGCGGCGCTGCGCATGGACGTCGAACGGTTTCTCGAAGGCCGGATGCTGGCCGCGTCGCGGCAGACATGGTGGGTGCGCAGCGGGAAATTCTGCCGGCGCAATCGCTGGCCGCTGCTCGGCGCCGGAACCGCGGCGCTGCTGGCGGTCGCGTTCGTACTGCAACTGTCGGCGGAACGCACGCGGGCGCGGGCCGCGGAGAAGAACGCGCTGCTGGCGCAGGATCTGCAGTCGTCGCTGCTGGTGGCGCTGTCGCCCGGCGGCAATCCGCAGGCGCAGGCGCGGATCGAAGCGCTGCTGCAGCGCGAACGCCGGCGGCTGCGCGACAGCGGCGACGCGCGCGCGCTGGACCCCGCGTGGCGCAGCATCGCGTCGATCGTCGCGGTCGCGGAGATCTACGTCGCGATCGGCGATCCGGAGCCGGCGCTGAAATCCGCGGACGAAGCGCTGCGGCTTCTGGCGGAACCGCGGTCGACGCCACGGCTGCACGACGGCCGCGACGACGATCTGCTGGCGCGCGCGCACGCCGCCCGCGGACAGGCGCTGAACGCGCTGGAGCGTTATACGGAAGCGGCACCCGCGTTCGCGCGGATGCGCGCACTGCGTGAAGCGCATCGGCGCGAGGATCCGCAGGCGCTGGCGACCGCACTGCTGCTGCAGGGCAAGGCGGCGATCGAATGGCGCGATTTCGCCCTGGCCGAACGCGCGCTCGCCGAAGCGCAGACGCTGGCCGCCGCCGCACCGCCGCAGCGCGGCTTCCCGGTCGAACTGGCGATCGCGCGGCTCGATGCCGCCAGCGAAAGCGGCGACGCCTCGGCGCAGGGCGCGGCGCGCAGCGCGGCGCTGCTCGCGCTGGCCGACACCGAGCTGGAAGCGGCATCGCCGCTGTGGATCGACACCTGGCTGGCGCTGTCGCGCTGGCGCCAGTTCGAAGGCGAAGCGCAGGCCGCACTGGCCGATGCGCAGCGCGCGCGCGATCGCGCCCGGCAGTTGTTCGGCGAACGCAGCGTCGTCACCGCCACCATCGACAACAACCTGGGCACGATGCTGGCCGATCTCGGTCGATATCGCGAGGCGCTGACGCACTTCGACCGCGCGCGCGCCACGCAGGCGCGCCTGAGCCCGGACAAGGTCGCGGTGCTCGCCTCGATCGACATCAACCGTTGCCGCGCGCAGTACGCGCTCGGCGATTACGCCGCGGCCGCGGCCAGCGCGGAGGCCGCACTGGCGACGCTGCCCGACACCCACGCCGCCTACCGCAGGCTGCGCAGCATCGCGTGGTCGAATCTGGCGCGCGCGCGCAGCGAACTGGGCCAGCATCCGGCGGCATTGCAGGCCGCGCGGCGGTTGTTGTCCGACCCGTGGCTGCGGAGCGCACCTGCGCTGGAGAATGCGTTCGGCCGGATCAGCATGTTCGTGGTGCTGTTGAACGCCGGCGCGCTGGACGAAGCGCAGGCGATCCTGGATCAGACCACACCGGTACTGGAAGCGCAGCTGCCGGACGCGCATCCGGCCTTCCTCTACACGGCGCGGCGGCGCGGACTTCTGGCCGCGGCACGCGGCCGTTTCGACGAGGCGGACCGCGCCTTCGGCCTCGCGCTGACGCGGATGGACGCGACCGACGACGATCCGCTGACCCGCGCCGAAATCCGCGCCTCGCGCGCCCACGCCGCCGCCCGCCTGGGCGATGCCGCACGCGCCCGGGCGTTGCTGCTGCAGGCGCTGCCGGTGCTGCGCGCGGAGACCTCGCCCGATGCCCGCCCGCGGATCGAGGCCGAAGCCCTGCTCCGCAGCCTGTCTTCCGGGACGGGGAAGGCGCAGCCATCGCCGCGATGACGGGTGACGGGCGCTTTCTGCGACCACGATGACAGACCACCGGAAAAGCACCGCCGCCCCTGCGCAGCGACACGGAGACCGCAGCATGACCACTGAAACGAATGCCGAAACGAGCGCCGATGCCGGCAAGCGCGAAGCCGCGCAGCGCGCCTATCACGCACTGTTTTCGCGCACGATCCAGACGCCCGGACTGAACATCAAGAACGAATTCAACGAACAACCGTCGCGGCAGGGCAGCGTGAACCAGTTGCTGCACGACGCGGGCTACTCGCTTGAACAACGCGAACTGCTGATGTCGGCCCTGTCCCGCGCCAACAAGGCCGGCGTCGCCATCGAGGAAGGGCGCCTGCGCGACGCCGGATTCCATCGCGGCAACACCGCCGAAGCGCTGGCGGAAATCCGTGATGCGGGACTGTTGTCGACAGACCGCCTCGGGGCGATGTCCGCGGACGTGGAGATGATGATCCAGCGCATCGACGAGAAACGCCCGGGTCGTTATCAGGACGCACAGACATTCTTCGCCGGTACCGTGGCAAACGGCACCACCGACGAAGAGGCGTCGAAGCGCGCCACGCAAAAGCTCTACGAAACGCTGCTCGATTCGGGCCTTGATCCCGAACAGGCCAGCAAGGGCTATCACGCGCTGCAGGATGCGCTGGCCGCGCGCAAGCTCATCGCGACGATGACCTCGGGCGAACCGGTCGTGCAGCCGCTGGCGGAACTGTCGCAATCCATCAAGGTCATCGCGGAGGCCAAACCGCCGGTGCTGGATGCGACCAACCTGCAGACGCTGCGCGACCTGGAGAAGACCCTCACCGACAAACACCTCACGCCGGCCGCGAGCCTGCTGGGCAACGGCAGGATCCTGTCCGAGCAGGATGTCACCGGCAATTTCACCATCGACCCCGCGCAGGCGCGCGAAACCGCGCCCGATCGCCTGGAGAAACTGCAGGCGGTACTGGACTGGTACGAAAAGAAGAACCAGGTCCATTCGATGGGCGCGTTCTACGGCTACGTCTTCAAGAACGCGCCCGATGCCATCAAGGCGATCAAGGATGCGCAGAACGGCGACGGTTCCGCACGGAACGATGTCGCGTTGGTCAAGGCGGTAGAGCGCGCCGAGGAACTGCTGGGCATCGTCAGCAAGGATTTCCGCACCCAGAGCGCACAGCAAGTGGTCAAGACCGTCGACGACCTGCGCGAAAGCCAGTTCAAGACCGCGGACCAGGTCGCCGATCTGGTCGGCGTGCTGCCGGTGGTCGGCCCGCGCGCGAAATTCCTGATCAAGGAAACCGCGATCGGTCTGCGCTACGCCAGCGGCGACATCAGCGGCACCGAAGCCATCACCTCGACCGTGAAGGAAGCCGCATCGGCGGTGGTGGGCGATGCGATCTTCAAGGACAAGGTGCTGGACAAATTCTCGAAGAGCGGCGAAGACCTGCTGTTTCCGCTGGCCACCGCGATCGGCGGCAACGTGCTGGCCGAGGTCGGCAAGGTCGTGGGCCAGAACAAGCTCTCCGACATCAGCGCGGAGAAACTGGTGCAGGCCGTGAACGTGGGCATCGCCAAGGGCGTCGTCGAGGGCGGCTTCAAGATCGCGGAGAAATTGAAGCTCGGCGACGACCGTCTCGACGAATTCATGAAGACGATGGTGAAGATCGCGCAGAAGTTCGGCGTGGAGCGCCCGGTGGATCAGATGATCGACCAGGAGCTGAAGTCGCGCAGCCGCAACGGCAAGAGTTATTCGATGCTCGAAGACGGCGGTTCGGTCGAAACCGACGCGCGGCAGACCGGAACCCGCGACGGCGAGGCCGGCATGCGCAAGGCGCTCGCCGCACTGGCGGCGATGGACGACGGCACGCGCCCCAGAGCGCCCGGCGAAGCCGACAACATCGCCGCTGCGCTGACGCTCGCCGCCAACAGGGGCGGCCTGCGCCAGATCGATGCGGTCGTGCCCAGCAGCGACGGCTCGCGCCTGATCGCGATCCAGGGCGACGAACGCTCCGAATTCAGCAGGACCGCGAGCGTCGCGATCCGCGAGGCGGCGAAGGTGCCCGCCGAGGAATCGCAGCGGCAGATCGCGCAATCGCAATCCGGCGGGCAGCAGCCGTCGCAGGCGGAGATCGAAACGCGCACCGCGATGCGGATGGCGTGAACGGAGCGGCAGGTCGGGTCTTCGACGAGCCGAAAGCGCCGGACCCGGCCTGCGGCGCCGCATCGAACCCGATGCGCGGGCGGGGGCATCATGGCACCTCGCGGGCATGATCCTCGCGCCGCCCGAATCCCGCTATCCTTCACGGAACCCTGCGATTCGATCCACTGCCGAAGAGACCGACATGCGCCTGCGCACCCTGCTTCTGCTCTGCCTCCTGCCGCTGGTCGCATTCGCGGCATCGGCCGCCGACAAGCGCGACGAGATTCGCCGACAGGCCGAATCCAGCCTGTCCGTCAGCGGCACCATCGACATCACCGCGGAGGGCAAGGTGGTGCGTCATGCCCTCGACGCGCCGGAAACGCTGCCCAAGGGCATCGTCGACATGACCGCGCGCCTCGCGCCGCAATGGACGTTCGAACCGGTGCAGTTGCCCGCCGGCACGGTCAGCCGTTCGAAGATGAGCCTGCTGTACGTCGCCAAGCGCCTCGACAACGGCGATTACCGGATCGAACTGCGCAGCGCGAATTTCGCGTCCGACCTGCCGCCGGAAGCGGGCATCCGCATCGCCCGCCGCGGCCGCATGCCGGCGTATCCCGAGAACTTGGTGGAGCGCGCGATCAACGGCACGGTCTATCTCGTGGTGCAGATCGGTCGCGACGGCAAGGTCATGAACATCGACGCCACCCACGTCAATCTGCGCACCATCGGCAGCGAAGACGAGATGGCGCAGTGGCGGGACCAGCTCGCGCAGACCAGCATCAAGGCCATCCGCGGCTGGACCTTCGAACCGCCGACCACCGGCCCGGATGTCGATGCGCCGCACTGGTTCGGCACCCTGCCGGTCGCGTTCACGATGATGGGCCAACGCATGCCGAAGCCGGGCAAGTGGGAAACCTACATCCCCGGTCCGCGCAGGATCCTGCCGTGGCAGGACAGCGCCGGCATCACCGCCGACAACGCCGACGCGCTCGCCCCGAACCAGTTGCACACCCAGGGCAGCGATCGCCGCCTGCTCTCGCCGCTCGGCGGCTGAGACGCATCGTGCCGGGCCCGGCAGCCGCCGGGCTCAGCGCAACAGCGCCTGGCGTTCCGGCGCATCGAACCACGCCACCGCGAACGCGCGGAACACCGTCTGCAGCCGGGTCGGATGGCGTCGCTGCGGATGCACCAGATACATCGGCAGCTGCGCGATCTCCCAGTCGGGCAACAGGCGCTGCAACCGGCCTTCGCGCAGTGCATCGTGCACGTGGTACTGCGGCAGCCGCGCGATGCCCAGGCCGCGTTCGGCCGCATGCTGGATCGCATTGAAATTGTTCACCGCCAGCGGCGTGCGCAGGCGCACGGTCTCGCTGTCGCCGCCGCGCACGAACACCCACTCCGCATCGTCGCGAAAATGGTTGTTGCGCAGCGCCGGCAACCCCGCCAGATCCGCAGGCCGGCGCGGCACACCGCGTTCCGCGAGCAGTGCGGGCGCCGCGACCGGGATCTCGCGGATCAATCCGACCGCGCGCGCCACCAGCCGCTCCTCCATCGTGCGGGTGATGCGGAAGGCGAAATCGTAATGACCATCGAGCAGATCGCGGGTCAGGATGCTGAGGTCGACCTCGACCTCGACCTGCGGATGCGCCGCCTGGAAATCGGCGATCAGATCGACCAGGAACACTTCGCCGAACGTCGTCGCCGACGTGATGCGCAGGCGCCCGCGCACCTCGCTGCGTTCGGCGGCGATCAGCTGCTCCGCATCGTCGTAGGCGCCGCGCAGCCGCGCGGCCTGCTCCGCATAGCGATGCCCCAGCGGCGTCAGCGACAGCCGCCGCGTGGTGCGGATCAGCAGTTCGGCGCCGAGCGTGCGTTCCAGCTCGGCCACCTGCCGGCTCACGTGCGCCTTGGAATAGCCCAGCGCCGCCGCGGCCGCGGTGAAACTGCCGCGCTCGGCCACCGCCGCGAAGCACAGCATCCGGTCGATCCGGGTCGATATTGTTTCCATATGGCAACAGTATTTCCATGGTCGGCCCGCTAATCAAGCGGATTCAGGCGGCGCAGACTGTTTCCACCGCCGGCATTGCCGGCCTCCCGGAAACAAAGGAACCACCATGAACATTCTCCTGATCGGTGCCCAGGGCACCCTCGGCCGCGCCGTCGCCGAAGAACTCGGCCCGCGCCACACCCTCATCACCGCCGGCCGCAACAGCGGCGACCTGCGCATCGACCTCACCGACCGCGACAGCATCGCCGCCGCCCTCGCCCGGGCCGGCCAGCTCGATGCGGTGATTTCCGCCGCCGGCAACGTCGCCTTCGGCGGTCTGCTGGAACTCACCCCGGAACAGTGGGAGATCGGCCTGCGCGACAAGCTGATGGGCCAGGTCAACCTCGCGCTGCTCGCCGCGCCGCTGCTCGCCGACGGCGGTTCGATCACGCTCACCACCGGCGTGCTCGCCGAAGACCCGATCCGCTACGGCGCCTCGGCCACGCTGGTCAACGCCGGCATCGAAGGCTTCGTCCGCGCCGCGGCGCTGGAACTGCCGCGCGGCGTGCGCATCAACGCCGTCAGCCCCGGCGTGCTGCAGGAATCCATGCCCGGTTATGCGCCGTACTTCCGCGGTTTCGAAGCGGTGCCCGCCGCCCGCGCCGCGCTCGGCTTCAGCCGCAGCGTCGAAGGCGCACAGACCGGGCAGGTCTACCGGATCGCGTGATCCTGCACCGCCCGGCCGCGCGAGCGTGCCGATCCCGTTATCCTGCGAACGGGGTCGGCACGGGATAGGCACGGGAGACGCACGATGGCGGCGCAGGGCTTCAACACGCACGGCTTCGCGACACTCGCACTCACGGCGCTCCTCGCCTGCAACTCATCGCAGGCGCAGGCCGGCGACACCGGCAGCGGGCATTTCCGCCTGGGCGACAGCGGCGTGACGCTGACGCATGCGGTCGCCGTCCGTCACGAGAAACATCTCGATCCCGAGGAAGACGAAGTCTTCGTCTTCCTCAGCGACCGCCCGCTCGACCCCGCGACGATCGCCGCGGCCTTCGACCCCGACGACGGCGCGCGCGAATCCTACGGCGAACGCAGCGGCGGCTACGTCCGCGTGTGTCTCCCGCCCGACGGCGGCGAATGCGGGCTTCACTACAGCCGCAACGACCCGAGCGATTCGTTCAACAGCTCCGGCTACGGCGATCTGTCGGTCACGACGCAGACCCGCGACCGCATCGCCGGCCGCTGGCGGCTCGAAGAACCCGAGGATTTCTTCGGCAAGACCTACGACTTCGACCTGCGCTTCGACGCCGCGATCCACACTCCGCCCGGCACGTCCCTGCCCGCCGGCGGCGGCGACGCCGGTGCCGCCTACCGCGCCTACACCGACGCGGTGAAAACAGGCGACCTGCGCACGCTGCGCGGCTTCCTCGGCGATGCCGCCGAATGGCGCCTGCCCGACAACGACGCCGAACGCATCAAGGAAACGCTGAAGGACCTCCGCGACGAACAACCCCTCGCCCCCGAAGTCCTCCGCGGCCGCCGCCACGGCGACACCGTCGTCCTCTGGGTCCGCGGCACCGACCGCGACGACATCACCCGCGCCGGCCGCGTGCGGATGTCGTGGAAAGACGGGCGATGGTCGGTGGGCGAGCAGGATCTGGATGGGCCGTAAAATTTCCGGCCATCAACACCGGTAGAGCGGCCTTCAGGCCGCTATCCGGCGATCCGGCGACGATTCAGACCTCATAGGCTGGATGTTTCGCACCCAGCACGAGCATCTCAGCAAGCAGCCCGGGTAAGGCCGCAGGCCGTACCCGGGGTTCTCTTGTCATTGCTCCCGGGTGCGCTTCGCTTACCCGGGCTACTTGCTTATGCGCCCAATACGACCATTCTCCGCGGAGATGCCGGATCGATGACCCAGCCTACTGCTCTTCCGTGGACAGGACTCCGTTGGCATCCGGCATCAACCATTGCAGGTCAAATTCCTCGCTAGTGCCATCGCGGCGACGTTCCAGTTTCTGGGCGATGACCACCCGCTGCCCATCGGTGCGAACAACGATCAACCCGTAGACAGCAACGTTCCGCTCGGCCTGGTCCAGCAGCCGGTCCAGCTTTCGCTGCAACGCAGCCTTGTCGGCTTCTTCGGCCTCCTGCAGCTTGGCGACGAGAAGCCGAATCTCTTCCTGGGTCGCAATCGCTGGCTTCGTGTACTCCGCGGTCGAGCGCGAGAGCTCGGTGGAAAAGATGAGGGGTCGATCGCCTCTGCTATGCCGCCCGACAGCACCCAGCGTATTAGGTCGAGGATGGCAGTGCGGTTCGTCATCGCCTGACGATATGACTGTCGCGACCGGATTGACGGCGCGCAGAAACCGCGTCGAAAAGTCTCCGGACCCATGATGGCAAGATTTAGCCACGTCGACCTCCAAGGCTGCGCGAGCACGTTGCATCATGGCTTCTTCTGCAGCCACGTCCCCATCTTCCGGTAGCGGTCCCGCGTGAATGTCGAGAAGATGTTCCTCGGCCGGTACATTGAGGTCTCCGCCCAAGAGCACACGCACGTTCCCATAAACGACCTTCAGTACGACAGAGTGCCCATTCTTGGTTTTCCCGGGGTCCTGGAACCACGGCAATCCGCGCATGCCGTCTGCCTCGACCACGGCCGGACCCATCACCTCGATACGCAGAGGATTGCCGTTCTGACAACGGTGGATCCGGTCATAACCGGGAAGGTGGCCCGACGCAAGGGAAAGCCCCTCGATTCTGCCGATCCGATTCGATGCAAGCGCGGTGCGCAACAGCGAAACGTATTTGGCTTTGCTGGCATGATCTATCTGCTCCATCAGCTCAGTGAGCTGATCGTGCGTATCTATCAAATCAATCACGCACATTCTTCCACCGACTTTTTCACGCGCGCCCAGTTTGTCGCGCGCGCGCGGCGGGACGCTCGACAAGCGTGTTGTGATAAACGGCATCAAAAGTGAACGCTGGCGAGGAGAACAAGCCTCGGAAGCCCTCGTAGTGATCGAGGTCCGAATGCGAGATCACCGCGAACGCAAGTGCCAACTTCCGGCCCGACGTCTCGTGCGGCTCGGACTCCTGCTCTCCCTTTCGATCGAGCTTTAGGTTGAAGCGCCACGAAAGAAAACGACGCATGTTGCTTCCGGCGCCAGCGTCGACCAGCGCAAACTCATCATCCGGAGTTACCAGAAATGCGCCGTCACCTTGGCCGACATCGACAAAGTTGATCTCGAGCAGTCGTTCGGCCTGGGAGTCGTCGACGTGAAGCCAGCCTCGCTCGCCGCGTCCCTTCACCTCAAGCCATCCATCGGCTTCTCGATCCCGGGAAAGCACTTCGACCCAGTCGCCCCAAATCAGCTGCTGCAGTTTTTTGGACTTCGGGTCGGGATTCTCCCGGACGAAGACCTTGCCTGCCGCGCCTGTTCCTGCGTAAACGTGGTCCCTTGCCATGAGGCCTCCGGAGCGATGACATATGACACACCATACAGACTGCAGGTTCTGCAATACGGAAGCCAGTGCCGTCGCTGAAGATCACGCCGCCATCGCGGGAAGACCCGGACACACATACTCGCCATTTCCTTTCCATGGTGTAGCGGAATTTCCCGGTCGGATGCAGGGATATTCGGAGTTGTTGGCATCCTGATCTTCGTCACGATCTTCAACGCGACGCAGCTCTTCCACACATTGTTCATTGATCTTTTTGCACATGATTCACGAGTCGATAGATTCGGCTGATCGTGCAGCATGACTGCCGTCGATCATGGGATGACATCCGCAATCAAGCAGGCGTAGGCTGCGGCTGCGGATCACAGGAGATGAAGCAAGGACGAGCTTCATGTGGGATCGCCTTTGCTTTCCAGGACGCGATCCGTATCGGCGGGCAGGTCAGCCCGCATCGCTGCTCACATCATGGAAAAGGAACCCCAGATGAAATGTCACGTCAATCCCATCGCCGTCGCGATCGGCGCCGCGCTGCTGTCCGTCGCACTGCCCGCTTTTGCGGGTGAATTCCACACGACCAACAAACCGATCGATGGCCAGTACATCGTCGTGCTCAAACCGCAGGCGGCCAGCCTGGTGGGCGAGTCCAATCGGGCGGCACGCGTGCCAGACGCCGCGAAATCGATCGCCGCCCAGCATCGCGTCAGCCTGGTGCGCAGTTTCGACCGCGTCCTGCGCGGTTTCGTCGTGAAGGCCGACAGCGCCGCGCTTGCGGCGCTGCTGGCCGACCCCCGCGTGGCCTATGTCGAACAGGACGGCATCGCCACGCTGGACACGATCCAGACCGGCGCGACCTGGGGGCTCGATCGCGTCGATCGGCGCCTGCTGCCGCTGGACGGCTGGTACACCTACGACACCACCGGCGCCGGCGTCCACGCGTACGTCATCGATTCGGGCATCAACCTCACCCACAACGAATTCACCGGCAGCATCGGCGCGGGCATGGACTTCATCGGCGGCGGCGTCGGCGATTGCAACGGTCATGGCACGCACGTGTCCGGCACCATCGGCGGCACGACCTACGGCATCGCGAAGGACGTCACGATCCATCCCGTCCGCGTCTTCGGCTGCGGCAACACGACGGCCGTGTCGACGGTCATCGCAGGGATGAACTGGGTCGCCGGCAATCAGATCCTGCCCGCGGTCGTGAACATGAGTCTGGGTGTCATCGGCAGCCACCCGGATGCCCCCTCGCTCGATGCCGCAGCCCAGGCCTTGCACGATGGCGGCGTCACCGTCGTGGTCGCGGCGGGCAACAGCAACGCCGATGCCTGCGGCTTCTCGCCGGCACGCGTGCCCGACATGATCACGGTCGGTTCGACCACCAGCACCGACACCCGCTCTTCGTTCT
Organism: Lysobacter hankyongensis; assembly: GCF_039543145.1. Classification (NCBI taxonomy): domain Bacteria; kingdom Pseudomonadati; phylum Pseudomonadota; class Gammaproteobacteria; order Lysobacterales; family Lysobacteraceae; genus Lysobacter; species Lysobacter hankyongensis. The sequence continues at coordinate 73,866 of NZ_BAABJE010000018.1, read as the reverse complement.
CGAACTGGGGCACCTGCCTCGACTGGTTCGCGCCCGGCAGCAGCATCACGTCCGCGTGGATCGGCAACAACACGATCACCAACACGATCAGCGGCACGTCGATGGCCGCGCCGCACGTGGTCGGCGCGGCCGTACGCTACCTGCAGAACCACCCGACAGACACACCTGCGGCAGTGCGGGCCGCGCTGCACAATGCCAACAATGTCTTCGGCGGCCTGGGCGCCCCGACGTGGCCGGGCGTGGCCAGCCGCGGCACGGGCTCGCCCAACGAACTGATGCACTACGGATCGCTCAACGACGGCTACAACGACGGCGACCCCCACATCAGGACCGTCAACGGCCTGTACTACGACTTCCAGACCGGTGGCGAATTCGTCGCACTGCGCGGGCAGGGCATGGAGTTCCAGACCCGGCAGCGGCCGGTGGACGGCCTGCCCTGGGTCAGCGTCAACACCGCCGTCGCCGCGCGTGTCGGCAAGCATCGCGTGACCTGGCAACCCGGCACCGGCGTGAGCCCCGATCCGTCCGGTCTGCAACTGCGAATCGACGGCGCCGTCACCTCGCTGCCGCCGGGCGGCATCGCGCTCGGCGTCGGCGGCAAGGTGTCGCCGCTGGGCAGTACCGGCATCGCGATCGATTTCCCCGACGGCACGAGGATGACCGCCAACGCGTATTTCTGGCCCTACGGGAACGTGTGGTATCTCAATGTCCGCGCCTACGGCACGATGGCCACCGACGGCATCATGGGCGTGCTCAAGCCGAACGAGTGGCTGAGCCCGGGCTTCGCGGACAAATGGCGCGTGACCAAGCGCCTGGCCGCGCGCAACCTGTCGGGAAGGACGACGCGCGCGCCGGAAGAAGGGACGGCCAATGAAAGTCTCTTCGACTACGACAAGGAAGTGACGCCGGACAATTTCGTCAGCGAACCCTTCCCCGCGGACAAGGTGCCGCCGATGGATCCGAAGAACGTGGATCTCGCGAAACAGGTCTGCGCACGCATCAAGGACGAGAAACTGCTGAAGGACTGCCTGTTCGATGTCGGCACCACGGGCGACCCGGTGTTCGCCGAAGGTGGGGTTGTCGAACAAGCGCTGCAGGAAGAGGCGAAGTTGCGCTGATGGCCCGACGCTGCCGGGTGCCTTCACGGGCATCCGGCAGTTGGAAACAATCGCGGAGGAGCAAAACCGGGACACCCCTCTTTTCGCGGTCTTCCTCGTCCGTGAAGTCGAATGCGGGCGTTCGCTGCGCCGCATTCACTGCAGCAACCGCCCCCGCTTGTCCGCGAGGTCGATCGTCGCTTCCATGCCGGAGCGGAATTCGAGGCCGTCGCTTTCGATGCCGTCGCTGAAGATGACGCCGCCGTCGGGCATCAGCGAACGGATGCGCAGCGGGGTCGCCGGGTCGATTTCGCCGAACACCAGCGCCGCCTGGCTCCAGCGGCTGGGGAAGGGCTCGCGCACGCTGAAAACGAGTTGCCGCGCGTCCCAGGCGAAGCCATGTTCGCGCAGGGCCTGCGTGTGCTTCGAGGGACGTCCGCCGGCGACGGCGGTGGCGCCGGTGAGCACGCTGCGCAACCAACCGGTGGAACCGAGGCCGGTGGAGACGATCACGCCGCTCGACGACTGCCGTTCGTGGCGATCGCCCTGCGCGAGTTCGTAGCGCGCGGAGACGTGGCTGCGCGCGCCGATGAAGAAATCGTTGACCGCGAGCAGTTCCTGGCCGTCGGTGAGCCGCGCGCGGGCCATGCTGATCTCGCGGATCGGGCGCTGGCCGCGCCAGACATCCGGCAACAGTGTCGGCAGCGTCTCCGGCGCGAACGGCAGCAGCACGCCGTCGAAGCGCGCCGGATCGGGATTGATCGCGATCACCGGCTGCGCGTCGAGATACTTCAGGGTGTTGGCGACCAGCCCGTCCTGGCCGAGGACGACCACGGTGCAGTCCGGCGGAAACAGGAAATTCGGCAGGAAACCGCGATCCAGCGGTTGCAGGCGACCGTGCGCGCGCAGCGTGCGCTCGACGCTGGCGACGGCGGCGCGATAGGTCGCGTCTTCGAGCAGGAAATCCTCGAAGTCCATGCCCAGATGCTCGGCCTGGAACCGCGCCTGCTCGACGGTGTTGTAGCGCGCGACCAGTTCCTGCAGTCGCGTGCGCCGGGTCACCAGGACGATCTTGCGGTCCTGCGCCTGGTCGCGCATCGCGGTCACTTGCTCTTGCCGGCCATCTGCCGCAGCAGGTCGGGCGAGAAGTTGAACTCGCCGATCTTCACCGCGTTGTCGGCGATGTTCTGCAGGCCCAGCGCCATCAGCGTTTCCGGGCTGGCCTGGCCGAACATCATCGCCTGCAGCGCGCGCGGGTCCATGTCCTTGATCGCTTCGACCAGCGCGCGCATGGCGTATGCGCGTACGTCGGCCTCACGCTTGCGGTTCTCGGACTGCAGGCGCACCAGCTCGCCGTTCTGTTCTTCCAGCCTCACGTTGCCGGCGATTTCCTGCGCCTGCATCTCCTGTTGCTTCTCGAGGATGACGCGCTGCGATTCGACTTCGGTCTCGCGTACCTGGCGGCGTTTCTGCTCGACCACCAGTTCGCTGCGCAGTTCGCTTTCCTTGATCATCTGTTCCTGCGCGATGGCCGCGTTGCGGCGGGCGTAGGTGGCGTCGTCGGCCTGCTTGAGGATGTCTTCGCGCACCGGCGCTTCCAGCGCGCGCGCGGTTTCCGGCGTGGGCTTCACCGCGAGCAGCGCGAGATCGACGATCTCGATGCCCAGCGCCGCCAGCGCGGGCGCCGCGGCCAGGCCCTGGCGCGCGGTCTTCGACAACTGCTCGGTGCCGTGCAGCACTTCGCGCAGATCGGCTTCCTGCAGCAGCGCGCGGAACTGCGCCTTCACCGCGTTGAGCACGCGCATCGGCAGGCGTTCTGGATCTTCCGAGGCGTAGGCGCCGTTCGGTTCCAGCACGAAGTTCTGCTGTTCGGCCAGCGTCTTCGGCGATGCGATTCGATACCCCACCTGCCCCTGCAGCGTCACCGCCTGGAAATCGCGGGTGGTCTCTTCGAACATGAAGGGCACGTCGACCGCCGTCAGCGGCACGCTGACCAGCGTCGACGCCGGCGCGAAGTAGAAGAACGCCAGGCCGGTGCCCTCGCGCACCACCTTGCCGTCCTTGTACTGCAGCAGGTAATGGCTCGGCGAGGATTTGACGTAGCGGAAACCGAACATGCGGGGCTCTCCTGGGACCGGCTTCGACGGGATGCGAAAGTCGAATGATATGCCGAATCAAACCCTCTGAAACGGACCGGCCCACATTGATGCAATCGAGGGGGGCGTGGCCAAGGGAATTGGTGGAAGCAGAGCCACGGGCACGGATGGATATTTCAATGAAGATCGATTGAAGCTTCGAATTTTCAGCCGTCAAATCAGATCATGGGCGACCCGGATTTGATGGGAATCCGTGAATTTTCAGTGGACTGCATCGTCCCGGCGCCTGCTCGGTCGGTGCATCGACCTTCGATCGAAAACCCGGGGGGCGGCGCACAGGACGTGCGCCGTTTTTCTACGAGGCAAGGATGCCTCGTAGAAAAATTCCGGCCACCTTGCAGGCGGCAGATTTGAATTGGACCTGAGTGTTTCTTTGGTGACTTTCTTTGCGCCAAAGAAAGTCACTCGCGCACCAGCGCGAAAAAGGTTCCAAGCTTCACCTCGGCACCATGCGTCACCTGTGCCGATTGCTGCATGATGCAGCGATCGAACACCGTCAACCGGACACGACTTCCGCGATCAATTTGTCGCGCAACACCAGACTCGGCTCACCGCCGGGATGCAGCGCGAACACGCCGAAACCGTTGGAATAGATCACGCCACCGTCCGCGGTGAGATCGAACGAAGCCACATGACTGGCGAGCACGCGCTCCTCGCCGTGCTCGCTGCGCCAGACCAGCTTCCAGCTGTCCGGCACCAGCGAGGGCACGCCGTGCACGCGCTTGCTGCTGCGCATCGCGGCGTCGGCGTCGATCCGCCGGCCCTTGAGCAGGATGTCCTTCAGATCGGAGTCGTACTGCGGGCCGGTCGCCGAGGTCAGCGGTTTGCGCGAATAGACCAGCGACTGGAAATTGAGGAAGTGGAACAACGTGCGCAGCAGCCGGAACGGAAACAGCAGCGCATCGAGCAGGATGTCGTTGCCGCGGTAGCGTTGCCCTTCGTAGGGCCGGCGGATGAACAGCAGACTGCCGTCCGCCGTCACCCGCGGCTGCAGGAAATCGAAGCGCTGATCCTCGAACACGGGACTCAGTTCGCCGGTACGCGTGTCCAGCAACTGGATGGCCGCCGGTCCGATCGCGACCACGTGTCCTTCGGGGCCGCGCGCCAGGCCCGCGGACTGGAAGACCAACCGACCGTCCTGACCTGGCACCCAGCAGGGCGAGGTGTCGATGGTGTCGCCGCCGGTGAGTTCGCGCAGGTCGTCGCCTTCCACGCCCATGCTGACGATGTTGGCGGCGCCGTTGCCGGACTGCTGGCTGCACAACAGGCGCAGACCGTCCGCGCTCAGGCGCAGATCGTCGAGCAGCAGATTCTGGCGATGGATCAGGCGGCGCTCCTTGCCGCTGGCGATGTCCTGCTCGAACAGTCCGCCCATGCTGTTGTCGCGCAGGAAGTAGACCAGCCGGCCCTCGGGCGCGAATTGCACCGACGTGGCCAGCAGCGCCAGTTCGCGCCCCGGTCCTTCGCGCCAGGTGCCGCCGGCGCGCACGGAAAAGGTCGTGCCCTCCTTCCAGGCATGGCGCTCGCGCGAGCGTTCGAGCCGATCCATCGCGGCCTGCACATGCGGGCTGTGGATCTCCCGCGGCGGCGCGCCCGCGTCCGCATAGAACATCTTGCCGTTGGCGACGAACGCGACCCGCCGGGTGCTGGCCTGCGGTTTCGCCGCCGCCCAGCCGTCCGCCTGCGACCGATCGCCCCGGCGCTGACTCGACACCCAATACAGCAGAACCGCGACGACGATGGCGATGAGGAGAAGATGCATGGAGAGGACCCGCAGGATGCCTCGGCCATTGTCCATGGCGTGCGGCGGAGCGTCCAGCCGACGCGGTGCGTTGTCGCGGCACCCGCGCGCACGGAAGGACCGGGATCGATCGCGACTCGAACGGGCGCCCGAAAAGCGGAGGCGCCGGTGTCCCGGCGCCTCCGTGTCGCGTCCCTGCGGTGCGGTTGCGCTCAATCCACGCGCGCTTCCTCGTATGCGTGGAAGACCATGCTGGCCTGGGCGCGGCCCTGGGTGAGCGAACGCAGGGCCGTGGTGTAGCCGGAGAGCGCGGCCAGCGGGGCATGCGCGAGCACATCGGCGCGGGCGCCCTTGTCCTCGATCGCCGCCACGCGGCCGTTGCGACGCTGCACGTCGCCGATCACGTCGCCCACGTGCGCGGCCGGGGTGTCGATGGCGAGCGCCATCACCGGCTCCAGCAACGTGGTGCCCGCCTGCGCGAGCGCCGCACGCACGGCGTCCGATGCCGCGCGCTGGAACGCCATGTCGGACGAGTCGACCGCATGGGTTTCGCCGTCGACCAGCGTCACCGCGATGCCGACGACCGGGTGACCGCGCGGGCCTTCCATCAACGCCGCGCGCACGCCTTTTTCGGTCGCCGCCACGAACGCCTTCGGCACCGCGCCGCCGACGCTGCGGTCCTCGAACGTGACCAGGCCGTCGTCGCGCGGGGCGACATCGACGATCACGCGCGCGAACATGCCGACGCCGCCGTTGCGCTTCACCACCTTGCCTTCGACGCCGCGCACGGCCATCCGCGGCGTTTCCTGATAGGCCACGCGCGGCGCGTCGGTACGCACCTCGACGTTCCAGTCGTTGCGAAGACGCTCGACCATCACTTCGAGATGCAGCTCGCCCATGCCCCAGACCAGCGTTTCGCCGGTGTCGGGGTCGGCCTGGACGCGGAACGAGGGATCTTCCTGCGCCAGCCCGGCCAATCCCTGGCCCAGCCGCATCAGGTCGTTCGCGTCCTTCGCGGCGAGCCGCCACGACAGCACCGCCGGCTGCGCCTGGATGCTGTCGAGCACCAGCCGCATGTCATCGGCGCTCAGCGTTTCGCCGCTCACCGCGTCTTTCCAGCCGAGGATCGCGACGATCTCGCCCGCGACGGCCTCATCGACATCGTGCGTGCGCGCGGCCTGCACGATGGCGAGACGACCGATGCGACGCGCGCGATCCTGCCGCGAACACCATACCGTCGCGCCCACCCGCAGCGTGCCCGAGTACACGCGCACGTACGTCACCGGCCCATGCGCGTGGTGCGCGATCTTGAACACCAGCGCCGCGAGCGGGCCCGCGGGATCCGCGGGCAATCGCGTCTCGATGCCGTCGCGCACCGCGCTCGTCGCCGGACGATCCAGCGGCGAAGGCAGGTAATGCACGATGGCGTCCAGCAGCGTGACGATGCCCTTGTTGCGGATCGCGGAACCCGCGAGCACCGGCACGCCGAGGCCCGCCAGCGTGCCGCGACGGATCGCCGCGCGCAGCATCGCATCGTCGATGGCGCGTTCGGCGAGCCAGGCGTCGGCGAGCGATTCGTCGTGCCCGGCCACCGCTTCGATCAGGCGCGCACGGGCGTCGGCATACCTCGTCGCTTCGTCGTCGCCCCACGGATGCCGCACGGTGTCGCCGTCGTCGGTCCAACGCAAGACGCTGCGGTCGACGAGATCGACCCAGCCATCGAACGCCGCCTCGCTGCCCAGCGGGATGCCGAGCGGCCACGGATTGGCGTCGAGCTTCTCGCGCAATTGCGCGAGCGTGCGATCGAAGTCCGCGCCGGCACGGTCCATCTTGTTGACGAACGCGATGCGGGGCACGCCGTGCCGCTGCGCCTGGCGCCACACCGTTTCGGATTGCGGCTGCACGCCGTCGACCGCGGAAAAGACCGCGACCGCGCCGTCGAGCACGCGCAGCGAACGTTCCACTTCGATCGCGAAATCGATGTGGCCCGGCGTGTCGATGAGGCTGAGCCGATGCGGCGCTTCGCCCGGCGGCGTCCAGTCGATGCGCACGGCCGCGGCGCCGATGGTGATGCCGCGCTTGCGTTCGATCTCGGAGAAATCGGTGGTGGCCGCGCCGTCGTGGACTTCGCCGACGCGATGGATCGCGCCGGAAGCGTACAGCAGGCGTTCGGTGAGGGTGGTCTTGCCGGCGTCGATGTGGGCGATGATGCCGAGGTTGCGCCAGCGCGAAAGTGTCGTGGTGTTCATGAAGCCATTCCATGTATCGCCAACATGCGGGGCCGCACGCCCCGGTTGGCGACGGGACGTGCGGCTAGGGTTCGGTCTCGGCGGCGATGCTCATGGCACGTTCTCCCTGGAGGTCTTCGGTGGTGTTCGGGGTCTGGAAAAAGCGGGTCCGCAAAAGAATCGCGGGCAACAAAAAAGCACCCTTGCGGGTGCTTGTGCGTATCGCGTGTCGCGGGCCGGGATCAGTTCGATCCAGGGCCATCGGTCACGGAAGGCAGGCGCACCCGGCCCGCGCGTTCGCGCTGGCGGCGGTTCAGCAGAATCAGGAGCGGCGTCCGCGTCATGACCATGGCCGGGTGATGGAGGAAGGCGCGCATTCTGCGCGCGCGGCAGTGTGACGTCAATCATGACCGTCCTCTCTTTCGGGCACAGACGATTCCGCCAGCCCGACGATCTGGGAACACCCAAGCGGTCGCAACAGAACGCGCAACCGCACACCGGGCTTCACAAAGCCGATGCGACGAAAGACTGTCCTCGGGATGATCGCGCGGCACGTTCGACCACCTTCCAAGCCGATGAGGATTTCGCCGTTCGTATCCCGCGACACGAGGATGCCGACATGCTCCTGCCCGTCGCGCTCCGGCAGCACGTGCGACCATGCCGTCCACATTCCAGCATCGAATCCGAAATCGTGGCCGCTCAATGTCACCAGATAGTCTCGCGCCTGCTCGCGGGTAATCCGGCAACGCGGCGGCAATTGTTCGCCGTTGAGCGTCCGCAAGGCAACGGTAACCGGGCTGAGTCTAGTCATGGATGAAGTCCGGAAAAATGTGTCCGGGAACATGCCGCGCATCATCATCTCAAACGAAACGCCCCGCAATGCGGGGCGTTTCGTTGGAAGCGAGCAGTGAACAGCAGGTCCCTCGCCCCGATGGGGCTCGGGATGACATGTGTATCGTCAGCGACGCATCGAAGTGAAGAACTCGTCGTTCGACTTGGTGGTCTTCATCTTGTCGAGCAGGAATTCCATCGCCGCGATCTCGTCCATGCCGTGCAGCAGCTTGCGCAGGATCCAGATCTTCTGCAGCAGGTCCGGTTCGATCAGCAGGTCTTCGCGGCGGGTGCCGGAGAGGTTGACCGCGATCGCGGGGTAGACGCGCTTCTCGGTGATGCGGCGATCCAGATGGATTTCCGAGTTGCCGGTGCCCTTGAACTCTTCGTAGATCACCTTGTCCATCGCGCTGCCGGTATCGACCAGGGCAGTGGCGATGATGGTCAGCGAGCCGCCTTCCTCGACGTTGCGCGCGGCGCCGAAGAAGCGCTTCGGGCGATGCAGGGCGTTGGCGTCGACGCCACCGGTCAGCACCTTGCCGGAGCTGGGCACGACGTTGTTGTAGGCGCGGGCGAGACGGGTGATCGAATCGAGCAGGATGACCACGTCCTTCTTGTGCTCGACCAGGCGCTTGGCGCGTTCGATCACCATTTCCGCGACCTGCACGTGGCGGGCGGCGGGTTCGTCGAAGGTGGAGCTGACCACTTCGCCGCGCACGGTGCGCTGCATTTCGGTCACTTCTTCCGGACGCTCGTCGACGAGCAGCACGATCATGTGCACGTCGGGGTGGTTGTAGGTGATGGCGCTGGCGATCTGCTGCATCATCATGGTCTTGCCCGCCTTGGGCGGAGACACGATCAGCGAGCGCTGACCCTTGCCCTGCGGCGCCATCAGATCGAGGATGCGGCCGGTGATGTCTTCGGTGCTGCCGTCGCCGCGCTCGAGCCTGAAGCGGCGGCGCGGGAACAGCGGCGTGAGGTTCTCGAACAGGATCTTGTTCTTCGAGGCTTCCGGCGGCTCGCTGTTGATGGTGTCGACCACCGCCAGCGCGAAGTAACGTTCGCCGTCCTTCGGCCAGCGGATGCGGCCGGCGAGGTAGTCGCCGGTGCGCAGGTTGAAGCGGCGGATCTGGCTGGGCGAGATGTAGACGTCGTCCGGGCCGGCGAGGTAGCTGGCCTCGGCGGCGCGCAGGAAGCCGTAGCCGTCGGGCAGGATTTCCAGCACGCCGTCGGCAGCGACGCCTTCACCGTGGCGGGTCAACACCTTCAGCAGCGCGAAGATCACGTCCTGCTTGCGCGCGCGGGCCACGCCTTCGTGGATGCTCAGCTGCTCGGCGATGTCGAGCAGCTTGGGCATCGGCATGCGCTTGAGGTCGCTCAGCGAATACTGCGGGAAGCCCTCGGGCACGGTCGACAGCGAACGCGGCTGGAACGGCTGCTGCTGGAAGCTGCCGGCGTCCTGGCTGACGCCTTCGCCGCCTTCGTTCTGGTCGCGGCCGCGGAAACCGCCGCGATCACGATCACGATCCCGGCGGTTGCGGAAGCGGTCGCGGCGGTTGTTGAAGCGCTGCTGGTCGCCGCCCTGCTCGCCGCCGTCGTTGTTGTTCTGGAAGCCGCCCTGGGCCTGGCCGCCCTGCGGTTGGCCGCTCTGCTGCGAGGTGTTCTGCTGCGGGCCATTCTGCTGCGGACTGTTCTGGGCGGGCGGATGGCCGCCTGCAGGCTCGACCTGCGGAGCTTGCGGGGCCTTCGGGGCTTGCGGAACCGGGGGGGCCGGTGCGCTGGGCGCGGGCGCCGAAAATTCGGCGGCCGGAGGCGGCAGAGGCGGTGCGGGCGCGGGCGGCGGAGGCGGTGCGACCGGCTGCGGCGCCTCGGGGAGGGGCATGCTGGTCTGGACGGCGGTCTTGGCGACACGCGGCTTGCGCACGCGTTTCCCGGCGGTATCGCCGGATTCGGGAGTCTGGTCGGACAAAGCGGAAATCCTCGCTGCTGCGAGCGCCCGCGGTGCGCGGACGGGATCAGGAGTGGGTGGTCGGAAAGACGGGAGATGCGTGGAAATACGGCGCCGGTGGCGCGTCGTTGGCTAGAAGCTAGCACCCGCGTGCGCCCGCGGCAAGCACCGGACTGAAGCGGGGTTCATGCGCCGCGACCGGCGGCGGGTTGCGGCCGGTCGCGGCGGAAGGGCGTTCAGAGCGCCTTGTCGATCAGCTGGGCGAGGTGCGGCTTGCCGACGGCGCCGATCTGGGTGCCGTGCACCTGGCCGTTCTTGAACGTGAGCAGCATCGGGATGCTGCGGGCATTGAAACGGCGGCCGAGGTTCGGGTGCGCCTCGATATCGACCTTCACGACCTTGGCGCGACCTTCGTATTCGTCGGCGAGCTGGTCCAGAAACGGGGCGATCATCTTGCAGGGGGTGCACCACGGCGCCCAGAAGTCCACCAGGACAGGCACATCGGACTGCAGGACGAGTGCGTCGAAATCGGCGTCGGTGGCATGGGCAATCTTGTCGCTCACTGGGGGTCTCCGGATCTGGCGGACGCCACGGTGGCGCCACGGGTGTGTACGAGAGGGTCGGAAAGGGCGGCCCGGTGCGAATGGGCAGGTGTCACGGGCCGGGGTCACGGGCTGGGGTCGCTGGCTGCTACACTGCGGGCTTGCATCGCCGGCTTCAAGGGCTCCGCCCGGCAGCCGAGCGCCACATCCCAAGCAGTGCGCAGAGGCCGGCAGTCTGCTGCCCCGCGACCTCCCAACGCAAGCGCGAACCCGGCATCCCGCCCTCGCGCGGCCCCCTCTTCAACGCCAGAAGCATGAGCGACAAGCCCCTAACCGACATCACCTTTTCCTCCTTCGAGCTGCATCCGGCGCTGTTGGCCGGGCTCGAAGCCGCGGGCTTCACCCGCTGCACCCCGATCCAGGCGCTGACCCTGCCGGTGACCCTCCCGGGTCGCGACGTGGCCGGTCAGGCCCAGACCGGCACCGGCAAGACCCTCGCCTTCCTGGTGACGGTGATCAACCGGCTGCTGTCGCGCCCGGCGCTGGCCGAGCGCAAGCCCGAGGATCCGCGCGCCCTGATCCTGGCCCCGACCCGCGAACTGGCGATCCAGATCCACAAGGATGCCGTGAAGTTCGGCGCCGACCTGGGCCTGAAGTTCGCCCTGGTCTACGGCGGCGTGGATTACGACAAGCAGCGCGCCCTGCTGCAGGCCGGCGCCGACGTGATCATCGCCACGCCCGGCCGGCTGATCGACTACGTCAAACAGCACAAGGTCGTCAGCCTGCACGCCTGCGAAGTGTGCGTGCTGGACGAGGCCGACCGCATGTTCGACCTCGGCTTCATCAAGGACATCCGCTTCCTGCTGCGGCGCATGCCCGAACGCACCACCCGCCAGACCCTGCTGTTCTCGGCGACGCTCAGCCATCGCGTGCTGGAGCTGGCCTACGAGCACATGAACGAGCCCGAGAAGATCGTGGTCGAGGCGGAGTTCATCACCGCCGCGAAGGTGCGGCAGAAGATCTATTACCCCGCCGACGACGAGAAGATCCCGCTGCTGCTGGGCCTGCTCTCGCGCAGCGAGGGCGCGCGGACGATGGTGTTCGTGAACACCAAGGCCTTCGTCGAGCGCGTGGCGCGGGCGCTGGAACGCGCCGGCTATCGCGTGGGCGTGCTCAGCGGCGACGTGCCGCAGAAGAAGCGCGAGTCGCTGCTGAAGAAATTCCAGGCCGGCCAGCTGGAACTGCTGGTGGCCACCGACGTGGCCGCGCGCGGCCTGCACATCGACGGCGTCAGCCACGTCTACAACTACGATCTGCCGTTCGACGCCGAGGACTACGTCCATCGCATCGGCCGTACGGCCCGCCTGGGTGCGGAAGGCGACGCGATCAGCTTCGCCTGCGAGCGCTACGCGATGTCGCTGCCCGATATCGAGGCCTACATCGAGCAGAAGATTCCGTCCGAGCCGGTCACCCGCGAACTGATGACCGCGCTGCCGCGCCCCGAGCGCGAGCGCCCGGCCGCGGTCGAAGGCGAGGACGGCGACAGCGACGACAGTCTCACCACGATCTTCCGCGAAGCGCGCGAAGCCCGCGCGGCCGACGACGCCAAGCGCGGCGGCGGGCGCAGCGGCGGCGGTGGACGCAGCGGCAGCGGCGGCCCCGGCGGTCGCGGTCGCAGCGGCGAGCGGTCCGGTCCGCGCAGCGGCGGCAGCACCGGCGGCAGCACCGGCGGCGGCGAACGTCGCGAGCGCACCCCGCGGCCGCCGCGCGATCCCGCGGCGCAGACTGCGGTCACCGTTCCCGACGCGATCCAGGCGGTCGCCGCGACCGCGGCCGAGGGCGAACGCAGCCAGCGCAAGCGTCGTCGCCGTCGCGGCGGCAAGCGCATCGACGGCGGCGCCGAGGGCGCGGCCGCCAATCCGGTCACCCAGGCCGTGCGCGCGCTGGAAACGCCCGCGCCGGTGGCGGTGAAGGCGACCGGCGACGGCAAGCCTTCGCTGTTCTCGCGGATCGGCAACAAGCTCAAGTCGCTGGTCACCAAGCCGCCGCGTTCGCAGCACTGAGGTTCCGGCGGTGCCCGGTTCCGCCCTGGTCGAATGGTTCCTGCAGCCGCTGCTCGAACTGCTGCTGCAGGTGTTCGGCTACTGGACCGGGCGGATCGTGGTGCCCGTGCTGTCGCTCGGGCTGATCCGTATCGAACACGTGAACAATGCCCGCCGGTCGCGTCCGCGCTGGCATGGCTTCCATCGCGCGAAGGGCGGCGGCTTCGTGATCGATGAAGACATGACGATGTTCCTCGGCGTCCTGTTCTGGATCGCGGCGGGCGTGGCGGCGTATTTCGTGCCGCGCTGAGACCATCCGTCCGCGATGGGGCTTCTGCGATACTTCCCCCATGACCGTCCTCCGCTTCGACAACGTCAGCAAGCAATATCCCGGCGGGCACGTGGCCCTGACCGATCTGAGCTTCGCCGTGAACCGCGGCGAGATGCTGTTCGTGACCGGGCACTCCGGCGCCGGCAAGAGCACCCTGCTCAAGCTCATCCATCTGTCCGAACGCCCGACGCGCGGCGCGGTGCTGCTGGGCGAACGCAATCTGCGCAACGTCTCCGGACGCGGGGTGGCGATGCACCGGCGCGAGGTCGGGGTGGTCTATCAGGACCACCGCCTGCTGACCGACCGCAGCGTGGCCGAGAACGTGGCGCTGCCGCTGCAACTGCGCGGACTGCGTCGCGACGAGATCCGCAAGCGCGTGCGCAGCGTGCTGGACCGGGTGAGCCTGGGCGCGCGCGCCGAGGCCCTGCCGACCCAGCTGTCGGCCGGCGAACAGCAGCGGGTGGGCATCGCACGCGCGCTGGTGGGCGAACCGCAGCTGCTGGTGGCCGACGAACCCACCGGCAACCTCGACCCCACGCTGTCGGCCGAGATCATGGCGCTGTTCGCGGGCCTGCCCGAACGCGGCACCAGCGTGCTGGTGGCCAGCCACGACCTCGGACTGGTCAAACGCATGAAGAAGCGGGTGCTGGTGCTGGATCACGGCCGTCTGGTCGACGACATCTCGCCGGAGGAGCTGGCCGATGGCTAAGCCTGCCGCCGCGTCCGTCGCGAAGCCGCGCTCGCGCATCGCCGCATGGTTCGACCACCACCTGCACAGCTTCGTCGCCAGTCTCGGCCGCATGCTGCGCCGGCCCTGGGCCACCCTGCTGACCGTCGGCGTGATGGCGGTGGCGCTGTCGCTGCCGCTGGGGCTGGCGCTGGTGCTGGACAACGTCGCCCGCCTGGGCGGGACGGTGGAACGCGCCCGCGAGGCTTCGCTGTTCCTCAAGCCCGAGATTCCGGTGGAACGCGCCCGCGCGCTGGCGGCGACGCTGCGCACGCGCGGCGACGTGGCCGAGGTCGTGGTCCGCAGCCCGGACGAAGGTCTGGCCAGCCTGCGCGGCAGCGGCGCCGATCTCTACGCCGACGCAATCTCCGCGGTCGGCGGCAACCCGCTGCCGAGCGTGCTGATCGTGCGCCCGCGGGGCGACGAGCGTGCCCTGCTGGCCACACTGCGGGCCGTGCCCGAGGCCGACTTCGTCCAGCACGACGCGGTCTGGCGCGAACGCCTGGACCGCTGGCTGGGCTTCGGCGAACGCGCGGTGTGGGTGCTCGCGGCGCTGTTGGGGCTGGGCGCGCTGCTGGTGGTGGGCAACACCGTGCGCCTGGACATCCAGTCGCGTCGCGACGAAATCGCGGTGCTGCAGTCGCTGGGCGCGACCGACGGTTTCATCCGCCGGCCGTTCCTGTACTTGGGCGCGGCCTATGGGCTGGTGGCCGGGGCGCTGGCGCTGGCGCTGCTGACCACGGCCGAGCTGGCGCTGCGCGCGCCGCTGCGGGCGCTGGCCGACAGTTACGGCAGCCGCTTCGCCTTCACCGGCGTCGATCCGCTGCAGGCGCTGGCGGTGCTGGCCGCCGCCGGCGCGCTGGGCTGGCTGGGCGCCGGCGTGGTCACCGGCCATTTTCTGCGTCAAACTAGGATCTGACGGCGTGATCGACAGGGGCGCGTCGGGCGGTTCGACCGCCCCGGCGTGGACGTCGGCAGACTGTTGAAGAACATTCGACCACCACCGCAACCTGAGCGAACCCCACGCATGCCCGCCCACGATGTCCGCCACCTCACCACCGAGAATCCCCGGGTCATGGTGGTCGACGGCTCGAAAATGGTCCGCAGGCTCATCGGCGACATGCTCCAGCGCGACCTGCCCGGCGTGGAAGTCATCGGTTGCGGCGGTCTGGCCGAGGCCAAGGCGGCACTCGCCGAAGGTCCGGTGGACCTGGTCACCACCTCGCTGGTGCTGATGGACGGCGACGGCCTGCAGGTCGCGCGCCAGGTGCGCAGCGCCGCCGGCCAGCGTTACGTGCCGGTGATCGTGGTGTCCGGCGATGCCCAAGCCCACCTCGAAGCGCGCCGCTTCACCGAGGACGTGACCGACTATTTCGACAAGGCCGAGGGCTACCCGGCCCTCGCCACCTTCATCCGCGGCTACGTGCATCCCGAACCGATGCCCGACGCCCGCGTGCTCTACGTCGAGGACAGCATCACCGTGGCCGTGGCCACCCGGCGCATGCTGCAGGCGCACGACATCACCGTGCTGCACATGAGCCGCGGCGACGACGCCCTGGCCTATCTGCGCGAACATATCGGCCAGGAGGATGTCGGCGCCGATCTGCTGCTGACCGACGTGACCCTGGACGGCGATGTCAGCGGCCTGGACCTGCTGCGCGCGGTGCGCAACGAACTGGGCTACGGCAAGCGCCGGCTGCCGGTGCTGGTGATGACCGGCGACGGCAACCGCGACAAACAATCGAACCTGCTGCGCGAAGGCGCCAACGATCTGGTGCTCAAGCCGATCGAGGAACGGATGCTGATCACCAAGACCCTGTTCCAGCTGCGCATGGCGAAGTTGCGCGAGCGGGCCGCGGCAGGCTGAGCCAACCGCGTGGCCCGATGTCCCGCGACGGCATCGCGGCGAACCGCACCCCGAACCGGATCGACGCCGGCATACTGACGGTTCCACCGCTTTGCCCGCTCCCATGACCGACGACGACCGCATCAAACTCGAACCTTCGTGGAAGGCGCGCATCGGCGAATATCTGATGCGCGACGAGATGCGGGCGCTGTCGGCGTTCCTGCGCGAGCGCCGCGCGCAGGGCGCGCGGATCTATCCGCCCGGGCCGCAGATCTTCGCCGCGTTCGACGCGACGCCGTTCGATGCGGTGAAGGTGGTGATCCTCGGCCAGGATCCGTATCACGGCGCCGGGCAGGCGCACGGCCTGTGCTTCTCGGTGCGACCGGGCGTGGCGGTACCGCCGTCGCTGGACAACATCTTCAAGGAAATCCAGCGCGACCTCGGCATCGCCCGGCCCGATCACGGCTGCCTCACGCCCTGGGCGGAACGCGGCGTGCTGCTGCTCAACGCGGTGCTGACGGTCGAGGACGGCCGCGCCGGCGCGCATCAGGGCAAGGGCTGGGAAGGCTTCACCGACCACGTGGTCGATACGCTCAACCGCGAGCGCGAAGGCCTGGTGTTCCTGCTCTGGGGCAGCTACGCGCAGGCCAAGGGCAAGGTCATCGACCCGCGCCGGCATCGCGTGCTGAAGGCGCCGCATCCCTCGCCGCTGTCGGCGCATCGCGGCTTCCTCGGCTGCGGGCATTTCTCCGCCACCAACGAATCCCTGAGCCGCCACGGCCAGACGCCGATCGACTGGTCGCTGCCGCCGCGCGCGGCGCTGGCGCCCGCCGCGCATTGATCGCACTGCAACATCGCCGGCCCGGCCGCGGGCCGGCACGGCATGCTCCGGATTCGCGTTGACAACGCTGTCAACAACCGCTAGAACAGGCTCCGCGCCCGGATCGTGGCAGGGCGCACGGGGCCGCGGCCGTACCGCGGACGACGACGATGGGCAGGTGGGACGTGCGCAAGCGCAGCGATGACAGGCAGGCAGCGAATCCCCTCCGCAGCACGCCCCCCGCCCCCGGGGCCCGGTCTCGCGGCCTGTCCGCGCTCATCGTCGCCGGTGTGTTGACGCTGTCCGCCGTCGGCGGCGCCCAGGCCGGACACTCTCCTGCTGGCGCGGGCGTCGCCGACGGTGCTTCAGCCCCCACGGTGCATCCCGATCGCTGGCCGGCGGTGACGTGGCCGCTGGCGGCCGACCCCGCGATCGAGGCCCGCATCCGCGCGCTGCTGGCGTCGATGACGCTGGAGGAGAAAGTCGCGCAGACCGTGCAGGCCGACATCAACAGCATCACGCCCGAGGACATGGCGCGGTATCGGCTCGGTTCCATTCTCGCCGGCGGCAACTCCGGGCCGGGCGGCAAACCGTTCGCGACCCGCGCCGAATGGCTGCGGCTGGCCGACGACTTCCACCGCGCCTCCACCGCGCCCCGCGACGGCCGACCGGGCATCCCGGCGCTGTTCGGCATCGATGCCGTGCACGGCCACAACAACGTGGTCGGGGCCACGCTCTACCCGCACAACATCGGCCTGGGCGCGGCGCGCGATCCCGCGCTGGTGGCGAAGATCGCGGCCGCGACCGCGCTGGAACTGCGCGCCACCGGCTTCGACTGGACTTTCGCGCCGACGCTCGCGGTGCCGCGCGACGAGCGCTGGGGCCGCAGCTACGAAGGCTTCTCCGAAGATCCGCACGTGGTCGCCGGCTATGCCGCGGGCATCGTCGAGGGCTATCAGGGCCGTGCCGGCGCGCCGGATTTCCTCGGCGCGGACAAGGTGATCGCCACCGCCAAGCATTTCATCGGCGACGGCGGCACCGCCGACGGCCGCGACCAGGGCGACGCACGGATCGAGGAGGCCGAGCTGCGCGACGTGCACGGCGCCGGCTATCCGCCGGCGATCGCCGCGGGCGTGCAGGCGGTGATGGCGTCGTTCTCCAGCTGGAACGGCGACAAGCTGCACGGCCATCGCGGCCTGCTGGAGGACGTGCTGCGCGGACGCATGGGCTTCGGCGGTTTCGTGGTGAGCGACTGGAACGCGCACGGCCAGTTGCCGGGCTGCAGCAACGACACCTGCCCCGCCGCGGTGAACGCCGGCATCGACATGGTCATGGCGCCCGACAGCTGGCGCGGTTACTACGAGAACACGGTGAAGGACGTGCGCGCGGGCCGCATCCCGATGACGCGGCTGGACGAAGCGGTCGCGCGCATCCTGCGGGTGAAACTGCAGGCCGGCCTGTTCGACGCGCCGGCGCCGTCGCAACGCCCGCTCGGCCGTCGTACCGATCTGGTCGGACATTCCGACCATCGCGCGCTCGCGCGGCAGGCGGTACGCGCGTCGCTGGTGCTGCTGAAGAACAACGGCCGCCTGCTGCCGCTGTCGCCGAAGTCGCGGGTGCTGGTGGCCGGCGACGGCGCCGACGACCTGGCGAAACAGTCCGGCGGCTGGACGCTGACCTGGCAGGGCACCGGAACGCGACGCGAGGATTTCCCCGGCGCCACGTCGATCTGGGACGGTCTGCGCCGCCGGATCGAAGCCGCGGGCGGCGAAGCGACGCTGTCGATCAACGGCCACCACGCAGGCCGCCGGCCCGATGTCGCCATCGTGGTGTTCGGCGAGGATCCCTACGCGGAATTCCAGGGCGACGTACGCACGCTCGCCTACAAACCCGGCGACGACGCCGATCTCGCATTGCTGCGACGGCTGAAGGCCGAGGGCATTCCGGTGGTGTCGGTCTTCCTCTCCGGCCGGCCGCTGTGGATGAACCGCGAGATCAACGCGTCGGACGCGTTCGTCGCCGCGTGGCTGCCGGGCTCGGAAGGCGATGGCGTCGCCGACGTGCTGCTGCGCGGCGACGACGGCGCCATCGCCCACGATTTCCGCGGCCGGCTCTCGTTCTCGTGGCCGCGCACCGCGGTGCAGGTGCCGCTGAACGTCGGCGATGCCGACTACGCCCCGCAGTTTCCGTTCGGCTACGGCCTGCGCTACGGCGAACACGCCGAACTGCCGCTGCTGTCCGAGGATGCGGGCATCGCCGGCGGCCTGGTGCCGCACGGGTTGTATCTGGCGCGCGGCGCCGCGGCGACCGGTTCCCGCATGCAGCTGATCGGCGCGGACGGTGCGGAGATTGCGGTCGCCGGCGCCACCGCCGCGAGCGCCGACGGCAGCATCGCGCTGCGCAGCATCGACCATCGCGCGCAGGAAGATGCGCGCCTCATCGAGTGGCGCGGCAGCGGCCGCGCGGCCTTCGCCCTGAATACGTTTGCAGCCAACGACCTCACCCGCGAGACCAATGGCGACGTGCTATTGATGCTCACGCTTCAACTGCGGGAGGCGCCGACGGCGGACGTCTGGCTGGACGTGGGATGCGGCGCGGACTGCGCGGCGCGGGTGCGGATCGATGCGGATCTCGGGGCGCTGCCGACCCACGCATGGCTGCGCGTCGGCGTGCCGCTGAAGTGCCTGCAGGGCGCGGGCGCGGACATGCGGCGGATCGATCGCCCGCTGCGGATCGAAACCGCCGGACGCCTCGCGCTCGCGCTGACGCGGGTGGAACTGGGGACCAATCCGGATCGCACGCTGGCCTGCACGACGCGATGACGCATTCCGCCGACCGCGACCGCGCGGCTCGGATCATCCAACCATGAAGCCGCGCAGACGGCGAACGCCCCGGGAGGGAACGTGAATCTTTCTACGATCGATACCGTGATCGTGCTGACCTATCTGGTCGGCATCTTCGCGCTGGCGCAATGGGTCTCCCGCGAAAAGGCCGGGCATCGCAAGGACGCGCAGGATTATTTCCTCGCCGGCAAATCGCTGCCGTGGTGGGCGATCGGCGCGTCGCTGATCGCGGCGAACATCTCGGCCGAGCAGATCATCGGCATGTCGGGATCGGGCTACGCGCTGGGCCTCGCCATCGCTTCGTACGAATGGATGGCCGCGCTCACGCTGCTGATCGTCGGCAAGTTCTTCCTGCCGGTGTTCCTGCGCAACGGCATCTACACCATGCCGCAGTTCCTCGAGGAGCGTTACGGCCCGACCATCCGCACGATCATGGCGGTGTTCTGGCTGGGCCTGTACGTGTTCGTGAACCTGACCTCGATCCTGTGGCTGGGTTCGATCGCCGTCACTCAGGTCACCGGCATCGACCAGTTTGCGGCGCTGGCGCTGCTCGGCGGTTTTGCGCTGCTGTACCAGCTGTACGGCGGGCTGAAGGCGGTGGCGCTCACCGACATCGTGCAGGTCGCGCTGCTGGTGCTGGGCGGATTGCTGATCGTCGGCATTTCGCTGGACCGCATCGGCGGCGACGGTGGCATCGTCGGCGGTTTCAACACGCTGATGGCTGCGCATCCGGGCCACTTCGAGATGATCCTCTCGCCCGACAATCCGTTCTACAAGGATCTGCCGGGGCTGAGCGTGCTGATCGGCGGCATGTGGATCATGAACGTCAGCTACTGGGGCTTCAACCAATACATCATCCAGCGCGCGCTGGCGGCGAAGGACATCGCCGAAGCGCAGAAGGGCGTGGTGTTCGCGGCGTTCCTGAAGCTGCTGATGCCGGTGATCGTGGTGCTGCCGGGCATCGCCGCGCTGATGCTGGTGACCGATCTCGAAAAGCCCGACCAGGCCTATGCGAAGATGATGGCGCTGCTGCCCACCGGCGTGCTGGGCCTGGTGTTCGCGGCGCTGATCGCGGCGATCGTGGCCTCGCTGGCGTCGAAGATCAATTCGGTCTCGACCATCTTCACCCTCGATTTCTACGCCAAGCGCGGCCGGACGGGCGAACGCAAGGCGCACGAACAGGCGCATCTGGTGAAGGTCGGCCGGATCGCGGCGACCGTGGCCATCGTGCTCGCGGTGCTGACCGCGAAGCCGCTGCTCGGCGGTTTCGATCAGGGCTTCCAGTACATCCAGGAATACACCGGCTTCTTCACTCCGGGCATCGTGGTGATCTTCGTGCTCGGCCTGTTCTGGAAACGTGCGAACGAGGCCGGCGCGATCGCGGCCGCGGTCGGTTCGTTCGCGCTGTCGATCGCGCTGAAACTGGCGTGGCCGTCGCTGCCGTTCATGGATCGGGTCGGCCTGGTGTTCCTGCTGGCGCTGGCGCTGGCGGTGGTGGTGTCGCTGACCACGCGCGCGCGCGGCGACGCCAACCGCATCCGCACCGACGACGTGCGCTACGCCACCGGCGCATCGTTCAACGCCGGCGCGGTCGGCGTGATCGGCATCCTCATCGCGCTGTACGCGGCGTTCTGGTGACACCGGCAAGGCGGTGAAGGCGCGTCCGGCGTCGCGATGCGCCGGATGCGCTCAGCGGCGGCGGCCCGCGCGCGTCGGCACCGGGCCGGTGGAATCGCGCAGCGACAGCGCGTACGGCACTTCGACCATCGTGCCGGCGCTGGCGTCGCGGATCGAGAGCAGCAATTGTTCCGTGGCGATGCGCCCCATCGCCGCGACCGGCTGGCGCACGGTGGTCAGCGAGGGCCACAGCTGCCGCGCCATCGGCTGATCGTCGAAACCGCAGACCGACAGATCGTCGGGAACGCGCAGGCCGCGCGCGAGCGCGGCGTGCATCACGCCGGCGGCGGTGTCGTCGTTGGCGGCGAAGATCGCGGTCGGCGGCGCGTCCAGGGCCAGCAGCGCCTGCAGCGCGGCCGACCCGGATTCGAACGAGAACTCGCCGGGAATCACCAGCGATTTGTCGTACGCCAGACCGGCGGCGCGCAGACCGTCGCGATAGCCGGCGAGGCGCCATTCGGTGGCGCCGTGATCGCGACGACCCTTCACGTGCGCGATGCGGCGATGACCGAGCGCGACCAGATGCGCCATCAGTTCGCGCACCGCGGCGCGCTCGTCCATCCGTGCGCCGACCCGGGCCTGCGCATCCAACGGCGACACGAACGCCAGACGCGTGCCGGCCTCGGCGAGCCGCGCGAGCAGCGCCGCGTCGTCGGTGAGCGGCGGCACCAGCAGGATGCCGTCGGGCGCGTACTGGCCCACGCATTCGGCGATCACGTCGACGTGCGAATGGCTGTCGTAGTCTACCGGCCGCATCATCATGCTGTAGTGCGCGGTTTCGCAGGCGTCCACCACGCCCGACATCAGGTCCATGATGTAGTGGCCGGGCGGGTTGTCGTAGGCCAGCGCGATCAGGTACGAACGATGCCCGGCGAGGCTGCGGGCCGAAGGGTTCGGTCGATAGTTCAGCGCCTTCGCGGCCGCTTCGACCTTCGCGCGGGTTTCCGGGCGCACGTTCGGTTCGTGGTTGAACACCCGCGACACCGTCTTCATCGACACGCCTGCGGCGCGCGCGACCGCCTCGATTCTCACTCCGGAACTCATCGTCCACCCCGGCCTGCACTCGGGCGATGATACACCGCGTACGGCGCCGCCCCGCCGGGCCCTCAGCGTCGCCGCGGATGCGTCGGCACCGGTCCGGTGGAATCGCGCAGGCGCAGTTCGTAGGGCACTTCGACCATGCCCGCGGCCTCGCCGCGGATCGCGCGCAGCAGCTGCTCGGCGGCGATGCGGCCCATCGCGCGGCTGGGCTGGCGCACGGTGGTCAACGCCGGCCACAGCTGCCGCGCCATCGGCAGATCGTCGAAGCCGAAGACCGAGACATCCCGCGGGATCCGCAGTCCCTGTCCGGACGCGACCCGCATGATGCCGGCGGCGGTATCGTCGTTGGCGGCGAAGATCGCGGTGGGCGGCGCGTCCAGCGCGAGCAGTCGCTCCGCCGCCGCCGCGCCCGACTCGAACGAGAACTCGCCGGCCACCACCAGCGCGCGATCGTAGGCGATGCCGGCCGCGCGCAGACCGTCGCGGTAGCCCGCAAGGCGCCAGTCCGTCGCGCCGTGATCGCGATGCCCCTTGACGTGGGCGATGCGGCGATGCCCCAGCGACACGATGTGCGCCATCATCTCGCGCACCGCGCTGCGCTCGTCCAGATGCGCGCCCAGCCGCGCGTTCGCGGTCTTCGGCGAAATGCTGGCGTAGCGCACGCCCTGCGCATCCAGCCGGCGCAGCAACGCGGCATCGTCGGTCAGCGGTGGCGTCAGGATCAGTCCATCCGGCGCGTACTGGGCCACCGTCTCCGCGACCAGTTCGACGTGATCGCGGTCGTCCAGCTTCACCGGGCGCACCATCATGCTGTAGCGCGCCGGCTCGCAGGCGTCGAGCACGCCTGAAATCACTTCCATCACGTAGCTCGCCGACGGATTGTCGTAGACCAGCGCGATCAGGTACGAGCGATGCCCGGCGAGGCTGCGCGCCGACGGATTCGGCCGGTAGTGCAACGCCTTCGCCGCGGCCTCGACCTTCGCGCGGGTGTCCGCGCGCACGTTCGGCTCGTGATTGAACACCCGCGACACCGTCTTCATCGAGACGCCGGCAACGCGCGCGACGTCCTCGATCCGGGTGGCCCCGCCTGTGATTTTGCCCATGACGTTTCCTGTACCGTCCTGTCCTCTGCGCCGTCGACCGCGACCGGATCAGGCCTGCACGCGTGCGCGCGGCGGATCGGCGCACAGCGCGTCGAGCAGGGCGCGATGCGGCGGCAGATCGTCGACCGCCCGCGCCGCGACCGCGCGCAGCATCCGGAATTCCTCGCGCGCGCGCGCCGACTGCGCGTGCATCGGCCGCAACGCGGCGGGATCGGTGGCGAACTCCATGCCGTAGAGCACGAACTGCCAGCTCGCGGGCAGGAACATCTCCAGGTCGGTCACGAAATCCAGGCGGTGCGGCGGACGGTGCCGCCACAGCGCGAGCAGATCGCGCAGCGACGCAGGGATGCTCGCCGGATCGGCGTTGTCGCGCCAGAACGCGCTGTCGGTGCGGCGTGTGAGGCAATAGTGCAGCTTGAGGAAATCGACGATCCGCGCGTAGCGCGCGTTCATCGCCTCGTTGAAGCGCGGTGCGATCCGGGCGAAATCGCCGTCGGGCGGCAGCAGATGCGCCACGAGATAGGTCGCGATCTCGATCAGGCCGATCCCGGTGGATTCCAGCGGTTCGAGGAAGCCCGCGGCGAGCCCGATGGCGACGCAGTTGCGCTTCCATTGCATCGGGCGCCAGCCGGCGTCGAAGGCGAGCAGCCGCGGCGTGAGCGCGTCCGCCCGCGGGCCGATGTAACGCCGCAGGACGGCTTCGGCGCGCGCATCGTCGCTGTGCCGGCTGGAATACACGTAACCCACGCCGCGACGCGTCTGCAGCGCGATGTCCCAGGTCCACCCGGCCTCGTGCGCGGTCGAAATCGTGTAGGCGGGCAGCGGTGCATCGGCGCGGTCGTCCGGCACCTGCATCGCCAGCGCACGGTCCACGAACAGCGTGTCGCGCACGCTGCGCAACGGCTCGCCCATCGCTTCGCCGATCAGCGCCGCGCGGAAGCCGGTGCAGTCGATGTAGAGATCCGCGACCAGGGTGCCGGCTTCGCGGGTCTCGACACCGACGATGTCGCCCGCTTCGTCGCGCTCGGCGCGGACGACCGTCGCGATCGTGCGCTGCACGCCCAGCGATTGCCCGTGCTCGGCCAGCAGCGCGGCGAAGCGGCCCGCGTCGAAATGGTAGGCATAGTTCATCCGGCCCTGATAATCGGGATCGCCGATCCGCTTCGGCGCGCGGCCGGCATCGGCGACGCGCTTCTGCATGGTCGCGGCCTCGGCGAAGGGCACGCCCGCGCCGGCGTCGCCGAGCAGCCAGTACGGCAGCGGGTCGGGCGCGCCGGGTCGCTGGCTCGGTGTGTTGAACGGATGGAAATAGTGGTCGATGCCGTCGCCGCCCGGCGCGCGCACCCAGTCGACGAAACGGATTCCCTGCTTGAAGGTCGCACCGCACGTGCGCAGGAAGCGCGCCTCGTCGATGCCGATCGCCGAAAGCGTGCCGCGGATCGACGGGAACGTGCCTTCGCCCACGCCGACGCCGGGAATCTCCGACGATTCCACCAGCGAGATCGCGATCGCGCCCGGGGCGCGACTGTTGAGCGTCTTCGCCAGGTAACACGCCGCCAGCCAGCCCGCGGTACCGCCGCCGACGATCAGGATCCTGCGTACCGGATGCATCTCCCCTCCTCGCGAATGTATGCTGCGCCGCAACATCGGATGGCCCGGAATCCGCATGATTTCAGGCGATTCCGCGCTGGATCGGGGGCAATATACGCCCCGATGACTGCGCTGTCATTTTTTTGTTGACAGCGCTGCCATCGTGGGTGCAGTGTCCGCCGCGTGGCCTCGGACGCCGGGGCCCACGCGCTGCGCGACACTCAAACTTCTGGGGAGGACCCGTTCGATGAAACACCGGTACAAGACTCTGTCCGCGACCATCCTCGCCGTGCTCGCGGCAGGCCACGCGGGCGCGCAGGACGCGCCTTCGACGGGCGATGGCGATCAGCAACTCGACGAGATCGTGGTCACCGCCACCAAGCGCAGCACGCCGCTGCAGCGCACCCCCGTCGCGATCTCGGCGATCAGCGCCGACACGCTCGACAAGGAACGCGTGATGACCGTCCAGGACGTCACCTCGCTGGTGCCCGGCTTCCAGGCCACCACCCAGGGCGACCACGGCGTGATCACCCTCACCCTGCGCGGCATCGGCAACGACAGCGCCAAGACCGAATACGCCGACCCCGAGGTCGCGCTGTTCGTCGACGGCATCTACACGCCGCGCGCCGAAGGCGCCGCCGCGCTGCTGATGGATCTGGATTCGGTGGAAGTGCTGCGCGGCCCGCAGGGCACGCTGTGGGGCCGCAACTCCACGGTCGGCGCGGTGAACATGCAGACCGCCAGACCGGTGATCGGCGACAGCTCGGGCACGGTGCAGTTCGGCATCGGCGAATACGACCGCTTCGGCGCGCGCGCCGCGGTCAACGTGCCGATGACCGACACCTGGGCGCTGCGCGTGGCGTTCGCGCACGAACAACACGACGGTTACGTCGATTACCAGGATCCGATCGGACAGATTCCCTCGCTGGCCGACCAGCAGGCCGCATGGCTGGCCAGCGGCGGCGCGGCGGCGGATTTCCAGCCGATCAATCCCAACCTGTTCGTGACCAGCGGCGACAAGTACAACGCGCAGAACCAGTCCGCGTTCCGCATCAGCAGCCTGTGGCAGCCCAGCGACGCGCTGAGCTGGAACCTGTCGGTCGAGTATTTCCGCGACCGCGGCACGCCCAACGCCAACCTGATGCAGAAGCCGCGCGCGGGCCAGCCGTTCTGGTCGGCGCTGATCGACGTCGCGCCGCATCTCGAACGCGACGTGCTCGCGCTGCGCAGCCGCGTCGACTACGACATCAACGACCATCTGAGCCTCAGCTACATCGCGGGCATCAGCGATTTCAGCGGATCGAGCGACTACGACCAGGACGGCGGCGCCCAGGTGCCCACCAGTTTCTCCACCGGCGCGACCTTCCAGCAGGACCGCACCAACTACTCGAACTACTTCAGCCACAGCCACGAGCTGAACCTGAAGACCACCGGCGAGAACACGATCGACTGGATCCTCGGCCTGTACTACGCTGCGGAAGAGAACGACATCCGCTTCGACATCCCGATCTTCAACGGCACCCAGCAGGGCACCGTGGCGTGGCAGGGATCGTTCATCCAGCCCGAGCAGAAAGTGTCTTCCACCGCGATCTTCGGCCAGGCCACCTGGAACATCAGCGACGACGTCCGCCTCACCGGCGGCCTGCGCTATACCGACGATCACAAGGAAAACAACGGCGGTCGCGGCTGGGGCTGGCAATACAACCCGGCGGTGCCGCAGGTGCCGATCTCCACCGGCACCACGCCCGGGCCGGGCACCGGCTTCGGCTTCGGCGTGGGCGGCATCAACGATGGCGAGTACGACCACGAACAGACGACGTGGCTGATCCGCGCCGACGGCGACATCACCGACAAATTCCTGATCTACGGTTCGGTCTCGACCGGCTACAAGTCCGGCGGTCTGCAGGACGGCGGCGTGCCGTACGACCACGAAACCCTGACCAGTTACGAGATCGGCACCAAGAACAGCTTCCGCAACGGCCGCATCACCTGGAACAATGCGCTGTTCTACATGGACTTCCGCGATTTCCAGCTTGCCGCGCCGATCACCTTCGTCGACGGCAGCCGCGGGCTGGGCTTCTCCAACGTGGAAGGCAGCACCAAGGTCTCGGGCTTCGAGTCCGAACTGAACGCGCGGCTCACCGACAACGATCGCCTGCAGGTGGTGCTGTCGCTGCTGCACCAGAAAAAACTCGGCACCCTGCGCTACGCCGGCAGCAACGACTACCAGGGCCTGCCCGCGTGCCCGCCGGCGTCGGGCATCGGCAACTGCCTGGACGTGACCGGCAACGAACTGGCGCACGCGCCGGACGCGCAGCTGCATGTCGCCTACGAACACGATTTCGATCTCGCCAGCGGCGCCCGGATCACGCCGCGGATCAGCGCGCACTACGAGACCGAAAGCTGGCTCAGCCCGTTCAACCTCGGCGACGGCGACAAGCAGAAAAGCTATGCCCGCGGCGATTTCACGCTGCGCTACGAGGCGCCGCAGAGCAAATGGTGGATGGACCTGTACGTCGACAACGTCGCCGACGGACGCGTCCGGACCAACGCCGGCCGCACCCAGGTCTCGCCCGGCAACTTCATCTATCTGTCGCAATACCTGCCGCCGCGCGTGATCGGCGTGAACTTCGGCTTCGGCTTCTGACCGGCGCCGGCAACGGCGCACGGGACACGCAACGGCCCGGCCAGTCCGGGCCGTTGCGCGCATGCGGAGCGCGGCTGTCCTGAACGGCGCGCACCGGATGGCGCGCCGGGCCGCATGTTTCTGAAACACGCATTCTTGAAGCAGGCATGCCTGAAGCAGGCATTCCCGAAACATGTCCTCCCGAAACGCGCAGTTCTGGAACACGCAGTTCCGAAGCATGCATTTCCGAAACGTACACAGCAAACCGCATACGCCCGCGCATGGCGGCATGCAAACGTATGCATGCTTTTCCGCCATACTTCCGGATTACGCTTGCAGGTTCTCCACGACGGACCCCGCTGTGACCACATCCCCCGCTTCGCTGTTGACCATCTTCGGCGCCACCGGCGATCTCGCCCAGCGCATGCTCCTGCCCTCGCTGTACGGGCTGCAGGGTGACGGGCTGCTGCCGGCGTCGATGCGGATCCTCGGCACCGCGCGCAGCACGCTCGACGACGACGCGTTCCGCACCCTCGTCGCCGACGCCATCGCCCGCTTCGTGCCGGCGGAACAGCGCAACGACGCGACCCTGCAGGCGCTGCTGGCACGGGTGCATTACCAGCCGGCCTCGCTCGACGACGACGCGTCCGTCGCCGCGCTGGCCGAGCGCATCCGGGGCCTGCGCAGCGGCGACATCGTCTATCACCTCAGCACCTCGCCGAAGTTCTACGAACAGGCCTGCGCGGCGCTGGCCCGCCACGGTCTGGCCGGCCCCGGCACCCGGGTGATGCTGGAAAAACCCATCGGCCACGATCTGGCCGAAGCCATCGCGATCAACGACGGCGTCACCCGCAGCTTCGACGAAGACCGCGTCTACCGCGTCGATCATTACCTCGGCAAGGAAGGCGTGCAGAACCTGCTGGCGCTGCGCTTCGGCAATGCGCTGTTCGAACCGCTGTGGAACGCGCGCCACATCGAACAGGTGCAGATCACCGTGGCCGAGACCGTCGGCGTCGAAGGCCGCGGCGATTACTACGACCATTCCGGCGCGATCCGCGACATGCTGCAGAACCATCTGCTGCAACTGGTGTGCCTGACCGCGATGGAGCCGCCGTCGCAGTTCGAGCCGACCGCGGTGCGCAACGAGAAGATCAAGGTGCTGCGTTCGCTGCGCCCGATCGGCCGCGCCGAGGTCGCCATGGAAACCGTCGCCGGCCAGTACACCGCCGGCGCGATCGGCGGCAAGGCGGTGCCGGGCTATCTCGACGAGCTCGGCCGCGCCAGCCGCACCGAAACCTTCGTCGCGATGCGCGCGCACATCGACAACTGGCGCTGGTCGGGCGTGCCGTTCTATCTGCGCACCGGCAAGCGCATGCCGAACCGCTGCACGGAAATCTACCTGCAGTTCCGCGAAGTGCCGCATTCGATCTTCGCCCGCGGCGGCGCCGCCAGCCAGCCGAACGCGCTGATCATCAAACTGCAGCCGGAAGAACGCATCGAACTGCAGCTGATGCACAAGACGCCTGGCCTCGACCGCAGCGGCCTGCGCCTGTCGCAGGTGTCGCTGGATCTGGATCTGGACGAGCGCTTCGCGCACGAGCGCCGCCGGCTCGCCTACGAACGCCTGTATCTCGATGCGATTGAAGGCAACGGCACCCTGTTCGTGCGTCGCGACGAAACCGAGGCGGCATGGCAGTGGGTCGATGCGATCCTCGACGGCTGGAACCACGCCGGCAGTGCGCCCAAGACGTATGCCGCCGGCACCTGGGGCCCGAACGCGGCGGTCGCGATGACCGAACGCCACGGCCACAGCTGGCGCGAGTGAGACGACGGCCATGGCCTGGATCGAACACGACTATGCCGACACCGCCGCCCTGACCGCGGCGGTCGCCGGACATCTGCACGCGGCCTGCGCCGATGCGCTGCAGGCGCGCGGCCGCGCGCTGCTGGCGCTGGCCGGCGGCAGAACCCCGTTCCCGATCTATCGCGCGCTCGCCGCCGAGTCGATGCCCTGGTCGGACATCGTCGCGATGCCCGGCGACGATCGCTGCGTCGCGCATGCGCACGCCGCCAGCAACGTCGCCGCGCTGCGCGAGGCCTTCGCCGCGGCCGACGGCCTGCGGATCGAAGCGCTGACCGTCGCCGAAGGCGACGCGCAGGCATCGCTGCGGCACGCGCGCGACATGCTCGCGCGGAATCGCGACGCCTTCGACGCCGTCGTGCTGGGCATGGGCGAAGACGCGCATACCGCTTCGCTGTTCCCCGGCGCGGAGGCGCTGCCCGCGGCGATGACGATGGACGCGCGCGAGGATGCGTTCCTCGTCGTTCCCGATCCGCTGCCGCCGGAAGCGCCGTTCCCGCGCATCACCCTGGGCCTCGCGCGGCTGCTGCGCGCGCGCGGCCTGCACCTGATCGTCACCGGCGCGCGCAAGCGCGACGTGCTGCGCGCCGCGCAGGCGACGCACGACCCGCTGCGGATGCCGATCTCCGCGCTGCTGCACGCGCCGGACGCCACGGTGCACATCCACTGGAGCCCCTGATGAGCCGCTGCCATGAGCCTGCCGTCGTGAGTGTGTTGTCATGAGCCTCCATCCCGTCGTCGAACGCGTCACCGCGCGCATCGCGGACAAGAGCCGGCGCACCCGCGAGACCTATCTCGCGCGCGTCGACGCCGCGCGGCCGCAGGGCCCGACGCGCCGCCATCTGGGCTGCGGCAATCTCGCCCATGCCTTCGCCGCGTCCGGCAGCGACAAGCCGATGCTGAAAACCGGCGCCGGCGGCAACATCGGCATCGTCACCGCCTACAACGACATGCTCTCGGCGCATCAGCCGATGGAGCAGTATCCGACCCTGATCCGGATGGCCGCGCGCAACGCCGGCGGCAGCGCGCAGGTCGCCGGCGGCGTGCCGGCGATGTGCGACGGCGTGACCCAGGGCCGCACCGGCATGGAGCTGTCGCTGTTCTCGCGCGACACCGTGGCGCTGTCCACCGCGGTGGCGCTGTCGCACGAGATGTTCGACGCCGCGCTGATGCTCGGCGTGTGCGACAAGATCGTGCCCGGCCTGCTGATCGGCGCGCTGAGTTTCGGCCATCTGCCGGTGAT
Source organism: Lysobacter hankyongensis (assembly GCF_039543145.1). Lineage (NCBI taxonomy): Bacteria > Pseudomonadati > Pseudomonadota > Gammaproteobacteria > Lysobacterales > Lysobacteraceae > Lysobacter > Lysobacter hankyongensis. The sequence goes on along the minus strand of NZ_BAABJE010000018.1, from coordinate 43,573 downwards.
CTTCGTGCCCGCCGGGCCGATGCCCTCCGGCCTGCCGAACAAGGAAAAGGCCGCGGTGCGGCAGCGTTATGCGGAAGGCAAGGCCAGCCGCGACGAACTGCTGGAAGCAGAATCCGCCTCATATCACGGCGCCGGCACCTGCACGTTCTACGGCACCGCGAATTCCAACCAGATGCTGATGGAAGTGATGGGCCTGCACATGCCGGGCACCGCCTTCGTCAATCCGAACACGCCGCTGCGCGACGCGCTGACCGTGGCCGCAACCGAGCAGGCGCTGCGTATCACCCACCTCGGCGACGACTATCGCCCGATCGGCAGGACGGTGGACGAGAAGGCCATCGTCAACGCGATGGTCGGCCTCGCCGCCACCGGCGGTTCGACCAATCACGCGCTGCATCTGGTCGCGATCGCGCGCGCCGCGGGCCTGATCATCGACTGGGACGATCTCGACGAACTGTCGCAGGCCACGCCGCTACTGGCGCGCGTGTATCCGAACGGCAGCGCCGACGTGAATCACTTCCACACCGCCGGCGGACTGGGCTTCATCATCCGCGAGCTCATCGACGCCGGCCTGATGCACGCCGACATCCGCTGCGTGCACGGCGGCGATCTGCGCCAGCAGGCGCAGGCGCCCGCGCTCGACGGCACGTCGCTGGTCTGGCGCGCACCGCCCACGCAATCGGGCGACACCGCGATCGTGCGCGGCGTGGCCGAGCCCTTCGATCGCGAAGGCGGTCTCCGTCGCCTGCAGGGCAATCTCGGCCGCGCGGTGGTGAAGATCTCCGCGGTCGCGCCCGAACATCGTGCGATCGCCGCACCGGCGAAGGTCTTCGACTCGCAGGACGCGCTGCTCGATGCGTTCAAGGCCGGCGCGCTGGGCGGGGACTTCGTCGCGGTGATCCGCGGCCAGGGCCCGCGCGCGAACGGCATGCCGGAGCTGCACAAACTCACGCCCACCCTCTCGGTGCTGCAGGATCGCGGCCAGCGCGTCGCGCTGCTGACCGACGGCCGCATGTCGGGCGCCTCCGGCAAGGTGCTCGCCGCGATCCACGTCAGCCCGGAAACGGCCTGCGGCGGCGCGCTCGCGAAGGTGCGCGACGGCGATCCGATCCGCATCGACGCCGAAGCCGGCGTCATGCAGGCCGACGTGGCCGACGCGGAATGGGCCGCGCGCGCACCGTCGATCTCCGACCTGTCCGGCAACGCCCACGGCCTCGGCCGCGAGCTGTTCGGCCTGATGCGCGCGAACGTCGGCACCGCCGAGGAAGGCGCATGCAGTCTGTTCTCCAATGATGTCGCCGACGACACGCTGCACGCGCACCGCTGAGGACCGCCGAGCGATGAAAGACACCGTGACCGCTTCCCCGCTCGCGCTGATCGCCGACATCGGCGGCACCAACGCGCGCTTCGCGCTGACCGATCTGTCCGCGGCCACCGCGCAGGTGCTCGAACCGCGCAGCCTCGATGCCTCGCGGTTCGCCAGCCTGCAGCACGCGGCCGAACACTATCTCGACGGCGTCGGCGCCAAACCGCACCACGCCGCGATCGCGGTCGCCAGTCCGGTCAACGGCGAGGAGATCCGGCTCACCAACCGCGCCTGGTCGTTCACGCGCAGCGAACTGCAGCGCGCGCTCGCGCTGGACACGCTGCACGTGCTCAACGATTTCGGCGCGGTGGCGTGGTCGGTGCCCGCGCTGCACGCGAACGAACAGATCGCGATCCACGGCGGCGACGAACCGACCCTGCACGGCCCGATCACCGTGCTCGGCCCGGGCACCGGCCTCGGCGTCGCGATGCTGGTCGGCGGCGCCGGCCGCTGGCAGGTGGTCGAAACCGAAGGCGGGCACGTCAGCTTCGCGCCGCTGGGCGACGAGGAGCTCAACATCGCGCGCTGGTTCACCGCGCGCTTCGGCCGCGTCTCCAACGAACGCCTGCTCTGCGGCAGCGGACTGTCGCACATCGACGCGGTGCTGCGCGGCGCGGTCGATCACGCCACCGGCCAGCACGAGGCGCTGCGCGAACCGGCCGACATCGTGATCGCCGCGCTGGAAGGCCACGACCTCGCCGCACGCCGCACGCTCGCGCGCTTCTGCGCCGTGCTCGGCAGCGTCGCCGGCGACGCCGCGCTGATCCACGGCTCGCGCACGGTGATGATCGCCGGCGGCATCGTCCCGCGCTTCGTGCCGTTCCTGCGCAGCAGCGCCTTCCGCGAACGCTTCCTCGCCAAGGGCCGCTTCGCCGCATATCTCGAATCGGTCAATATCCGCGTGATCACCCACACCGGCCCGGGCCTGCTCGGCGCCGCCATGGCGCTGCGCGCCGACCTCGCTTCAGAAACATCACGATGAGATGCCGCACGATGACGCCCGAGACCCTGCAACGCATCGATGACATCCTCCGCCAGGCGCCGGTGGTGCCGGTGCTGGCCGTCGCCGATGTCGACGACGCGATTCCACTGGCCGAAACCCTGGTCGCCGCCGGCCTGCCGGTCCTCGAAATCACCCTGCGCACGCCGGTCGCGCTCGAGGTCATCCGCCGCATGCGCACCGTCCCCGGTGCGATCGTCGGCGCCGGCACCGTGCTCACCGCGGCCGACCTCGCCGCGGTCGAGGAAGCGGGCGCATCGTTCGCGATCTCGCCCGGCGGCACCGATACGCTCTACGCCGCGGCGACACAGGCCGGCATTCCGCTGTTGCCCGGCATCGCCACCGCCAGCGAACTGATGCGCGGCCTCGAACACGGCTGGACCCGCTTCAAGTTCTTCCCCGCCGAATCCAGCGGCGGCATTCCCGCGCTCAAGGGCTTCGCCGGTCCGTTCGCGCAGGTGAAGTTCTGCCCCACCGGCGGCATCGACGCCGCGAAGGCGCCGTCCTATCTCGCGCTGCCCAACGTGATCACCGTGGGCGGATCGTGGATGGTGCCGGGCGACGCGTTGAAGGCGAAGGACTGGCCCACGATCGGCGCACTCGCCCAGGCCGCCGCCGTGCTGCGCGGCTGACGCCGGCGGGTTATCGACGCAGGCTGGCTTCCCGTAGGCTGGGCTGCCAAGCCCAGCATTTTCGTCAAGCATCACGGCTGGGCTTGGCAGCCCAGCCTACATCGATCGCGTTCAACCAACTCGCATCAATGCCTGGGCCCGCTCGCCGCGACGGCGAGCATTTCCGACTCCGCCCATTCGCGCAGCGCGCGTTCGACCGCCTCGGCCTCGAACGCATGCCACGCATCCAGCGCCCGTTCGCTCTCCAGCATCGCCTTGAACCGCGCATACGCACCGCGCGACGCGAACATCTCGTAGGTGTCCTCCAACCGCGCCGGCAACGACGCCTGCACGAAGCGCACCGCAAGCCGCTTGCCCAGACGCAGATCGTGCCGCGTCGGCACGATCGCGTATCTCGCCACGTCGTCGAGATCCGACGGCAACGCCGCATTGGGCGCATCGCCGAAATCTTCGTCCGAGGTCAGGAAGACCTGCCCGGTTTCGCGCGAAACGAACGCCATGTTGCCCAGCCCCGACGTGTCCGACGCCCAATCGAGCGCCTGGATCAATTCTTCGAGATCGACGGCTGCGGGGATGGGCGTCAGGGGCATCGGCGAGGCGCTTTGCGATGGGATGACGGCAGACGATACCTTCGGCTGCCAGGCGCGGCAATCGTAGCGACACCATCTTCCGATGCACGGCGATGACGCGATGGGTGAAGCGTTCGCTCGATCGCACGATGGCATCGACGAAGCGGCGTAGGCTGGGCTGGAAAGCCCAGCTTTTTCATCGAACTTCGAACATCGGGCTGGGCTTGGCAGCCCAGCCTACGCGGTATCAACCCGCTTCATCGCCGTCGCGGCTCGCACCCCACGCCATCGCCATCGCGATCCAGATGCGGTCCGTAGCCGGGGTCGCCGCGACGCACGGGCGCTGCGCCGGTTGCGCGCGCTTCGCTGCAGTTCGCGAATGCGCGCGATCCCGGTGCGGCGCGTGCGGGCGCAAGTCGAGATGGGGAGACGTCGTAGGCGTTCGGCGCATCGCGGGATGCCGGTGCTGCACCACCGCGATGGCAGTGATAGCTGCCGCGTTTGCGATCGTTGTGGCAACCGTGTTTGTCGAGTCCGCCGCCGTGCGCGGCAGCGTGGCCGGTGAAGCACAGCGCGAATGTCGCAGCGAACGCCTGCACCGCAGGATTGCGTTTCGATGACACCGTACGCGTCAGTATTTCCGCGCCTGCCCTGGCCATGCGGCATTCCCCCTGTGGAACGTCCGCGCTTCGATCCGAAGCGTGTCTCGAGTCTGTTGCTCGCGCGCAACGCGTGTCAATCACTTTCGCGTATCCGCCAGCGGCAGGGCGCAGAGTGAATCATGGTCTCTGTGCTGCAAGGCATGCATGTCGATGGTTGCCGCAATCGACATGCAATATTCGATTCATTGCGCCAATGGCACAGCGATGTGCGGATGCACGCAGCAGGACGTGCATCCGCAGGCTGCGGTGTCATCACACCGGCCGCGTGGTCGCCTTGTACGCACCGGGCAGCAGTGTGATTTCGACGTAGATATCCGGGCTCGGGGTGAAGAACATGTCGGGGTCGCTGGGACCCTGCAGGCGGTCGGTGAAGGCCATGTTGTAGGCCTTGGTCAGGCTTTGGAAATCGCTGGCGTAGTTGTTGTAGAGGGTCGGCTGGTTGGGCTGGATCGACGCGCCGAACCATTGCGCGAGCGTGGCGGTATCCGGCTGCAGCGACAGCAGATAGAACAGTTGTCCGGTACTGAGTTGGCCGATCTGTTGCTGCGCGAGGGTGCCGCTGGCGACATCGAATACGGTGCCGGCGAGGGCCGATGCGGTGCCCGTGGCGGTCGCGTGATCGGCGACGACGCGCGTGCTCGCGGCCCAGCCGAAGTTGAAGCCGGCGAGCAGGTCGCCGACGACGCGACCGGCGAGGTCGTTCTCGATCTGCGTCTGCGGATAGGCGGTCGCGCCGCCGGGATCCGCGGTCCAGTCGACGATGTACGGCGGATTCGCGCCGTAGATGCCGCTGGGCTGATCGAGATCGGTGTTCTTGAGATAGACGCTGAAGTCGCCGACCACGCCGCCGTTGCCGCTGAGGATCATGCCCGGCACGCCCTGCAGGGTCGGGATGCGCGGGTTCGCGCCTGAGGGATTGAGATCGCTCACGGCGGTTGCGGTGAGGGCATACGACTGCCCCTGGCTCCAGGCCGTCGCGATGGTGGAGCCGGGGCTGCCCGCGAATCCGAACAGGGTACCCAAGGACACCGACACGCCGCTGTCGATGGTGGTGTAGCTGGCGACGCTCAGCGACGTGCCCTGCTGCTGCAGCGTGTCGATCAGGCCGCCGCTGCTTGTCCAGTCGTGATACGGCTGGGCGTTGGCGATCATCGTCGGGACGTACAGCGAGGGCGAGAGAATGCGCGCGGTCCCGGTGATGCCGAAGGTGCCGGCATTGGCGACCGTGCTCGCGGCGACGACGGTGCCCGTCGGCACATTGGCGTCACCGGTCAGCGCGTCGAACAGCGACATGCCCGACGGCGAGGACAGCGGATTGTTGGCCGGTGGATTCGCCAGCGAGCCGTCGGCGAGATTGCGGATCGCGATCGAGATCGGAATGCCGACGAAGTCGACGTAGGACGCATCGAGGTTGGTCGACCCGAGCGTGGCGTTCGGAAAGACCGACGGCTCGACATAAGCGTAGACGGTGTTGAAATCGGGATCGTCCGGGTTCTGCGCCGCCGGGATCGTGGTCGAATTCAGCGCCGCGCCGAGGCTGAAGTAGATCCGCCCGCCGGAGTAATCGTTGATCGCGAACGTCGGCAACGCGCCCAGCGACGCCGGTGCGCCCGGAATCGTGGCGGTCATCGCGGCGAGACTGTAGGACGCGGTCGAGGTCGCGCTGCCGGTGCCGAGCGGCTGCGCGTCGCCATAGGTCTGCGCGACGCTGCCGGCGTTGATCTGCGCGCCGAGGAATTTCACGTACACCAGATCGTCGGGCACGCCGGTCTTGTTGACGATCGCGAACACCGCGTTTTCGGTCTGCGGCACCGCGTAGGTGAACTGATCCGCGGTCACGACCGGCGAGAGCCCCGTCGGCACGTTCACGCGCACGTCCACGGTGCCGAGCGCCTGCGCGGGCGAAAGCACGGTGACCTCGGTGTCGGTGACCGTCACCGGATTCGCACCCACGACGCCGAACTGCACGGCTGTGGCGCCGGTGAAACCGCTGCCGGTGATGGTGACGAGGGTGCCGCCGGTGGTCGGCCCCTGGGTCGGCGAGATGGCGGTGATCGAAGCGCTTGAACCGCTGCTGGCGTCCTGCGACATGGTGTGCGTCCTGCGTCGGAAGGGAATTCGGATCGCAGGGTGGTGTTCGCGCGTCTTGTTCCGGCGTCGCATGCGCGATGCCGTCGACCCCCTGTCGATGCGGCCGATGGTGCAGGACGTTGCGCGGGCGGGTCAATCCGGCCGGCGCGCTCAGCGCTCCGCCACCTGCCCCAGCCAGATCACCGCATAGTGCCGGGACACGCTCACGCCGAGCGCGCGCCACGGCGTGTCGCGCCAGGGACCGCGGTTGAGCAGCACGCCATGGTGCTGACGGCTGTTACGCCAGCACGCCATCGCGGCGTCCGCGGTCATGCCGTCTTCGTTCCAGCAGACGATCTCGAAGCCGTCGCCGGTGTAGGCGCCGCGGGTGATCTCGCGCGGCTTGTCCCACATGCAGCGCGCCTCGTCGTGTTCCGGGGTGTAACAGCAGGCGGACCACGGTCCGTCGGTCGACCAGCTGTGGGCAGTGCAGCGGCCACGCGGCGGATGGCGTTCGAGGTCGGCGACATGCGCGCGCGCGACCCGGGTCATGGCATCGGACAGCGGAATCGCCGGCAGTCCGTTCTGCGCGCGATAGTCGAAGACGCGGTCGATCAGCTGCGATGTGGCATCGCCGTCGTCGGCCCGGGCCACCGGAAGACATGCGGCGACGATCAGCAGCGATGCCCACCGGATTCGATGGCGACTGGTTGCGGATCGATCGCGCGGCTCGGGCATGCGGCATTCACCGGAAGATCGGGCGAGTCTAGCGCCCACCCTGCGCGCGGAACTGCGGCGTCCGTCGCGGCTGGCGCCACCAAAGAAAAGGCCCTTGCCCGGGGGGGAAACCGGACAAGGGCCAAGCTCGCCTGTCGAGAGTGTTGCTTAGAAGCGGTAGTTCACGCCGAACAGGTAGGTGCGGCCGTATTCGAAGTACTCGCGCGGCTGCGCGCTGTTGCCGTTGAAGGACGAACGGAAGGGTTCGTTCTCCAGGTTGTTGACCTGCAGGAGGATGCCGAGATTCTCGAGCGGGCCCGACTGGAAGGTGTAACCCAGCTGGACGTCGGTGACGGTCTCGCCTTCGAAGGTGCGACGGGTGCGATCGCCGCCGAAGCCCTGCACTTCACCCACGAACGCCGAGCGGTGACGCTGGCTGACGCGCGCCGAGAAGCCGAAGCGCTCGTAGTAGGCGGTGATGTTCGAGATGTACTTCGACAGGCCCGGCAGCGGTTCATCCGGGAAGTCGGGGCCGAGGGGCTGGATACTGCTCTTGGTGTCCGAATAGTTGGCCTGAATGCCGAAGCCGAGCAGCGGTTCCCACAGCACGTCCAGCGGCACCGAAACGGCGAACTCGAAGCCCTTGATGGTGCCACCCTCGCCATTGACAGGGCGGGTGAAGCCACCGAGATTGCTGGGCGGGACAAGCAGCGGATTGACCGGGTAATCGGCAGGCGTGATCGAAGTATCGTTGATGTCGAAAATGCCCTGCTCGCGATAGATGTAGGTCCTCAGGTCCTTGTAGAAGTACGCGAGGCTGACATAGGCCTTGCTTCCGCCGAAATATTTTTCGTACGAAACGTCGTAGGCGTTGGCTTCCCACGGCTTGAGCTTCGGATTGCCGCCATCGCGCATCCAGAAGCGGGTGAGCTGTCCTGTGGCGGGATCGATCACATTGGGTGCGCCCGTCAGCGGATTCTCCGCGAGACCGACGCCGATGCTCACATTATTGTTCGCGCGCAGATCGTCCATGCGCGGACGTGCCACCTGACGACCGGCGCCGACACGTACGACCTGATCCCAAGGCAGATCGAACGAGAGATTCAGGCTGGGCAGGAAATCGGTGTAGGCGGCGCCTGCTTCGAGCGGACGGCCATTGCCGCCGCCCTGGAATGTCTCCGATCCGCGCGAGGACTGATCGACGCTGACTGCCTGGAAGCCGATATTGCCCTTGACCGGGATCGAACCGATCTCGGTGTTGATGTTGGCCTGGACGTAAGCGGTGGTGACCTGCTCGTTGACTTCCCAGTTCTTGTTCGAAATATCGCCGTTCGCGTTGGCGCGGCGGGTATACAAGGTCTGGTACGCACGGAGTGCGTCGTAACCGTAGATCGAGCCGACGCCGTAGGCGTTGAAGGCGGAGTTGGTGCGCAGATCGGTCGGGATCGGCTGCGAGAAGCCGTCGGTGCAGGCCGGCGAGACGCCGCCGAGGCAGGCGCTGAGGTCCAGGAAGGCTTCGTTCGAGGCGCGGCTCTTGGTGCGGTCGGTCAGGTTGGCGCCGAATTCGAGACTGCTGAACCAGCCGTCGTCGAAGCTGCGCTCGAAGTCGAGGCGGAACGAACTCAGGCTGTCGTTGACCTCGAAGTCCTTGATGTAACCGTCCTGGCCCCAGCCGCCGGCATCGCCGAGGCGGAGGATGTTCGGATCGCCGTAGTCGTAACCGAAGTCGTGACGGAAGAAGCCATCCGGATCGAACACCACGTTGAGCGTGTCGCGCGCCAGCGCCGGATCGACGCCCGCGTAGGTCTCGAGGATCCGCTCCTTGCGCTTGGCATCGGAGTAGCCGATGTCGGCGGTGGCGGTCCAGTGCTCGCTCAGGCGAAGTTCGTGCTTCCAGCCGATGGCGAACAGATCGTCGTAGGTGGCGTTGAAATCGTTGCGGATCACCGGATTGATATTGGTGAACGAGGTGTTGGCCGGCGTGCTTCCCGGCTGGACCGTGCCGCCGAAGGCACCGGCGAATTCCATGCCGCGCTTCTGCTCTTCACGATCGAACTGCGAATAGAAGATATCGAGGACGGTGTGGTAGTTCTCGTTCGGACGGAATTCGAGCACGCCCATCAGGCCGTCGCGCTCGTTGTCATTTTCGAGGTCATAGAGCTTGCCGCCGCCGAACAGGCCGCCGCCGTCGTAACCCCAGGTGTCGCCGAACTGCTTGGCCTGACCGGGATTGTTGAGGTGGGCGTAGCCGAGGGCGATGCCGACGGTGTTGTCGGCGAACTGGTCGATGTAGGAGAAGCTGTAGCGGTAGCCGTTCTCCTTCTCGTCGCCGACCTTGTTCATGTCGCCGCGGACGTTGGCGGCGAAGGCGCGTTTGCCGAAGGCCAGCGGACGCACGGTTTTCAGGTCGACGGTGCCGGAGAGGCCCTGGCCGACGAGTTGGGCATCGGGCGTCTTGTAGACGAGCACCTGACTGACGAGTTCCGACGGGTACTGGTCGAACTCGACGCCGCGGTTGTTGCCGAGGCTGACCTGCTCGCGACCGTTGAGCGTGGTGGTCGAGAAGTCGCCGGCGAAGCCGCGGATGTTGATTTCCTGCGGACGGCCGCCGAAGCGCTGCGCGGTCAGACCCGGCAGGCGCGCGAGCGAGTCGGCGATCGACGTGTCGGGCAGTTTGCCGATGTCTTCGGCCGAGATCGCTTCGACGATCGACGTCGATTCGCGCTTGGTCTCGGTCGAGGCCTCGATACTGCGACGGATGCCGACGACCTTGATCTCATCGATGTCTTCGGCCTGGGTTTGGTTCTGGTCGGCCGACTGCGCATAGGCGCTGTTGGCCAGCATCAGCGTGGCCGAAGCCAGCGCCACGCTCAACAGGTTTCGCTTCAAAGGCTGCATGGATCCCCTCCACAGCAACTGGAATTCGTTGGCAGGTCCATGCGCGATTCCCGTCTGAGGCGAGGTTCCGCAGTTCCCGGCATGTCCGGAGTCCAGCCTGTCCCCGGCATGCAGCCGCGATGGTAGTCGGTGGCCGCACGGGGGGAAGGTGCCTGCATACGTATTCATGCAAAAACCCGTTCAAATCAGCGTCATGGGCGCACGAACGGGTGGAAATCGTCGTCTTTGACAGCCCCGTTCCCGCCGCTGCCGGGCCCCGCTCGCCGCCTGCCTGACCTTGGCACTGACCGCAGCAACCGGGTTTCCCTGGAAAGGCCAGATCGCCGCGGGCGGCACCCTCGCGGGGCGAGGACACCGGCCCGCCGCAACGTCGCGGGAGGATCGTTCAGGCCCGCAGACGTCGGAGGCAGCTCCTGTGGGAGCGACGGAAGTCGCGACAGTCCTCGGCAGGTGTTGACCAGCCTTCGGCTGTTGAAGGCCTGCAATCGGTCGCTCCCGCAGGGGCGCCGGTGACAGGTCCGGTCGCTCCGGCCTCAGCCCTTCGTCCAGAACGCCACCGCCAGGCCGACGAACACCGCCATCCCCACCCAATGGTTGTTGAGGAACGCGCGGAAACAGGCGTCGCGCGCGCGGCTGCGGCCGATGGCGAATTGGTAACCGACCAACAGACCGGCGACGCCGAGCCCCGCCCAGTACGCCGCGCCCAGCGTCATCTGCCGGCCGATCAGCGCCAGACCGGCGAAGAACAGCGCGTACAGCACCCCGAGCGCGACCAGATCGAGATCGCCGAACAGGATCGCGGTCGACTTCGAACCCGCGCGCAGGTCGTCCTCGCGATCGACCATCGCGTACCAGGTGTCGTAGCCGGTGGTCCAGAAGATGTTGGCGACGTACAGCACCCAGGCGATCGCCGGCACCTCGCCGCGGATCGCCGCGAAGCCCATCGGGATGCCCCAGCCGAACGCCAGCCCGAGATAGACCTGCGGCAGATAGGTGTAGCGCTTGAGATAGGGATAGCTGGCGGCCAGGAACACGCCGACCACGCTCATCAGGAGCGTCAGCCGGTTCATCGTCGACACCAGCGCGAACGCGACCAGCATCAGCACCGCGAACACCGCCAGCGCCTCGCGGCCGCGCACCGCGCCGGTGGCCAGCGGCCGCCCCCGTGTGCGCTCGACCAGCGGGTCCAACCAGCGGTCGGCGTAGTCGTTGATCACGCAGCCGGCTGAACGCGTCAGCCATACGCCCAGCGAGAACACCACCAGCGTCCACCACGGCGGCACGCCCTCCGCGGCCAGCCACAGGCCCCACCAGGTCGGCCACAGCAGCAGCAGCCAGCCGATCGGCCGGTCGCCGCGCACCAGCGCCCAGTACTGGCGCAGACGCTCGCGCCAGACGGGAATTTCAGCGGAAATGTCGGAGGTTTCGCTCATCGGTCCGGTCGTGGGTCCGGGGTCGCCGCGCGGAAAGCTCGCGCCGCCCGCCCGAATCGGGGAGAATAGGCGGCACGCGCCTGTAGCTCAGCCGGATAGAGTAGCGGCTTCCGAAGCCGTTGGTCGGGGGTTCGAATCCCTCCAGGCGCGCCATTTTTCCTGCGGACACACGAGTCCGTCCGGAAATATCAGGCCGGCAGCATCGGGTGTTCGATCGCGAGCCCGGCGAACGTGATGGAAAGCATCGACGGATGTGGGGCGGCCGCAACGCTTCGTGCCCACCTGATTGCGCATATGGAGCGTGCCGTGAACCGCGACAACCACTTCGATGCCGACCGACTGGCAGCCGTGACGCGCCTGTGCGCCCTGATCCTCCCGGCCGAAGCGCAGTCGCCCGGTGCCGTCGAGCTCGACGTGCCGGCCTTTCTCGGGGATCTGATCGCACACGCACCCCAAGCCTGGAAGACGCTGTGGGAGACCGGTCTGGAAGCGCTCGATGCCTGCAGCCAGGCACGCATGGCGATGCGGTTCGCGGCGCTTCCGGACGATGCGGCGATCGCGCTGCTGGACGACGGCCTGGCCGGCAGGGCCGATGCCGCACCGCTCACGCCCTTTCTCCAGGCGGCGAAGGCGACGATCGCCAAGGCCTACTACCGCACCGAACATGGTCTGCACGTGGAACTCCGCGTCCGCAAGGTGCCCAGGCCCGCGCCCACGCAGCCCGCGGAAGAGCATCGGCCGTCGTTGCCGAAGACGCATTACGACGTGATCGTGGTCGGCTCCGGCGCCACCGGCGCGTGGTCGGCCAAGGAACTGGTCGAAAAAGGCCTGGATGTGCTGCTGCTCGAAAGCGGTGCGCTGCCGACCCGCAACCCGCGCGCGAAATATCCCTACGAACTGCGGTTTCGCAACCTGTTCGACAACGACGTGCTGCATGGCGCCGCGCAGCCGATCCAGACGCGGCTCTGGGCCTGCGACGAATACCGGGCCGATTTCTTCATCGACGATCTGAAGAATCCCTACGAAGGTGCGGACGCATACACCTGGATCCGCGGCGCGAAAGTCGGCGGCCGCATGAACATGTGGGGCCGCCAGGTCTACCGCTACGGCGAGCGGGATTTCAGTGGCGATTTCCATCCCGCGGGCGCGCCGGCGTGGCCGTTCGGCTACGACGAAATCGCGCCCTACTACGACGAAGTGGAGTCGACGATCGGGGTCAGCGGCGCGGAGGACGGCATCGAAACCCTGCCCGACGGCCGGTTCCTGCCGCCGATGGACTTCACCGACGGTGAGCTGCACCTGAAGGCGCGCGTCGAAGCGCGCTGGCGCGAGCGCAGGATGATCATCGGGCGCACCGCGATCCTGACGGTCGACCATCAGGGCCGCAAGGCCTGTCGTTCGATCGGCCACTGCTACCGCGGATGCGACAGCGGTTCGTTCTTCGATCCGGTCGGTACGATCATCAACGGCCTGGCGGCACGCGACAATTTCCATCTGCAACCGAACGCCAAGGTCTCGCGCCTGCTCTGCGGACAGGACCCGCGCAGGGCGAACGGCGTCGAGTTCGTGGACACCGTCAGCGGCGAACGCCGGAAGGTCTTCGCGAAGTCGGTCGTACTTGCGGCATCGACGATCGCCACGACCCGGATCCTGCTCGCGAGCCGGACCGCCGATTTTCCCGGAGGCGTCGGATCCAGTTCGGGCGTCCTCGGAAAATTCCTGCACGGCCACGTGCACTCGGTTACCTGTTCCGGCAGCGTCCCCTGGCTGCGCAAACCCGTCGGCGTGCACGACGAAGGCCGCTCGAACCAGTTCTACATTCCGCAGTTCCAGAATCTCGGGGAGCGACTCGACGGCGGACACTACGGCGGTTTCGGCATCGAGGGCGCGGTCAAGCACTACATGCAGCCGCGCGATCTCGCCACCCGGCCGGGCTTCGGCGTGGCGTTCAAGCGCAGCATCCGCGAAGACGACAATCCCGCGCACTTTTTCCTGACCGCGTTCGGCACGATGCAGCCGCGCGAGGAGAATCGCGTCACCCTGAGCGAGCGCGTGGACCACTGGGGCGATCCGGTGGCGAAAGTCGAATGCCGCTACGGCGGGAACGATCTGGCCATGGTCGAGGCGATGCGCCGCGCGGTGGAGGAGATCGCCATCGAAGCGGGTTTCGACATCGCCCATGTGACGCCCACCGCCGGCACGCCGGGCATGTGCATCCATGAAGTGGGTTCGGCGCGGATGGGGCTCGATCCGGCCACCTCGGTGGTGGATCCCTGGAACCGGGTGTGGGACATGCCGAACGTGCTGGTGGTGGACGGCGCCTGTTTCCCCAATGTCGGCCCCCAGAATCCGACCCTCACCATGATGGCGGTGGCGCTGCGGGCCAGCCGTCGGTTGGCGATCGATCTGCTTCGTCCGCTCGATGCCCGAGCATCGAGCGATGCGCGCGATGCGCAGCCCGCCTGAACATCGATCCACGACAGGGAAGTAATTGCATGCCATCCCCGAAACATCAGGCCATCGCTTGCCTGCTGTGGTGCGCCGCCTTCGCCTGCGACGCGCAGCCGGACGAGCGCTGCCCGACACCATCCGCCGGCGAAGTCGCCGGCATCCCGGCGCCGGCGGACGGCAGCGGGAAGGCGCGGTGCGTCGATCCGGCGACGAACACCGGCCGCGCCACCGCCAACGCGATCGTCCGGGCCGACGATGCGTTCGGCACCAGCGTGGGACGGGAGTCGATCGGGATCTACACCGCAGGCAGCGTGCGCGGTTTTTCCGCGGTCGCGGCGGGAAACGTGCGGATCAATTCGATGTATTTCGACCAGATCCAACCCCTGTACCCGATGATGCGCGAAGCGACGAACATCCGCATCGGCCTGTCGGCGACCGCCTCTCCGTTTCCGGCCCCGACCGGCATCGTGGATTACACGCTGCTGACCCCCAAAGCGGTGCCATCGACATCCGCGACCGCCGCGATCGACAGCTGGGGTGGCGTCAGCGTGCAGATCGATCGGGATCAGCCGCTGTTGGCCTCGTTGCGCATGGCCGGCGCCATCGGCCTGTACCGGAACGAGTTCCGCAACGGGACGGACAACGCGCAGGTGGTGAGCGCTCTCGCGGGGCGCTGGGCGCCGAACGAACAGATCACGGTGCAGCCGTTCTGGCAGCACTCCACCGTGCGCGACGACGACACCGGCCCCCTGTACATGACCGCCGGCAACTACCTGCCGCCGGAGATGGAACGCCGTCGTTTCGCGGGGCCCTCCTGGCTCGATGCGAACTCGCGATCCGATGTCTACGGCGTGGTGGCCAACGTCGCGATCAGCCCCCGCACGCAACTGCATGCCGGCATCTTCCACTCGCGCATCGACATGCGCACCGATGCGGCCAATCTCTATGTCGGCGTGGATCGCGACGGATACGGTCGACAGATCGCGATTCTCGATCCGCCGAGCGCCTACACCGCCACCAGCGGCGAGACCCGGCTCACCCGCGCCTTCGTCCACGGAAAGACGTCGCACCAGCTGCATCTCAATCTGCGCGCGCGCCGGAAGGAACGCACCTACGACGGCTCTTCGGAGATCGACCTCGGTCCCGCCCGGATCGGAGCGCGGCGCGACATCGAGCGGCCTGAGGTGCGATTCCAGGAACAGTCCCGCTATGCCCTGCGTCAGGCATCGGCGGGCGTGGCCTATCGGGGACTGCTGGGGAAAGCGCTGGAGGTCGGCGCCGGCGTGCAGAAAGTCCGGTACGAAAAGACCACCACGCTTCCCGGCCTCGCACCCGCGTCCAGCCGCAGCGACCCATGGCTCTACAACCTGTCGGTCGTGGGCATGGTGGGGGATCAATTGTCCGTGTACGGCGGCCTGGTGAAGGGCCTCGAAGAGAACGGCGTGGCGCCGGCGAGCGCGGCCAATCGCAACCAGCCGCTCCAGGCCATCGAAACGTCGCAGCGCGATCTTGGCGTGCGCTGGCAGATCCACCGGGACATGCGCCTGATCGTCGGCGCGTTCGATATCGAAAAACCTTATTTCCAGACCGGAAACTCGGGCACCTTCGAACCCCTGGGGTCGATCGGCAGTCGCGGGCTGGAACTCTCCCTCAGCGGAAAGCTCAGGCCGAACCTGACCGTCGTCGCCGGCGGCGTCCTCATGCGTGCCGAGGTCACCGGGCCGCAGGTGGCCGCCGGAGCGATCGGATCGCACCCCGTGGGCATTCCCGACCGGGTCTTCAGGCTCAACATGGACTGGAAACCCGACGCCGCCGGAGGCGCGCTGTCGTTCGACATGGGCGCGGCGCATGCGTCGGCGAAGTGGGCGAACCGAAGCAACACCGTCCGGATTCCGGCGCGCACCATCGTCGATCTCGGCGCCCGTTATCGGATCGCGTCCGGCGATCGGAACATGCTGCTGCGATTCGTCGTCAGCAACGTCTTCGATACATTCGGATTCGAGGCGCTCGCCTCCGGACTGTACGACACGATCCCGGGCCGCCAGGCCTTCCTGTCGCTCACGGCCGATTTCTGAGCATGGACGCCACGTCTTCCGGCGACAACCCGATCGGGCGGCACAAGCCGGCGTTCCGCTTCGTGTTCCTCAGCGTCCTGATGAGCGCGATCTCTTTCAGCATCGTCATTCCGATCCTGCCCAATCTGGTCAGGCAACTGTCGGGAGGCGACTATGCGACGGCCGCGATGTGGATGATGCTGTTCCCGGCGGCGTGGGGACTCGCCCAGATCGTGTCCGCGCCGATCCTCGGCGGCGTTTCGGACCGCTACGGGCGCCGACCCGTGCTGCTGATCTCGTCGCTGGGGCTGGGCATCGACTATGCGCTGATGGCGATCGCGCCGAACCTGTGGCTGCTGCTGGCGGCACGGATCGTGAGCGGCGCCACCGCGGCCAGCTTCTCCACCGCGCATGCCTACGTGGCGGACATCACCGACCAGGACAACCGCGCGGCCTTCTTCGGCAAGCTGGCGTCCGCGATCAGCATCGGCTTCATGGTCGGACCGGTGCTCGGCGGTTGGCTGGGCGAAATCGACCTGCGGCTTCCCTACGTCGCCGCGAGCGCGGCGACGCTGCTCAACGTGTTCTACGGCTGGCTGGTGCTTCCGGAATCGCTGCCGGCGGAGCGCCGCGCCGACCGCGTGAAGATCAAGTCGCCGTTCAACGCCGCCGGCATCAGGCTGCTGTTCGGCAGGGGCGATCTGCGCAGCCTGTCTTCGATCAGCTTCCTCTACAGCCTGTCGAACATGCTCTGGGGCAGCGTCTGGGTGCTGTTCTGCACGCATCGCTTCGGCTGGTCTCCCGTCGGCGTGGGTCTCGCGACGGCGGCGGCCGGCGTGGCCGGCATCGTCGTGCAGACCTGGGCGGTCGGCCGGATCGTCGCCCGGGTCGGCGAAAAAAAGGCGCTCGAGATCGGCACGGCCGTCGCCGCGCTGTCGCTGTTCTACATCGCGTTCTGTCCCGACACCTGGTGGTACGCGCTCAGCATCGCACCGGCGGCGTTCAGTCTGCTGGTCGGGCCGGGATTGCAGGGCCTGGTCAGCGCGGCGGCGAAACCGGACGAACAGGGCGCGGTGCGCGGCGGTCTGCAGTCGCTCGGCGGCATCGCGACCGTGATCGGTCCATCGCTGTATGGCGGCGTGTTCGCCTGGTCGGTCTCGGTCGAATCCTCGGTCGATTTGACCGGGTTGGCGGTGCTGCTATCGTCGGCCTGCATGGTGGTGGCGTTCTTCATCGCCAGACGATTTTCCCGTCCGGCGCGGATCGAGAGCGTTCCCGCGGCGGCATGACGAGACGTGCGGATGACAGGCGAACCCGAAGTCAGGTGGGGCATGATCGGCGTGGGCTCGGTCGCGGAGCACAAGAGCGGCCCGGCCTTCCTGCAGGCGGCGGGCGGCATGCTCGCCGCCGTGGCGTCGCGACGGGCGGACCAGGCCCGCGACTATGCGACGCGCCACGGCGTGCCGATGGTGTTTTCGACGCCCGAGGCGCTGATCGCATCCGACCGGGTCGATGCCGTGTATATCGCGACCCCGCCTTCGTCGCATGCGCGCTATGCCCTGGCGGCGGCGCGCGCCGGAAAACCCTGCTGCATCGAAAAACCGATGACGGTCCACCTGGAAGACGCGATCGAGGTCTGCCAAGCCTTCGAAGCGGCCGATCTGCCGTTGTTCGTCTCCTACTACCGGCGCAGCCTGCCGCGATTCCGGGCGGTGGCGGAAGCCATCGAACGCGGCGACATCGGGGACATCGAATCCGTGGCCTGGACCCTGACCCGCGTCGGCGCGACGCCGGTGGCGGGCGAGAACTGGAGGGTCCATCCGGATGAAGCGCCCGGCGGCATTTTCGAGGATCTGGCCTGCCACGGGCTCGATCTGTTCGACCAGTTCTTCGGCCCCGTGACCGAGGTCGAGGGCTCGACCCTGACCTACCGCGACGCGCCCGTGCCCGAGCGGGTGGAAGCGCATTGGCGGCACGGCGCAGCGATCGACGGGCATGGGCTGTGGGATTTCGCCGCGACACGACGCAGCGACGAAGTCACGATCCGGGGCCACCGGGGCCGCCTGCGCTTCGCGATGTTCGACGATCATCCCATCGAGGTGATCCCCGACGATGGCGATGCGTCGCAGCTGCGGATCGACAACCCCGTACCGATCCAGCTGCCGCATGTGATCGCCCTCAACCGGGCCCTGAATCATGGCGCGCCTCACCCATCGACCGGCCGCTCGGCGCTGCGGACCCAGCGGATCAGCGATCGGATCCTCCGCGGTCCGGACGCGCGGCGCGTTTCGGCCACGACCATCGGCAGCCCGGCGGACTGAGCCCCAACCCGGGCGCGACGCGATCTCGACGGTCTCTGGCCGCCGCATCGCGGCGCTCGCGTTTACCGTCCATGTGCCAACCATCCGTCCGCGGCCGAGTCCGATGACAGGTCGATGGCGACGGGAAACGCGCACGGTGTCATGTCCACGCCCGACGGATCGGCGGCGGCGGGGACATGGCGACCGGAGGGATGTGTTCTTCACGGGTGGGGGAGGATCGGATGGCTCGCGGAGGCGGACAGGACGAGAAATCGCCGCGCAATCGCATCGAGATCCCGAAGATCGAGCTGCCCAGGGGCGGCGGCGCCACGCGCGCGATCGACGACAAGTTCCAGGTGAACTCGGCCAACGGCACCTCCTCGTTCTCGGTGCCGCTGCCGTTCCACCCCGGTCGCGACGGCTTCGGGCCGGCGCTGTCGCTGGGCTACGACTCGGGCGGCGGCATGGGGCCGTTCGGGCTCGGCTGGTCGCTGGACCTGCCTTCGATTTCGCGCGCCACCGGCAAGCGCTTGCCGCGCTATGACGATGCCGCCGGGAATGGTGCCGGGTCGGACGATTTCCAGCTCACGGGCTTCGACGATCTGGTGCCGGCGATGCGCGCCGACGGCACGCCGGACATCGAGGACGTGGGCGGCTATCGCATCCAGCGCTATCGCCCGCGGATCGAAGGCACGTTCGCGCGGATCGAGCGCATCCACAAGACCGGCGAAGTCGCCGCCTACTGGCGGGTGATGCCGGGCGACGGCACCACCACGGTCTACGGCCGCAGCGCCGCCGCGCGGATCTTCGACCCCGAGGCGCCGCATCGGGTGCTGCGCTGGCTGCCCGAGTGGCGTTTCGACGATCGCGGCAACTGCTTCGAGTACCGCTACAAGGCCGAAGACCTCGCCAACGTGCCCGGGCATGCGTCCGAAGCGCTGCGCCGGGACGGCGACGCCGCGTACGCCAACCGCCATCTCAAGCGCATCCTGCATTGCAACCGCATCGCCTATGTGCCGGGCGACGACAGCCCGCCGCACGATCCGCCGCCGCCCGCCGGGCTGGGCTATTTTTTCCAGGCGCTGTTCGATTACGGCGAACACGACGACGACCTCGATCCGATCGAGGCGCGGGCATGGATGGCGCGCGGCGATGCCTGGTCGGACCGCCGCGGCGGTTTCGATCTGCGCAACAACCGGCTGTGCCGCCGCATCGTGTTCTACAACCGCTTCGAGGAACTCGATCCCGGCCAGCCCGATCCGGCGTGGATGCCGACCAAGGGCATCGAGTTCGACTATGCGCACGCCGATTTCTCGCAGCCGGCGGCCGCGCCGGTGGACTGCGAAACGCTGCTCGGCATCGCCGAGGTCGGCTATCGGCCGGACGGTACCGGCGGCCTCGGTCGCACCGCGCTGCCGCCGATGCGCTTCGCCTATCACCCGGCGACGATGGATGCGACCGTCCACCGCAGCACCCGCGCGGACCTGCCGAACGCGCCCAGCGGACTGATGGGGGAAGTCCACGCGATCGATCTCTACGGCGACGGCGCGCCGGGGCTGCTGACCG
Organism: Lysobacter hankyongensis; assembly: GCF_039543145.1. Lineage (NCBI taxonomy): Bacteria > Pseudomonadati > Pseudomonadota > Gammaproteobacteria > Lysobacterales > Lysobacteraceae > Lysobacter > Lysobacter hankyongensis. Next base: position 23,855 of record NZ_BAABJE010000018.1, on the reverse strand, counting down.
AAGTCGGCAGCGAATGGTTGTACGCCCGCAATCTCGGCAACGCCCGTTTCGAGCGCGCGCGACCGGTCTGGTCCAGACCGTCCTTCGCCGGCATCGCCGGCGGGACGCTGCAGGTCCGCGATCTCGACGCCGACGGCTCGAAGCAGGTGGTGATCGAGCAGCCGGGTCTCGCCGGCTATTTCGAACTCGAAGAGGACGCGCGCGCGTTCGCGCCGATGGTCGCGTTCGCACGTCCCGCGGTGATGCCGCCGGGCGCGCGACGCAAGCTGATCGATCTCGACGGCGACGGCCGGCCGGAGATCGTGATCGCCGGCGAGCACGCGCTCCACTATCTCGAAAACCGCGGTCGCGAAGGCTACGGCCGATGGTGCAGCGCCGCCTATCCCGCCGGCGAAGGTCCGCAACGCCTGCTGTTCGCCGACGAGAGCGAGGGCATCCATCTCGCCGACATGACCGGCGACGGCCTGAGCGACCTCGTGCGCGTGCGCTGCGATTCGATCGCCTATTGGCCGAATCTCGGCCATGGCCGCTTCGGGCCGCTGGTGCGGATGGACCGCAGCCCGGTGCTCGACGCACCGGAGCGCTTCGATCCGCGGCGGGTGCAGTTCGCCGATCTCGGCGGCAGCGGCGCGGCGGATCTGGTCTACGACGCCGACACCGGCCCGGTGGTGGCGCTGAACTTCGCCGGCAACGGCTGGGGGCCGACGACCCGCTTTCCGGGTCTGGCCGGCGGCCGTCCGGGCACCCAGCTCACCGTCGCGGATCTGCTCGCCCAAGGCACGCCGTGCCTGGTCCGCGCATCCAGCCTCGCCGCCGATGCGGGCGCACCGCTGGCCTGGATCGATCTCTACGGCGGACGGCGGCCGAACCTGCTGGCGCAGGTGGACAACGGCGCCGGCAAGACCGTCTCGATCCATTATCGAAGCTCGGTCCAACTGCAGCTGGAAGACGAGATGGCGGGGCGGCCATGGATCACCCGCCTGGCCTTTCCGGTGCAGTGCGTGGTCCGCACCGAAACCCGCGAGCGCGTCACCAACAGCCTGTTCGTCTCCACCTACCGTTATCGCCACGGTTATTACGATCACGCCGACCGCGAATTCCGCGGCTTCGCCTTCGTCGAGGAGATCGACACCGAAAGCTATTCGGCGCTGGCCGGATCGCAACCCGGCAACGCGCCCGCGCCCGAACTGCACGAGGCGCCGACGCGCACGCGTCACTGGTACCACACCGGCGCGTTTCCCGGCTGGTCGCTGCCCGAACGACTCGCGGACGAATTCGCACCGCTGCCCGCGGCCGCGGCGGGGTTGAACGGACGCATCGACGAAGCCTCGGCGATCGGCTCGCCCGTCGACCGTCTGCGCGCGCATCGCGTGCTCAAGGGCAAACCGCTGCGCACCGAAGTCTGCGCGCTGGACGGCAGCGCGGAAGAGGAACGGCCGTACCGGATCAGCACCCACGGTTACGCGATCCATCTGGTCCAGGCGCGGGGCGACAATCGCTACGGCGTGTATCAGGCGACCGAGACCGAGTCCGTCGAGATCCACATGGAGCGCGACGACGACGATCCGCGGATCGCGCACCGGCTCACGCTCGCGGTCGACGACCACGGCATTCCGCTGCGGGCGGCCGAAGTCGCGTATGCCCGCGCCATCGTCCCCGCCGGGCTGGATGCCGAGGTCGCCGACGCGCAGCGGGCCAGCCGGATCACGATCCGCACGCTGCGCAACATTCCGGATCTCGGCGGGCCCGCGTTCTGGCGCAAGCGGATGATGTGCGAGACCGCCACCTACGAACTGACCGGTGCGAATCCGGGTGCGAATCCGGGTGCGGGTCCGGGTGTGGTTCCGGGCGCCACGCACTGGACGCCGGCCGCGCTGGACGCCGCATTCCTCGCCGCCGCACCGCGCGACTACGCGTCCGCGCTGCCCGCCGGCCCGGCCCGGCGCCTGATCGAACTGGAGCGCGTGCTGCTGGCCGACGACAGCGATCCGGCGATGCCGCCGCTGCCGCTGGCGACCCCCGCGCGCCGCGGCATCGTGCGCGAAACCTACAAGCTCGCGTTCGACGCGACCCTGCGCCAGTCGTTGTACGGCGCCGACATCGCCGACGCGGATCTGGCCGCGGCGCACTACGTGGCGCAGGCCGATCTCGTCGCCGCCGGCCTGTTCCCCGCGGGCGAACCCGCGCGCTGGTGGACCGCATCCGGTCATGTCGAATACGGCGCCGACCCGGCCGCGGCCTTCTTCCGCCCGATCGCCTACATCGACCCCGTCGGCCAGCGCACCGAGGTACGCGAGTATCGCGACTACTTCCTGTTGCTGGACCGCATCCGCGACGCCGCCGGCAACGACATGACCGTCACCGGCTTCGACTTCCACGTCGTCGCGCCGCGCGAAGTGCGCGACATCAACGGCAATGTCTCGGCGGTGGCCTACGACCGCCTCGGCCTGGTCGCGGGTTCCGCGGTCATGGGCAAGGGCGCCGAAGCCGACACGCTGGCCGGTTTCGTGCCGGATCTGGACGGCGCCGATATCGACGCCTTCTTCGCCGATCCGCTCGGACAGGCGCGCGCGCTGCTCGGTCGCGCGACCACGCGCGTCGTCTCCGATCATCGTCATCAGCCCAACTGGTCCGCGGTCATCGGTCGCGCGATGCACGACGCCGACGAAGTCGCGAGCGGCACGCAGGGCCAGTTGCAGATCGCTTTCGACTACACCGACGGCCTCGGCGCGGTGGTGCTGCGCAAGCTGATGACCGAGCCCGGCGAAGCGCTGGCGATGGTGGACACCGGCGGCGGCCCGGTCGCCGTCCGCGTCGACAGCGGCAGCGATCCGCGCTGGGTCGGCAGCGGCCGCAAGGTGTGCAACAACAAGGGTCGCGCGGTCCTCGAATTCAATCCGTATTTCGCGCTGGATCACGGCTACGACGATGCCGACGCGCTGGTCGCCGCCGGTCGCTCGAAGCGCAGTCACTACGACGCCTTCGGCCGCCTGACCGCGGTCGATCATCCCGACGGCAGCCGCGAGGAAACGCGGATCGCGGCGTGGTCGCGCGCCCGCTACGACCGCAACGATCTGGTCGCCGGCTCGGTGTGGCGGGTGCTGCGGATCGGCGGCGCGCGCGGGCCGGCGGCGCAGGCGGCGGCGGTGCAGACCGATCTGCATGCGGACACGCCGGCGATCGAGCATGTCGATGCGCTCGGCCATGTCGTCGCGCGCATCGATCACAACCGCTTCGTCGATCGCATCACCGGACTGCCCGTCGACGAGTCGCTGATCACCCGCAGCCGCACCGACATCGAAGGCAATCTGATCGAGGTCGTCGACCCGCGCGGCATCGCGATCGTGCGCCACGCCTACGACATGGTCGGCACGCGCGCGATCTCGACCACCGCCGACGGCGGACGCCGCTGGCGGCTGTCGGATGCGCTGGGAAAAATAATGCTGGCCGGCGATGCGAAGAACAACCGCATCCGCATCGTCTACGACGCGATGCAGCGGCCCAGCGAATTCCGCGTCCGTCCGTTCGGCGGCGCCGAATTCCTGCGCGAGCGGCACCGTTACGGCACCGCGGCGCACAGCGCCGTCAACGCCAACGGACGGCTGCTGGAAGTGTTCGACGGCGCCGGTACGGTCGCCACGCCGCGCTACGATTTCAAGGGCAATGTCCTGGAAACCCGCCGGCGCTTCCTCGCCGATCCGCGCCTGGTGCCCGACTGGAGCGCGCTGCCCGCGCCCGCACTCGCCGCGGGTGCGCAGACCACGCTGACCGTCCACGACGCGCTGAATCGTCTGACCGCGCTGACCGCGCCCGACGGCAGCGTCGAGACCTACGCTTACAACGAGACCAATCTGGTCGAGACCGTGGCGGTCGCGCCCGCGGGCGGCGCCCCCGTGGCGTTCGTCGAGGACATCGACTACGACGCCAAGGGCCAGCGCAATTTCATCCGCTACGGCAACGGCGTCGAGACCGACTACGCCTACGACGCCGACACCGATCGCGTCGCATCGATCCGCACCCGCCGCCTGGCCGACGGCGCCGTGCTGCAGCAGCTCGCTTACACCTACGACCCGGTCGGCAACGTCACCGCGATCGTCGACGGCGCGCTGCCGACCCACTATTTCAACAATGTCGCGGTGGACCCGGGCGGCAGTTTCGCCTACGACGCCATCTACCGCCTCGCCAGCGCCACCGGCCGCGAACACGCCGCCGCCAACACCCCGCCCGACTGGTCCGACGCGCCGCGCATGATGCTGCCGCACAAGACCGACGGCGATGCGCTGCAGCGCTATCGGCAATCGTTCGAATACGACCGCTCGGGCAATCTCGTCCGGATCGAGCATCACGCCGGCCGCGGCGCCTTCATCAACGCCTGGACCCGCACGCTGGCCTACGCCGCCGCCAGCAACCGGCTCGAATCCTCGACGGTCGGCGCCGCGCCGCCCGAAACCTTCGTCTACGACGTCCACGGCAACACCCTGTCGATGCCGCATCTGGGCGGCCTCGACTGGGACGAGGACAACCGCCTCATCCGCGTCCGCAACAACGCCGGCGACAAGGTCTGGTACGGCTACGACGGCGAGGGCAACCGTGTCCGCAAGTTCGTCGAGCACGCGGACGGCAGCACCGAGGACCGGATCTACGTCGGTCGCTGGGAACGCATCGAACATCGCCGCGCCGACGCATCGCTGCGGGTCGCGCGCGAGACCCTGCACGTGCTCGACGGCCAGACCCGGATCGCGACGATCGAACGCCGCACCGCCGGCGCCGACACCGGTCCGGCATCGCTGACCTGCTACCAGTTCGGCAATGCGCTGGGCACCGCGGTGCTCGAACTCGACGAGCACGCGCAGATCCATTCCTACGAGGAATACCACCCGTTCGGCACCACCGCGCTGCAGTCGGTGAGCACGCTGCGGCGGGTATTGCCCAAGCGCTACCGCTTCACCGGCAAGGAACGCGATACCGAGACCGGGCTGTACTACCACGGCGCGCGCTACTACGCGCCGTGGCTGTGCCGATGGACCGCGCCCGATCCCGCGGGCGCCGCCGACGGCCAGAATCTCTACGCGTATTCGGGCAATCGCCCGATCGGATCGAGCGACCCGACCGGCCTGTGGGAAACGCCCAGTTGGCGCACCGTGGCGATCGTCGCCGCGGTGGTCGTGGTTGGCGCGGTGGTCACGGTGGCGACGGCGGGCGTCGCGGGGCCGGTCATCGCCGGCGCGGTCGCCAGCGTGGGCCTGACCGGCACGGCGGCGACGGTGGCGACCGGCGTCGCGGTGGGCGCCGTGTCCGGCGCGGTGGCCGGTGCGGCCTCGGGCGCGGCGGGCGAAGTCACCCGGCAGACGGTCAACAGCCGCGCGCTGGGCCTCGGCAATCAGGAATTCTCCGGCCGCGCGATCCTGCGCGAAGCCGGTTCGGGCGCGGTCACCGGCGCCGCGGTGGGCGCGGCGATCGGCGGCGCGGCCGCGTTCGCCGGCACCGCCGCGGGCGCCGCGGCGATCGGCGCGGCCGGGCGTGCCGCGACCGCGGCGACGCGCGCGGTGGTGCCCGCGGCGATCCGCTCCGGCGCCTCGACGGCCGCGCGCACGGTCGCCAGCGCGGCGGGCAGCGTCGCCAGAACGTCCGGCGGGCAGGTCGTGCGCCGCGGCGTGGAGGCGGTGGGGCGGCGGATGGCGGCGATCGAGGCGGGCGCCGCGCAGCGCGGCCTGTCGGCGTCGCGGGCGATGTTCCGCCCCGGCTCCGCAGGGCTGCAGGCCGCCGAATCCCAGGCCGCGCGTTCCATCGGCGGCGTCCGGATCGCCGCGTCGGAAAGCACGCCGAGCGGTTCGGGATCGCTGCTGCCGACCTCGTCGCTCAATCCCCGGCAGGCGGCGATGCACGGCCGGCTGCCGACGCCCGGTTCGACCGCGGTCGTGCCCAAACGCGCGGTCTCGATGTCCGACCTGCGCGCGATCGGGCGCGTCACCGGCGACGAGTACAACATGTTTACGATCGGTTCCCGGCGGCTCATCGTCCGCGGCGTGGGACGCGAAATCACGGTGTCGGAAGGCATGTACAAAGATCTGGTGGCGGGCCGATACGGCCGCTGGTCGGGGCATACGCACCCACCCGGCTACGCGATCGATCCGAGTACGGTCGATCGTTCCTTCATGGGTGCGATGGGACAGCAGCGAAGCGGCATCTGGGGCGACGCGGGACACACCGTCTACGGTCTCACCCCTGCCGACGACGCCAGGATCATGGCGGACATCCGCCGTGCGATGAACGAACGCTGGTATGGGAGCGGGCGATGACGCGACAACAGATACGGGCCATCGACGCGGCGGTGGCCGCCGCGGAAGCGGCGCTCGAAGCGCGCCACCCGGCCGCATCCCGGCCGGCGTGGTTCGCCCGCAGCGTCGCCCAGAGCGTGCGCGTGCCTGCGCACGACACGGTCGAAGTGCGTTATCGCGCGGAGCGCAAGGTGCCGCTGAAACCGAATCAGTCCTGGGAGGATTCGCCCGGCGGCCGGCGCCTGATCGAGATCGACGAGAACACCGGCATGCGCCACGTCGTGATCACCCGCGACACCGGCGAATTCCTCGACCTGTTCACCGTCGTGTTCGACATCCCGACGGGCGCGATCGACATCGTCGTCGATGCCGACCTGGACGCCATCGATCCCGAGGGGATCGAATCTCCGGGGTGACGGCGACAGCGCCGGGCAGACCCCGCGCGACGTTCACGCCGCCGCAGACAGGCGGCCACATTCAAGGGCAAGGCAGGAGAGCACCATGACCGCTTCGATCACGTTGATGAGCAGCATCGACCATGCGGATGCGACCCGGATCGCGGCGCTGCAGCAGGCCCTGATCGCGCTGGGGTTCGCGATCGACGCGCAGGAGCGCTCGTCGGGCAAGGCCGGACGCGGCACGTTGCTGGCGGTGCGCGCGATCGAACGCGGCGCCGGTCTCGACATCGACGACCGCGTGCTGCTGAGCGCCGGTGCGGCCGCCGAAATCAATCGTCGCCTCGCCCTCGCCGGGCTGGTCGCCGGGCCCGCGGACGGCCCATCGGAAACGCTGCTGGTCGAGGGCCGCGTGCTCGGATCGGACGGTGTGCCGATCGGCGGGCTCGGCGTCGAAGTGTTCGATCAGGATCTGCGCAGCCGCCAGTCGCTCGGCAGCGCGACCACCGATCCTTCGGGCCGCTACGCCGTGGCCTACCAGGCCGGGCAGTTCCTGCGCGCCGAGAAGGGCTATGCCGACATCGTCGTGCAGGTGTCCGGCGCCAACGGCGAAAAACCGCTGTACGAAAGCGAAGTCCGCTTCAACGCGCCGCCGCATCTGGTCCACGACGTGCGCCTCGATCTGCGCGGGCCATCGCTGTACGACCGGCTGCTGGCGGCGATCGAACCGCTGGCCGCGGCGCAGAAGGTCGCGCTGGAAGAACTCGACGAGAACGACCGCTTCCGCGATGTGCGCTTCCTCGCCGGCGAAACCGGATTCGAAGCCACGCCGATCGCCGCGCTCGCGGTCGCCGCGCGCCTGTCGCGCGACAGCGGGCTCGATCGGGCGATGCTGTTCGCCGCGATCCTCTCCGGCATCTGGCCCGAACCGGCGGTCGATCAGGGCCGCGAACTGCGCGACCTCGACGCGCGCGCCGCGAGCCTGCGCCGCCGTTTCGGCGAACCCTCGCGCGACGCGCTGCGCGACGCGCTCGCGACCGCGGTCGCGCGCGGCATCGTCGACGCGGATGCGCCGCGGATCGAACGCTTCGTCGAGGCGTTCGCCGACTTCGCCGGCCGCGACGGCACGGAGGGCAACCATACCGATCGCCCCGGCCAGGCGCTGTCGCCCGCGCTGCTGCGCGAACTGCTCGGTCCGCAGGCCAAGGATCTCGACCGCCATCTCGACGCCGGCACCGGCGTCCGGCTGGTCGCGCGTTTGAAGCAGGATCCCGACATTCCGGTGGCGCTGCGGCGTCGCGTCGAAGCGCTGGTCGCGCTCGACGACGCGACCCTGGGCGACCGCGATCTTGTCGGCGGCCTCGCCGGCGACATCGCGACGCCCGAACAGGTCGGCGTGCTCGCACGGCACGACGCCAAGGCCTGGACCGGCCTCCTGAAGAAGGCGGGCAAGCGCGAACCGCCGGCCTACGTCGCCGCCGCCGGCGGCGACATGGCGCGCTACGGCGAGCTGCTCGCCGCGCGCTTCCGTTCGCGGTTTCCGACCCAGGCCTTCCTCGGCGACCTGGCGCGCGACAGGAAATCTCCCAAGCCGCTGCAGGCGCTCGCCGCGCTCGTGGACGCGGACCCCGCGATCGATTTCGCGTCCCTGTCGCTCGACCGCTACGCCGCGCGCGCGAAAAAGCGCGCGCCCGAACGCAAGCAGCTGCTCAAGACCGTCGAAGCGCTGAAGCCGGTGCAGCGCCTGTACAAGGTGGCGTCGGACTACGCCGCGGTGAAAACGCTGTCGAAGCACGGCCTCGGCTCGGCGCAGGCGGTCTACCGCCGCGGCCAGGACGCGGTGGTCGACATCCTCACCCGCGAGGCCGGCATGAGCGCGCGCGCGGCCACCCTCGCGTACGAACGCGCCGCCGCCACCTCCGCCGCCAGCCTGCAGCTCGCCGTCGGCCTCGCCGCCGAGGCCGAAGTGTCCGGAATGCCGGTGATGGCCGCGCTGTCCGCCGCCGACACCTCGGCGTTGCCCGAGCTGGGCGCGCTGTTCAATCTCGGCAACGACTGCGCCTGCACCGACTGCAGTTCGGTGCTCAGTCCCGCGGCCTATCTCGCCGATCTGATGCTGTTCCTGTCGAACCGCGACGTGGGCGGCGGTCGCGACGCCCGCGACGTGCTGCTGTCGCGCCGGCCGGACCTCGACTGGATCGATCTCAACTGCGCCAATGCCTTCACGCCCTTGCCCTACATCGACCTCGCGATCGAGGCGATGGAGGATCTGGTCGCCGCGTTCGCGGTCGGCACGCTCACCGCCGCCGAACGCGCGACCCTGCCCGCGGACAGCGACGACCATCCGGTGCCCGCGGCGGCGGTGGCGGCCTTCGCCGGGTTCGTTCCCCCGATCGCGCTCGGCGCCGCGGCGCGCGTGCGCAAGGCCGGCACCAGCTGGGTGCTGCGCGACGGCGACCGCAGCGTCCGCATCACCGCGACCGGCGAGGCGCGGGTCCTGCGCAACACACACGGCACGCCCGCCGAACGCGCGCTGATGCCCGAATACACCAGCCCGCCGGCGGTCGCCGCGCTGGCCGGCAAGAGTTTCCCGTGGACGCTGCCGCTGGACCTCGCCGGCGCCGAAACCCGGCTCTCGCTGTCCAAACTCGGGATCGAACGCGACGCGCTGATGCGCGAACTGCGCGGCCCGGCGGCGCCGAACAACGGCACCGACTTCGAGCTGGCGGCCGCCCGGCTGGGCATCGGCCCCGCACTGGCGACGCTGCTGGTCACGCCCGCCGCCAATCCCGGCCCGCATTGGGGCACCACCACCGCGGCGCAGGCGGTCGCGCGCTGCACGCCGGTGCCCGCCTTCCTCGCCGCGACCGGCCTGAGCTACGCCGACCTGCTGCGCCTGCTCGCGCTGCCCTACGCCAACCCCGCCGGCGCGCTGTCGATTCAGCACCTCGACGACAGCTGCGATCTCGCCCAGAAGCGCATCGTCACGCTCGACGCCGGCCATCTCGACCGGCTGCACCGCTTCCTGCGCCTGGCCCGCGCCCTCGGCGCCAGCACCGCCGACGCCGATCTGCTGGTGCGTCGCTTCGGTGCTGGCGGGAACCTCGCGACCCCGGCCGACCTCGTGGCCATCGCCGATGCCACCCGCGTGCGTGCGCTGCTGGGCGATCTGCCGGTCGACGAACTGGTCGCGCTGTTCGGCCCGATTCCCACCGACGACCGCTTCGATGCGCTGCACGAACCGCTGCTGCCCTCGCTGTACCGGCGCCTGTTCCTCGACCCGCTGGTCCATCGTCCGGTCGATCCTGCATTCGCGGTCTCGGCGGTCACCGCGGTCGCACCTGCGGCGCTGATCGCGCAGCACCGTCCGGCGATCGTGGCGGCGCTGCAGATCGCCTCGACCGATCTCGACGCGCTGCTGCCGCTCGCCGGGCCGGCCCTGTCGCTGGCCAATCTGTCGCTGCTCTACCGGCACGTCCGCGTCGCCCGCGCGCTGGAGCTGCCGCTCGCCGAATGGCTGGCGGTCGCCCGACTGGCCGGCGGCAATCCGTTCGCGAGCCCTGCCGACCTGATCCGCACGCTCGATCTGGTCGCCCGCAGCCGCACGCTGGAACTCGACGCGGCCGCGCTGATGCACCTGCTGGAAGCGCGGCTGGATGTCTCCGGCGCGCTCGCCGCCGATGCCGCCGCGGAATCGCTGGCCGCGCTGCGCGCCGCGCAGCAGGCGATCGATGTCGACACCGCGCTGCCCGCCGCCGACAGCGACCGGCAGTCGCTGATCGAACGCCTCGACGGCGCGCTGGCGCCGCTCGATCCCGACGCGAGCCGCGCCGCGCGCATCGCCGAAGTGGTCGAGAACCGCTTCGTCGCCCGGGTCGAGATCAGCCCGGTGCCGGCGCAGGCCCGGGTGTTCACCGCGGCCGTCGCGGCGCTGCCCTTCACCGCCGTGGTCGACGGCGCCCGCCTGGTGCTGAGTTACACCGGCGTGATGGGCCCTGCCGCGAAGGCGCTGCTCACCAGCGCCGCGGAGGTGGGCCCGGTCGCCGGCAACGCCGCCTGGGCCCCGGCGATCGATGCGCTGGCGCAGCAGCCGCGGCTGCACATCGCCACCGTGTCCACGCGCTACGAGGCGCCGCTGTCGGCCTGGCCCGCGGGTCTGGCGCTGCCGGTCGCGCTGAAGCGCCGCGTCCGTCCGCTGGCGACGCGCAACCGGGTGCAGTTCGACGGGATCATGACCGCCGACGAACGCGCCGCGCTCAACGCCGCCTCGGCCGATCCCGCCTGGATCGCCGCGGTGACCGCGCTGTACGACCAGCCGCGCGCCGATCCCGTCCCCGCCGCCGAGCGCCTCGCCGACTTCGCGACCTGGCAGTTCGCCGCCGCCGCGGACGACGAGGCCGCCGCGGACGCAAAGATCCGCGCCAATCTGCTCGCCCTGCTCGGCGTGCTGCTGCCGCGGGCGCGCGCCGCCGCGTCCGAAGACGCCGCGATCGCCGCGATCGCGACGCTGACCGAACTCGACCGCGAATCGTCGCAGCGGCTGCTGCGCCGGGTCGTCATCGCCGGCGGCTCCCCGCTGGCCCTTCTGACCGATCGCGCCGGCTTCGTCGACACCAGCGGCCCGGTCGCGCCCGCCGCGCTGGCGCCGCAGTTCCAGGCGGTCGATCTGATCCATCGCGCGGCGCGCATCGCCGCCACCTTCCGCATGGGCGCGCGCGAGATCGATCTGACCCTGACGCTCGCCGCCGCCGCCAATTCGGATCTGCTGTCCTTCGCCGCGCTGCCGCTGGCCTACGCCGCGCCGCCGCCGGCACCGCCCGGCCCACCGGCGCTGTCGCCGCTGGCGCGGCTGGTGCGCCTGGGCGAACTGCTGCTGCTCGATCGCAGGACCGCACGCAAGCCGGTGCGCCTGCTCGAACTGATGGCGCGCGTGCTCGCCGATGCCGCGAGCGTGTCGCTCGGCCCGGTCGCCGGCAAACTCGATCTGTTCGCCACCGCCGACACTGCGCTGGCCTGGAGCGCGTCCGATGTCGCCGCGCTGGCCGCCCCGGGCGCGGGCCTCGGCCTCGCCTATCCGCAGGATTTCCGCAACGCCCAGGCCTGGCTCCGGCTCTCCGGCGCATTGACGCTGATCCGCCGCACCCGGCTCGCCGCCGCCGATGCGCTGAAGCTCGCCCGCGCCACGCCCACCGGCGACGATGCCGCGATCGCGCGCCAGGCGATGCGCGCGCGGCTCGGCACGCAGTTCGACGAGGCCGGGCGCCAGGTGCAGGACGCGCTGCGCACGCTGCGCCGCGATGCGCTGTGCGATTACATCCTCACCTACGTCGAGCCCGGCACCGGCGGGTTGCCCGCGTCGCCGACCGGCGGCTGGCGCAAACCCACCGACGTGTTCGCCTATCTGCTGATTGATCCGAAGATGGGCGCCTGCCAGATGACCTCGCGCATCGTGCAGGCGACGATCGCGATCCAGACCTTCGTCGACCGCTGCTTCATGGGCTTCGAGCCCGACGTTTCGCCGCACATGGCCGCGGATGGTCGCTGGGACCAGTGGAAGTGGATGAAGGCCTACCGGCTGTGGGAAGCGAACCGCAAGGTCTTCCTGTTCCCCGAAAACTGGGTCGAACCCGAACTGCGCCGCGACAAGTCCTATGCGTTCAAGGATCTCGAAGACGAACTGCTGCAGAGCGAGCTGACCGAGGACAGCGCGCGCGACGCCTTCCTCAATTACATCGACAAGCTCGACCAGGTGGCCAATCTCGACGTCACCGGCGTGCACTGGCAGGACGGCGACGGCTATGGCCGCGGCGCCTTCCATGTCGTCGGCCGCACCGCCGGCCAGGAGCCGCACGCGTACTTCTACCGTCGCTTCGACCATCCGTCGGAACGCTGGACGCCGTGGTCGAAGATCGAGATCGACCTCAAGAGCGCGCCGGTCGTGCCCTTCATGTACGACCGCCGCACCTTCCTGGTCTGGCCCGAATTCCGCGAACAGAAACCGGAGACCGGTTCGACCATCGCGATTCCGGCCTCGGGCGGCGGCGGCGCGACCGTGCCGGTCGCGCGTCAGCTCATCGCCACCGGCGTCGCACTGTCCGAGCTGCGCAACGGCAAGTGGACGCCGCGGAAAGTCGCGACCGAACTGATGCCCGCCGCCGACCGGCCCGGCCTGCAGGAAGCGTTGGCCTGGATGCCGATCGACCTGCGCCGCACCGCGCCCGACGGCCGCGTCTATTTCCAGGACATGGATGCCCGCCATTACGCCAGTACCGGCGACGTCTACGAATTCCTCGGCTGCCGCGGTTATCCCGAGCGCGCCTCGCGGTATCTGCACATCCAGACCGTCGGCTTCCAGAACATGGGGCTGCAGGCCGCGCGCGATGTCGAGATCGACAACGTCGACCAACTGATCGCCTACGGCACCAGCACGTATCTCGGCGGCACATCCATCCTCGATCGCACGCCGGACCGGGTGAAGATCACCTTCCCGCATCACTTCAACAGTTTCGATCTCAATTACCTGCAGTCGCTGCGGACGCTGTCGGCGCTGCTCGGCACGCCGTCGCCGGCGCACGGCAAGGACCGCTATTCGCTGACGGCGGGCACGCGCGCGCCGTGGATCTTCGCCGACAAGGGCCAGAGCTTCTTCGTCGAACCGGTGTCCGCCTTCGACGACGGACGGATCTTCACCGGCTCGGAGATCCTGGACCTGTGGCGCGAATGGATGGGCGAGGTTCCGCCGATCCTGCAGCCGCTGGTGCAGATGTTTCTCGAATACGCGCTGTGGGTGGACCCGACGCGGCGCCTGCGCTTCTCGATGTTCTATCACCCGCGCGTGTGCAGCTTCCGCAATGCGCTGCTCGAAGGCGGCGTCGGTCAACTGCTGGCGCGGCCGACCCAGTTCGGTCGCGGCGCGCTCGATTTCGATACCCGCTACGGCCCGGTCGACGGCGTCGTGCTGCGCGACGACGCGGACGGCGTGCCGGTGTACCACCCCGTCGAAGATGTCGATTTCAGCCCGCGCGGCGCGTATTCGCAGTACAACTGGGAACTGTTCTATCACGCGCCGTTCCTCGTCGGCACCCAGCTGATGAAAGCCGGCAGGCACGAAGAAGCGATGAGCTGGTTCCGCCACATCTTCGACCCGGCCGGTGCCGACGGCAAGGATCCGGTCACCGGGCTGCCGCTCGCCGCCAACGACACGCGCCGCTTCTGGATCACCCGCCCGTTCTTCGAACGCGAAGCCACCGGCTACACCGCGCAGCGGATCGACAAGATCCTCCGTCTGCTCGCGGCCGATCCTTCCGACCCCGGCGTCGATGTCGCCGCGCGCGACGAACTGATCCGCCAGGTCGCCACCTGGCGCGACAATCCCTTCGACCCGCATCTGGTCGCCGCGACGCGCGACATCGCCTACCAGAAGGCGGCGTTCATCCGCTTCGTCGAAAACCTCGTCGCCTGGGGCGACAAACTGTTCGCGCGCCCGGACGTGGAAAGCGTGATGGCGGGCGGCGCGCTGTATCTCTACGCCAAATCGTTCGTCGGCGACATGCCGGAACGGGTGCCGCCGCGCGCCAAACCGCGCACGCGCACCTACGCCGAACTGGAACAGGACATCGACGCGTTCGGCAACGCGCTGGTCGCGATCGAAGACCTGCTGCCGGTGCTGCCGCCGGTCGGCCCGCCGCAGACGGGTCCAGCGCTGCCGTCGGTGCTGCACTTCTGCATTCCGCGCAACGAGAAGCTGCTGGCGCTGTGGGAGCTGGTCGACGATCGCGTCCGCAAGTACCAGAGCTGCCTCGATCTGCTCGGCCAGCCGCGCAGGACCTCGCTGTTCGCGCCGCCGATCGATCCGGCCGCCGCGATCGCGGCGATGATGGCCGGCGCCGGCGCCGGCGATTCGCTGTCGGATCTCGCCGCGACACTGCCGCCGCATCGCTTCCAGGTGTATCTGCAGAAGGCGAACGAACTCGCCGGCGACCTCAAGGGCTTCGCGGGCGCGCTGCTGTCGGCGCTGGAGAAAAAGGATGGCGAAGCGCTGGCGCAACTGCGGCAGACCCACGAACTCAAGCAGCTCGACGCGGTGCGCGCGATCAAGTCGGCGGCGATCGCCGACGCCGAAACCGCGGTCGCCAATCTCGAGATCGCCCGCGAGATGGCGCGGCTGCGCAACGAGTACTACCGCTCGCGCGAATTCATGAACACCGGCGAGAAGGTCGCGCTCGGGCTCAACACCGCGGCGCTGGTGATTTCGGCCGGCGCCGCCGTCGCCGACACCCTCGGCGGCGTGCTCGCGGCCATTCCCAACTTCAACGCCGGCGCTTCCGGCTTCGGCGGTTCGCCGCACGTCGCCGTCAGCACCGGCGGCATGTCGTTCTCGCGCGCGCTGGAACTGGCGGCCAAGGCGCTCACCCAGGCCGCCGGCATCGTCGACAAGACCGCGGGCATGGTCTCCACCGTGGCCGGGTACCAGCGTCGCTACGAAGACTGGCAGATGCAGGCCGGCACCACCGCGAAGGAGATCGAGCAGTACGGCGTGCAGATCGCCGGCGCCCGGATCCGCGTGGACAACGCCCGGCGCGAACTCGCCAACCACGATCTGCAGTTCGAGAATTCGAAGGCCATCGACGAGTTCATGCGCTCGAAGTACACCAACCGCGAGCTGTACGCGTGGATGGCGGGCGAGATCGGCAAGACCTTCTTCGAAAGCTACAAGCTCGCCTACGCCCACGCCAAACTCGCCGAACGCTGCTACCGCTTCGAGCACGGGCTGACCACGTCGTCGCTGATCGGCTTCGGCGCCTGGGACAGCGCGCGCAAGGGCCTGCAGTCGGGCGAACGGCTGCAGCTCGACCTGCGCAGGCTGGACGCCGCCTATCTCGCCGCCAACAAGCGCAAGTTCGAACTGACCAAGCACGTCTCGCTGGCGGTGTCGGCGCCGCTGGCGCTGATCGAGCTGCGGCGCACCGGTCGCTGCGAACTGGATCTCGGCGAAGAACTCTTCGACCTCGACTTCCCCGGCCACTACTTCCGCCTGATCAAATCGGCCGCGATCTCCATTCCCTGCGTCGCCGGCGCGAACACCACCATCGCCTGCACCCTGCGGCTGCTCGACAACGCGATCCGCGTCGACACCCGGCTGCCGGGCGGTGCCGCCGGCTATCCGCGGCGGATGCAGGCCGACGGCACGCCGCTGGACGATCCGCGCTTCCGGGTCGAACAGGTGCCGGTCTCGGCCATCGCCACCAGCAGCGGGCAGAACGACTCGGGGATGTTCGAGCTGGCGCTGAAGGACGACCGTTTCCTGCCGTTCGAAGGCGCCGGCGCGATCAGCCGCTGGTCGATCGAACTGGTCGAGGACGAAACCCTGCGCGCCTTCGATTACGACAGCATCGCCGACGTGATCCTGCACCTGCGCTACACCGCACGCGAGGAAGGCGGCGCGTTCAAGGCCGCGAGCGTCGCCCATCTGCGCAATCAGCTGGTCGCGGCGCAGAGCCGGCTGGAGATGCGGCGCGTGTTCCGGGTGTCCTCCGACTTCGCGTCGAGCTGGGCCGCCTTCCGCAACCCCGCCCCCGGCGCGGTGCCGGAACTGCTGCTGCATCTGGATCGCAGCCGCTTCCCGGGCGGCGACGAGCGCCTGGTGAAACTGCGCAACGTGCAGCTGATGGCCGAATACCCGCCCGCCGCGGGCGGGGCCGGACCCGACTTCGAGGTCGAGTTCGGCGCGCCGCCGCTCGCCGCCGCCGCGACCTCGGCGCTCGCGCTCGATCCCGACGATCCGCTGTCGCGCTACGGCGACAGCGCCGCCGTGGGATTCGGCCCGACCGTGCTGGGCGCCACCGGAACCGACTGGCGGCTGCGGTTCCGTGAAGTCGGCGGCGATTTCGCCGACTTCGACCCCGACGCGCTGGAGGACGCCTACCTCATCGTCGGTTACACGGTGCAGCCGGCGGCGCCCTGAGCGGCGACGACGGCGGTGGCGGGCGCGGACCCACCCGCACCCGGCCGCCGCCGCCGGGCCGCGCCCTTGAAACCCCGGAGATCGCGCCCAATTCCGGCGCATCCCTTCGTTTCAACGGCATCCCCAGGAGCTACCGGATGAGCACCGACACCCCCACCGCGCCCGAAAGCGGCGCCCAGGTCGAGACCCACGCCTTCCAGGCCGACGTGCAGCAGGTGCTGCAACTGGTCATCCACTCGCTGTATTCCAACAAGGACATCTTCCTGCGCGAGCTGGTGTCCAACGCTTCCGACGCCTGCGAGAAGCTGCGCTTCGAAGCCATCGCCGCGCCGGCGCTGCTGGCCGACGGCGGCGAACTCACCATCGACCTGCTGCTGGACGCCGACGCACGCACGCTGACGATCCGCGACAACGGCATCGGCATGTCGCGCGAGGAGCTGATGCAGAACCTCGGCACCGTGGCGCATTCGGGCACCCGGCGCTTCCTCGACAGCCTCGCCGCCGGCCAGCGCGCGTCCGGCGAAAGCATCGATGCGCAGTTGATCGGCCAGTTCGGCGTCGGCTTCTATTCCGCCTTCATCGTCGCCGACCGCATCGACGTGACCAGCCGCCGCGCCGGCCACGATGACGCCTGGATCTGGCGCTCGAACGGCGACGGCCAGTTCAGCCTCGAAGCCGCGCCCGCCGACACGCCGCGCGGCACCGCGCTGCGCCTGCATCTGCGCGAGGACGCCGGCGACTATCTGCAGGACTGGAAGCTGCGCTCGCTGGTGCGCACCTACTCCGACCACGTCGCGTTCCCGATCCGCATGGCCGCGCCGGCCCCGAAGGCCAATGACGGCGAAGACGGCGAAGACGGCGAAGAGGCCGCGGCACCCGCGCTCGAAACCGTCAACCAGGCCTCGGCGCTGTGGACGCGATCGAAGAGCGACCTGAGCGACGACGATTACAAGGCCTTCTACAAGCACGTCTCGCATGATTTCGCCGACCCGCTGGCGTGGACCCACAACCGCGTGGAAGGCAACCAGAACTTCACCTCGCTGCTGTACCTGCCGGCGCACGCGCCGTTCGATTTCCAGGCCGGGCGCGACGAACGCAAGGGCCTGAAGCTGTACGTGAAGCGCGTCTTCATCATGGACGCCGCCGAACAGATGCTGCCGGCGTATCTGCGCTTCGTGCGCGGCGTGGTCGACTCCGACGACCTGCCGCTGAACGTGAGCCGCGAACTGCTGCAGGAAAGCCGCCAGGTCGAACGCATCAAGGGCGCGCTGACCAAGCGCGTGCTCGACCAGCTGGAGAAGATCGCGCGCGACGAGCCCGAGCAGTACACGACGTTCTGGAACGCCTTCGGCGCCACCCTGAAGGAAGGCGTGGTGGAAGACGGCGCCAATCGCGAACGCGTGCTCAAGCTGCTGCGTTTCCCGACCACGCGCAGCGCAAGCGCCGACGAGCGCGCCAGCCTCGACGACTACATCGGCCGCATGACCGGCCTGCAGGACGAGATCTACTACCTCACCGCCGACGGCTGGAACGCGGCGCGCAACCATCCCAAGCTCGAAGCGCTGAAGGCGCGCGGGGTCGAAGTGATCCTGATGCACGAACGCATCGACGACTGGATGTCGGGCTACCTGCACGAATACGCCGGCAAGCGCCTGCGCAACGTGGCCAAGGGCGAGATCGACCTCGACAAGCTCGGCAGCGCCGAGGACAAGGCGAAGCAGGAAGAAACCGCGAAGGCCGCGGCGCCGCTGGTGGAAACGCTGAAGACCGCGCTGGGCGACCGAGTGAAGGACGTGCGCGTCTCCAACCGTCTGGTCGATTCCGCCGCCTGCCTGGTGCTGGACGAATACGAGATGTCGCTGCAGATGCAGCAGCTGATGAAATCGCTGGGACAGGACGCGCCGGCCTCCGCGCCGATCCTCGAGATCAACCCGGAACACGCGCTGCTGAAACGCGTCGCGGCCGCGCAGGACGACGACGCCCGCGTCGCCGATTACGCCGCGCTGCTGTTCGAACAGGCGACGCTGGCCGAAGGCGGCACCCTGGACGACCCGGCGGCGTTCATCGCGCGGATGAACCGGCTGCTGGTGGGCTGAGGCAGAGGCGCTGACCCCGACGGGGATCGGCGCTCACCGGGGCGCGGGATCGCGCTCCGGTGACTGCGCGGCATCGGCGGGCCGTGCGCCCGCCGCCGCATCATAGGCTTGTTGCAGCGCGCGGCGCCGCGACGCTTCGTCCGCCGCATCCGCCACCGGCACCGCAACGTCGCCACGCGCCGCGAACGCCGCATCCTCCTCGGCCAGCGCGCGCAGGAAGGCCTGATATTCGACCGACTCGCGCAGCGCATCGCGGACGAAGCGCGCGATCAGGGCCTCGTCCTCCTCGCCGAGCCGCAGCGCGGTGGGCATCGACTGCAGGCGCCGCCGCAACACCGGATCGGCGATCTTGTCGAAACCGATCTCGATCAGGAACACGCGCGGCTGCGAGGTCGCGAACACGCCGCTGCGCACCGCATCCGGATCGCGCGCGATCTGGTCCTGCCACTGCACGATGCGCTGGCGCAGCGTGGCTGCGAGTTCTTCCGAATCCATGCGCATGTTGCCGTTGATCGCGGCGTTGACCGTGCGCCACAGGCCCGGCACCCGAGGCTCGCCGTCCCGCGGATCGGAAGGATTGCTTTCGACGTTGAGCACCACGATCGCGTAACTGCGGATGCCGCGATATCCGAAGCGGCGCAGCGTGTTCACCAGCCCGTTGTAACGACCGATGGCCTGCAATGGCCCGGTGATGCCGAGGTTGTCGGCAACCCCGCCATCGATCAGATGCCGATAGCGCCGCGGCTCGACGCTGTCGGGACACTGGCCGGTATCGCTGTAATCGGCCACGTTGACCGGGCTGAAGATGCCGGGCACCGCCGCCGACGCGGCGACCGCGCGCGCCACCGGCACCGGCGCGAGATCGCTGCACAGATCGTCGAAATTCTCCTGGGTGAATTCCACCCGGCGGCCGTCGAGCATGTCGGTGGCGCCGATGCGCACGAACGGCCGCTCGCGCGGCATGTCGGCGAAGGTCGCCCCGGCGAACAGCGTGTCGTCGAGCACGGCGGCCAGATGATCGCCACGGCCGAAGAACGGGCTCGACAGCGCCCACGCGCGCCGCGGCCGCAGCACCGCGCCCAGCACTTCGCCCTGCAGGTCGCGCCGCAGCACGCGCGTCGGGTAGTCCTCGAAAAAACGTTCTCGATGCAGCGCGTAGTAGGCCGCGGTGAAACTGCCGCCGGAGATCGCGGAAATGAAATCGACCTCCTGCAGCAACGTGGTGTCGCGGCCGTCGATGCGCACCGGCTGCTGCCGCAACGCATCCAGCAGGTGATACGAGGCCGCGGCCGAACGCATGCCGCCGCCGGAGAAGGTCAGGCTCAGCAGCAGCGTGTCTGAATTGCCCTCGCCGCGCGCCATGTTCTGCACCCGATACTGCGCCGCGCGATCGACCGCGGGCGCGGCCGGCGGATTGCGCGCGGGCTGCAGAGCGGCGCAGGCGGACAACAACAGCGCGGCGAGAGACGCTGCGAACGGCCGAAGGCGCCCCGGACCGGACCTGTGCTGCCGCATGCGCGTTTCCTCCCCGCAGACTTGGGCAACGCTAGCACAGGAGGTCACGGGGATCACAGGCGCGGACACGATCGGCGGGAATGCGATCGGTCCGAATCTCCCAACGTCGGTACGCCTCCGGCAAATCGATGGCTGCGCGGGTTGGGTCCCGCGGCTTTCCCGTCATTCGCGGATCTGGCGTTCGATTTGTTCGGCCCGTGACACCCAATCGGCGAGATCCACGTTCTGGGGATCATCGTGCCCGTCGGGAATTCCCTCGTCGATATTGAAGTGATACGCGGGAATCAGCCAGCGGCCGGCCCTGAGGCTCGCGACGATATACGCCAACGCAAGCCGTTGCGTCTGAGCCGCCCCGAAACCGGGATCGGGGGCACGCCAAGCCCAGCTTCCCGGTGGTTTCATCCGGACCTGGATATTTTCGACATGGACAAAAACCCGACGCGCAGCATTGAACTGCACCTCGACCTTGGTGGCGCTCCTGGGCCGATCGGCAGCCCAGTCCAGGAACGTTCGCGAACGTCCGTCCCGACTGATGATGAGGTTGACCTTGTTCGACAGGCCGTCCCATCCCGTCAGCCGGTTCGTCCAGTGCCCCGGCAGATCGATCTCGACAGGGAATGCGGATGCGTTCGGCAACTCCGGCGAACTGGTGTCATGAATGACGAAATATCGTCGCGTCGACGCGTCTCCCGAGGCCAAAGGGCCGCCGAGGTCCGCGCTGCCGATCGCGTTCCGATCCAGATACCGTTGGACCTGCACGACCTCCAGATCGATGGGCTTGCCAACACGGGCCAGCAGCCATGGTGGAATGGGCTGCACCACGGCACCGCTCCCCTTCGGTTTCACTTTACGAAGCAGGCAGACCGTCTGCGCCTCCGGCGTTCCGGCAAAACGCAGGGTGGTCGTATCGAACCGACATCCGCCGAGGATGCTCCCGGCCGGCGCCGACAGCGGGATGCACATCGTCGCCGCGACGATGGCGATGGTGATGCTTCTGGGGATCGTCATGCGCATGTTCGCTCCGAATTCCGGTACGACTTCAGTGTTTGCATTTCGCGGGCAGGCGAACCGATTCCGCGGCCATCGCGTAGTCGCCCGGGCTCGCATTGCGGGCATCTTCCGCCAAACAAAACACCGTCCCTTCGAGGTAGTCCCTGACGATGTTCCAATCCGCATCCTGTCGAATGTAGCCGAGCAGGGTGGCACTCACGTTCACGGGATCCTGCGTCGGCGTGAATCCGCGCTGCAGCCAAGCGCTCCTCAGATCCTCGCGCTTGTGCGCACTCGGGTCTTGGCATGTGTAGGAATGGAACTGCACGATGCCGCCGTTCGGACATTCCGCCGTCGGTTCGAAGAACCGCTGTGCATGCGCGGCAGAATAAGAGTCCTGCACCATGTGCAACAAGGATCCGGCCGCCATCATCCGCTTGTGCGCGTCTCCCTTGAGCTGGTAGTGGTACGCGAAAAGGAAATTGATGGTCCAGCCCGATTGCTCCTCGAAGTAGTCCCTCAGCTCCACAGGCGAGATGCGGTCCATCTTGGTTTCCGGATCGAGTCGTCCGGTGGCCACCAGATAGGCGAACTCGGCCCAGAGCAGCGCGCGATGCCGCGTCGTGGCTGCAGGCTCTCCATCGCCCGATGCCATGGCATGCAGGAACTGAAGGTCGCCGTAGTGACTGCGATAGGTGAGGTAGTAATCAGACCCGATCGCCGCCGGCTTCCCTTGCCAGTTCCGCCCTGTGGTCGCGATCAGCCGCGCATCGTGCATCCAGGACAGGAATCGGCCCTGTCGCAGCGCGAAAAGCAATTGGTTCGGATCGTCGTTCCACCATACGCCGCGAACCAGGGAGTCATATTTGTTGCCCCTGGGCTCGATCGATCGCTCGGTGTCATCGGCGCAGATCAATGGCGTATGCACCGGTCCGGGATGCGCCTGCATACAGGCGCGCGCCAATTGGGTGATCTCCTCGTGCACCGGCTCTGCGACTCTGCCCAGCGGCATCCCGGAATCCTGCCCATACTTGTTTTGCAGAGGATTGATGTTATGGGCTGCGGCAAGGCCGACGGCAAGCAGATCCATCATGACGAACACGATCCCGCGAACCTTGCGCATCAATCTTCCCCTTCATCCTTGTCGTTGAAGCATAACGCCTTCCGGCCGATCGCCGGGTCGGGATCGGTGGCAGGCTCGTATCATTTCCAGGCATGCCGGTGACAATGGCCGTGATCCGTCAATGCGGGAGCATGGGCCCGGGACAGAACGCTACCGGCTTCGGAGCGACGACGTCGCTCAGGCGTTGCCGCGATCGCGCAGCAGCACAGCGATCTCGTCCAGCCGCTCGCGGATCGCATGCAGGGCCTGCAATTGCCGGTCGTCGCCCTCCGCGACGCTGGCGACCGGCGACTGCCTGCGCAGCAGTTCGCGGCGGCGCAGGATCTCGTCGCGCACCCGATGCGCATCGACGATGCCGACCAGCTGCATGTTGTGCGCCTGCCCCGGACTCTGCCCCGCGGTTTCGATCCGCAGGATGCTCAGATTGAACTGGCGCATCAGCGGCCCTTCGATGAAAGTGACGTCCTGGATGTTGTCCAGCGGAATCGTCTTCTCGACCTGGAACAGGATGCCCTTGCGGAAATTGAGGTGGCGGTCGTCGAGCTCGCACCGCAGCTTGCGGTAATAGTGTCCCGCCCACCACTGGCCCAAACCCAACACCCAGATCACGATCAGCGGGCTCAGGACGATCGTCAGCAGCAGGATCCAGGCCACGTACAGCACCATGTACGGACGGACCAGCGGATTGAATTCGGCCCGCAGGGTGTTGGTGTCTGACATCGTCGGCTTCCGGTGAACGCGCGCAGGCACGATTTTGCCATGGGACAGCGCGATGATGGACTGACCGCACGGCGATTCGGCAGTTCGAGCGACGCGCGCCAGCCCCTGGTAGCGTTCATTGCGCAGCCGCGCCGCTCACGATGATGACTTCCCGGGTTTCCAGAAAAAAACAACAGATCGTCGAGACATAGTAGAAAAACAGCCAATGCCCGGAAAACCCGCGCACCTCGTTCGCCCTGAAGGCGGTGTACTCGGCCGACGTGATTTCACGCACGACCCTGGCGTGATCCATCAGAAAATATGCCCCGTCCCGCATCACCGGGCTGCCGCCTTCCGTGGCCTGGATGAACAACATGAAGTTGACGATCGCATAGGCAAGCATCACGCCCCCCAGGATCGCCGCCGGCAGCGGCAACACCTTCGCGATCCGCAGCAGGGACGTGCGAGCGCCGAAATCGCGCCGCAGCAGGAAAACGAGCGGAACGAGAATCGCGAAGATGCCCAGATGCAACAGCCAAATCGCAGGAATCCGGGCGGCAACATTCACGCCGCGCAGCGCGGCAAGATGCACCAGCAACGCGGCGACGAAGCCGATCGCGGACACCGTGCCCAACAGAAGACGAACATTCCGCGTCATCGACATCCAAAGCCTCGATCAGACCGCAAGTCAGAAGCAGAGAACAAGGACACCCACGAATCAAAGCAGAGAACAAGTGAAGCGTCCTCGTTAATTCGATCCATTTGGAAGTAGAGTTCCCACCGAAGGAGCTCCCC
>NZ_BAABJE010000017.1:0-330867 GCF_039543145.1 Lysobacter hankyongensis | reverse complement strand
TTCGCGGTGCGCCGCACGGCCTCACGGGCGCAAGTCCAGAGGGAGACGATGCCGCGGCCCGTGCGCTCCGGGTAGGTTGCTTGAGCGTATCGGCGACGATGCGCCTAGAGGAATGACTGTCCACGACAGAACCCGGCTTATCGATCGGCTCTGCCTTGATTCTTCAACGTCTGGCCCGGGACTTCCGGGCCAGACGTTCTTCGCGGCGCGCCGCACGGCCTCACGGGCGCAAATCCAGAGGGAGACGATGCCGCGGGCCCGTGTGCTCCGCGGCCGGATTAATCGAGGCCGAGTTTCTCGGCGTATTCCGCTTCCAGCTGCGTGTGCGTGCGCCAGAACGGGCGTGGGGCGCGGCCGGCAAGCCGGTCTTCGAGAATGCCCAGATGCGTATGCCAGCCGCCGGCGACGCTGAGCAGTTCGTGCGCCTGCAGGCGGCGATGGATGAGCACGAGGCGGACCTTGTCGCCCTCGGCGGTGAGTTCGAAGCTCACTTCGGAATCCTCTTCCTCGATCTCGCCGGGCAGATCCGTCCACGTGTAACTCAGCCGGTGCGGTGGCTCGCAGCGGGTGATCCGGCCGAACATGCTGCCGGTGTTCTCGTAATCGCGATACTTCTCCGGCGCGGGGTCGTCGCCTTCGGCGAGTTCCGCGTTGCGGAAATGCAGGGCGACATCCCCGCCGGCGTCCGACGCCATCGGGCCTGCGGCCAGCCACTGCGCCCGCTTGTCGGATTCGGTGAGGAAGGCCCAGACGCGTTCGATCGGACCCGGCAGCAGACGTTCGAAACGGATCGTATCGTCGGCGATCAGGGTGCCATGGTCGTTCATCGCGGAAACTCCTTGTCGGTCGTGGCGGGCAGGTTCGCATCGGCGGCCAGCAATGCCTGAAGGGCATCGAGGCGGGTGTTCCAGAACGCGGCGTAGCGACGCAGCCAGGCATCGGCGTCGGCCAGCGGGGCGGCGTCGAGCGCGCAGCGGTGCGTGCGGCCCGAGACCGTGCGCTTCACCAGGCCGGCGCGTTCCAGGGTTTTGATGTGCTTCGAGGCCGCCGCCAGGCTGATCCGGTGCGGGGCGGCCAGCTCGCCCACGCTGCGTTCCCCCTGGCTGAGGTCGGCCAGCATCGCCCGGCGTGTCGGGTCGGCGAGGGCCTGGAAGACCCGGTCGAGATGCTGCGGCTGATATTCAATCATGTGGTTGAATATCGTGGGTGCTTCATCAATTGTCAACCAGTCGGTTGAATTTCATGCGCGAGCGCCCCAGGCACACCTGAAGCGTCCTTGCGGAGCCCGGGCCCGGGTCGTTCAAGGGCTGAAATCTCAAAATTTGAGACGAAACAGAGGGTTGTGGATAAACCTTGAACTATTCTGTGAACATTGCCGCAAGTCATTGACGCGCCTAGTGAAATTCGGTGCATAAAGTTGTTGACAACCCTGTGCGCCGCTCCTAATGTGGCGACTCGTGGGAAAACCGGGCAATTAGTGGTTTTTCCGAGTTGACCAAGCCCGCTGAAGACGGGCACAACCGGGCAGGCAACGTGTTTCAAGGTGAGACCGCCATCACGATCGACGACAAGGGCCGGCTGGCGATCCCGACCAGCTATCGGGACTTGATCGCGCGGGTGTGCGAGAGCCGGCTGGTCATCACCTACAACCCGTTCGAAGCCGGTTCGCTCTACCTCTACCCCCAGCCGGTCTGGGAGAAGGTGCGGGACCAGGTCAACGCGTTGCCGCGCACCAAGAGCGTCAGCCGCAGTCTGCAGCTGAAGCTGGTGGGTGCGGCCACGTTCGTCGAACCCGACGGCAGCGGCCGCATCGGCGTTCCGGCGAGCCACCGCAGCGCGGTGGGCATCGACAAGCGCGCCGTGCTGCTGGGCATGGGCGACAAGTTCGAATTGTGGAGCGAGCAGGCGCACCACGCGCAGATCCGCATGACGCTGAGCGATGCGGATCTCGGCGAGGCGATGCTCGATCTGCAGCTGTGACCGCGGGTGGCGCGGGTCCGGTGCCCGCCCACCTGCCGGTGCTGCATTCGCCAGTGCTGCATTTGCCGGTGATGTTCGTGCAGGTCATGGACGGGCTGCGGATTCGGAAGGATGGAACGTATCTCGATGGCACCTTCGGGCGTGGCGGTCATGCCCGTGGCGTGCTGGAACGCCTGAACGACGGAGGCCGATTGCTGCTGATGGACAAGGATCCCGAAGCGATCCGCGTCGCCGAACGCGAGTTCGGCGCGGACGCGCGCGTCGCGATCCATCGCGGCAGTTTCATCGATCTCGCGCACTGGGATCTGGCGCAGCAGGGCCTCGACGGCATCCTCTTCGACCTCGGTGTGTCCTCGCCGCAGCTGGACGTGGCCGAGCGCGGCTTCAGTTTCGGCAAGGACGGCCCGCTGGACATGCGCATGGACCCGGAGTCCGGCGAAAGCGCGGCGCAGTGGCTGGCGCGCGCCGACGAGCGCGAGATCGCCGATGTGCTGTGGACCTGGGGCGAAGAAAAGCAGAGCCGGCGCATCGCCCGCGCGATCGTCGCCCGTCGCGGCGCCGAACCGCTGACCCGGACGGCGCAGTTGGCCGAACTGATCGCCTCGGTAGTGCCGCGCGGCGCGCAGAAGATCCATCCCGCAACCCGCAGCTTCCAGGCGATCCGCATCTTCATCAACCGCGAACTCGACGACCTCGAACGCGGGCTCGACGCCGCCTACGCGGCGCTGAAGCCCGGCGGCCGGCTCGCGGTGATCAGCTTCCATTCGCTGGAAGACCGCATCGTCAAGCGTTTCATCGCCGCGCGCGCCAAGGCGCCGCCGACCAATCGCCGCATGCCGGTCGAGATCGCGTTCACGCCGACGCTGCGCATGATCGGCGACGCGCAGAAGGCGACCGAAGAGGAGACCGCCGCCAACCCGCGCGCGCGCAGCGCCGTGCTGCGCGTGGCCGAAAAGATCGGCGGTGACGCATGAGCCTGCGCGTGATCGTCGCCGTGCTGGTGCTGGCATCGCTGGTCTCCGCGATCGGTGTGGTCCATGCCCGCTATCGCCATCGCCAGTTGTTCATCGAGCTGTCGCGGCTGGAGAAGGCGCGCGACGCGCTCAACATCGAATTCAGCCGGCTGCAGTTGGAGCAGGCGACCTGGGCGGAAAGCAACCGCATCGACAAGGTCGCGCGCGAGCGTCTCGGCATGAAGACGCCGGAGCCGGGCGATATCGTGGTGCTGCGCCCATGAGTCGACTCCTCGAACGTTTGGCCGACTGGCGCAAGCGCGGCAACGATCGCCGCAGCCCGGGCTCGCGGGCGCGCGCGCAGTTCAACCTGCGCGGCCGGCTGATGCTGGTCTCCGGCGCGCTCGGCGTGTGCGCGCTGGCGCTGGTGGCGCGCGCGGTCGATCTGCAGCTGGTGCGCAACGAGTTCTACCAGAAGCAGGGCGACGAACGCTTCCTGCGCGAGATCGAGATTCCGACCAGCCGCGGCATGATCACCGATCGCAACGGCGAGCCGCTGGCGGTGTCGACGCCGGTGGAATCGATCACTGCCAATCCGAAGGAACTGCTGAAGTATCCGAACCGCGTACCGCAGCTGGCGGCGGCGCTGGGCGTCGACGCCGAGACGCTCGCCCGCAAGCTGACCCAGCGCGCCGACAAGGAGTTCGTGTATCTCAAGCGCCGCATCAATCCGGCCGAGGCACGCCGGATTCTGGCGCTGAACGTGCCGGGCGTGTCCTCGCAGCGCGAATATCGCCGCTTCTATCCGCAGGGCGAGGCGATCGCGCATGTGCTCGGCTTCACCAACATCGACGATCGTGGCCAGGAAGGCCTGGAACTGGCGTTCGACGAGACGCTGGCGGGCCGTCCCGGCGCGAAGCGCGTGATCCGCGACAACCGAGGCCGGATCGTCGAGGAAGTCGACCTGATCCGCCCGGCCGAGCCGGGGCAGAACATCACCCTCACCATCGATCGCCGGATCCAGTTCCTGGCCTATCGCGAGCTGAAGCGCGCGCTGCAGGAAACCCGCGCCGTCAGCGGTTCGGTCGTGGTGCTCGACGTCGCGACCGGCGAAGTGCTGGCGATGGCCAACCTGCCGTCGTTCAATCCCAACGCGGTGAGCGTGGGCAACCGCGATGCGCATCGCAACCGCGCGGTGACCGACGTGATCGAGCCCGGATCGACCATGAAGCCGCTGACCGTGGCGGCGGCGCTGGAATCCGGCGTCATCACGCCGCAGTCGGTCTTCGACACCAACCCCGGCTGGATGCCCAACGGTCGTTGGCGGACCACCGACACCCACAACTACGGCGTGCTCGATACCACCGGCGTGATCCGCAAGAGTTCCAACGTCGGTTCGGCCAAGATCGTGCAGCGCCTCGAAAAGGCGCAGTTCCACGGTTTTCTCAGCCGCTTCGGCTACGGTCGCGTCACCGGCAGCGGTTTTCCGGGCGAAAGCCCGGGCAATCTGCCGAAGCCGGAATTCTGGAGCGGCACCACCAAGCAGACGATGTCCTACGGCTACGGCATGAACGCGACGCCGCTGCAGATCGCGCGCGTCTACGCCACGCTGGGCAACGGCGGGCGCGCGGTGGTGCCGACCTTCATCAAGGGCGAAGCCGGCGAAAGCGCGCAGGTGCTGGATCCGAAGATCGCGAACGAAGTGCTGCGGATGATGCAGACCGTGACCGAACCGGGCGGCACCGCGACCCAGGCCGCGATCCTCGGTTATCACGTCGCCGGCAAGACCGGCACCGCGCGCATTTCCTACAACGGCGGCTATTCGCGGCGCTACAACGCGTTCTTCGCTGGTCTGGTGCCGGTGGACAACCCGCGCTTCTCGATGGTCGTGGTGCTGAAGGATCCGGACCCCACGCTCGGCTACACCGGCGGTCTGGTCTCCGCGCCGGTGTTCCGCAACGTGATGGAAGGCGCGCTGCGCCTGATGGACGTGCCGCCGGACGACATCGACACCTGGCTCGCGGCGCAGGCCGCCGCCGATGCTAGGCGCAGCCGTCAGGCGGGCGCGACGGTCGCCATGCCGCGCGCCGCCGTGCCCGCGGCGATGCCCACGGTCGCCGCGCCGCCGGTCGCCCTCGATGCGCTGCCGCCCGCGGGAGGTTCGCGATGAGCCGGCGCATGCGTCTCGCCGAACTCCTGCCGGATGTCGCCGGCGTGCCGCAGGACCTGCAGATCTCCGGGCTGGTGCAGGACAGTCGCGCGATCCGTGCGGGCGACGCCTTCGTCGCGATCGCCGGCTTCGGTGCGCACGGCCTGAAATTCGTCGCCCAGGCCGAGGCCGCCGGCGCGTCCGCGATCCTGTTCGAACCGCCGCTGCCCGACGAATTCGCAGCGAGCGCATCGGCCACCGCTCACATGACTGCGGTGCCGATGATCGCGGTGCCCGGCCTGCGCGCGCGTCTCGGTGCGATGGCCGACGCCTTCCACGGCGCACCGACCCGCGCGATGACCACGGTCGGCGTCACCGGCACCAACGGCAAAACGTCGACGGTGCAAATGCTGGCGCAGGCGTGGACGCTGCGCGGTTGTCGCGCCGGCACCATCGGCACGCTCGGCGCCGGGCTGTACGGCGAGGCGGTGCCGACCGGCTTTACCACGCCGCTGGTGCTGCAACTCCACGCGCTGCTCGCGCATCTGCGCGACCAGGGCGCCGAAGCGGTGGCGATGGAAGTCAGCTCGCACGCGCTCGATCAGGGCCGCGTCGACGGCGTGCATTTCCGGGTCGGTGCGTTCACCAATCTCACCCGCGATCATCTCGACTACCACGGCACCATGGATGCGTATGGCGCGGCCAAGGCGAAGCTGTTCGCATGGCCCGGGCTGGACGCGGCGGTGATCAATCTCGACGACGCCTTCGGCGAGCGCGTGCACGGTGCGCTGCCGGCATCGGTGCGCGCGGTCGGCGTCAGTTCGCGCGGACATGCCGCCGCCGCGGTGCGCGCCGAAGACATCGCGCTCGATATCGCCGGCATCCGCTTCGCGCTGCGCATCGGCGATGCGCGCCATCCGGTGCGTTCCCCGCTGCTCGGCCGGTTCTACGTCGACAACCTGCTGACGGTGGCCGGTACGCTGCATGCGCTGGGCGAATCGCCGGCGGACATCGCCGACGTGCTGTCGCGGCTGCATCCGGTGAACGGCCGCATGAACCGTCTCGGCGGCGAGCGCGGCCGGCCGCTGGTCGTCGTCGATTACGCGCACACGCCCGATGCGCTGGAACAGGCGCTGTCGGCGCTGCGTGCGCATGCCACGGGTCGCGTGATCTGCGTGTTCGGCTGCGGCGGCGACCGCGATCGCGGCAAGCGCCCGCAGATGGCGGCGATCGCCGAAGCGCATGCCGACGCGGTGATCGTGACCGACGACAATCCGCGCACCGAGAACGGCGACGCGATCGTCGCCGACATCCTCGCGGGCTTCGCCCATCCCGATGCGGTCGCGATCCGCCGCGATCGCGCCGCGGCCATCGCCCAGGCGATCGGCATGGCGGTCGACGGCGACATCGTGCTGATCGCCGGCAAGGGCCACGAACCGTATCAGGAGATCGACGGCGTGCAGCATCCCTTCGACGACACCGCCACCGCGCGGACGGTGCTGGAGGCGTGCGCATGACGCCGCTCTCGCTCGCGCGGATCGCAAGGGCCGTCAACGGCCGCCTCGTCGGCGTCGACCTGCAGGTTGACGTGCTGGTCACCGACACCCGCAAACTCGACGCCGCCGATACCGCCGCGGCGCTGTTCGTCGCGCTGAAGGGCGAAAACTTCGACGGCAACGATTACGTCGAACGTGCGGCCGCGCTCGGCGCTCGTGCCGCGTTGGTCTCGCGCGAGATCGATGGCCTCGCCATTCCGCAGATCGTGGTCGCGAACACCGAACTCGCGCTGGCCCAACTGGCCACCGCGCTGCAGCGCGAGCGCGCGATCAAGGTCGTCGCGGTCACCGGCAGCAACGGCAAGACCAGCGTGAAGACGCTGATCACTGCGATCCTGCAGGGCGCCGGCAAGACCTACGCGACGCCCGGCAACCGCAACAACGAGATCGGCATGCCGCTGGCGGTGATCGAGACGCCCGACGACGCCGCATTCGCGGTGTACGAAATGGGCACGGGCAAGCCCGGCGACATCGCCTATCTCACCGCGATCGCGCCGCCGGACGTGGCTCTGGTCAACAACGTCGCGCCCGCGCATCTCGAACGCATGGGCAGTCTGCTGGAGATCGCCAACACCAAGGCCGCGGTCTACGACGACCTGCGCAGCGGCGGCGCGGCGGCGATCAACGCCGACGACGCCTTCGCGCCGTATTTCGCGGAGCGCGCGCACGGCCATCGCCTGATCCGCTTCGGCCTCGAGGCCGATGCCGACGTGACCGCGCGCGACATCGCGCTCGATGCCGAGGGTTCGCGCTTCATCCTGGTCACGCCGGAAGGCGAGGCGCCGGTGACGCTGTCGATGCCGGGCCGTCACAACGTGCTCAACGCGCTGGCCGCGACCGCGCTGGCGATGGGCGCGGGGGTGTCGCTGGCGACGATCGCGGCTGGACTCAACGCCGCGCAGCCGGTCGCCGGTCGTCTCAATCTGCATCGCCTGCCGGGTGGCGCGACGTTGATCGACGACAGCTACAACGCGAACCCCGGTTCGCTGAAGGCGGCGATCGACACGCTGGCCGCGGCCGGCGGCGACGCCTGGCTGGTGCTCGGCGACATGCGCGAACTGGGCGACGATGCCGCCGCGCTGCACGCCGAAGTGGGGCGTCGCGCGAAGGCCTCGGGGATCGCGCGGCTGTACGCGCTCGGCGCGCTCAGCGCCGCGGCGGCCGACGCGTTCGGCGACGGCGCGCGGGTGTTCGACACCCACGCCGCGCTCGTCGCCGCGCTGCGCAACGATATCGACGGAAAGGAGGCCCCCGGCGCGCTGCGCGTGCTGGTGAAGGGGTCGCGCGGCAGCGCGATGGACAGGATCGTGAAAGACATGCTAGCCGACGGCGTCCATGCCGATCGCGCGGGCGGGGGAGAAACGCATGCTGCTTGAGTTGACGCGCTGGCTGGAACAACTGCAGAGCCTGTTCGGGCTGTTCGGCTACCTGACGTTCCGCGGGATCCTCGCGGCGCTGACCGCGCTCGGGCTGTCGCTGTGGTGGGGGCCGGCGGTGATCGCGCGTCTCGCCACGCTCAAGGGCGGTCAGCCGATCCGCAAGGACGGCCCGCAGTCGCATTTCTCCAAGGCCGGCACGCCGACCATGGGCGGTGCGCTGATCCTGCTGACCGTGATCGCGTCGGTGCTGCTGTGGGGCGATCTGCGCAACCGTTATGTCTGGCTGGTGCTGGCGGTGATGGTCGCGTTCGGCTGGATCGGCTGGTGGGACGACTGGATCAAGATCGTCAAGCGCGATCCCAACGGCATGAAGTCGCGCACGAAGTACGCGCTGCAGTCGCTGTTCGGCCTCGCGGCCGGCCTGTTCCTGTATTTCACCGCCGACGCGCAGTCGGCCACGACCCTGTACATCCCGTTCTTCAAGAACGTGGCGCTGCCGCTGGTCGGCATCGGCGGCACGATCTTCTTCGTCGGCGTCGCCTATTTCTGGATCGTGGGCTTCTCCAACGCGGTGAACCTGACCGACGGTCTCGACGGTCTCGCGATCATGCCCACCGTGCTCGTCGCCTGCGCGCTGGGCGTGTTCGCCTACGCCACCGGCAACGTGAAGTTCGCGACCTACCTGCAGATCCCGATCGTGCCGGGCGCGGGCGAACTGGTGATCATCTGCGCGGCGATCGCCGGCGCCGGGCTCGGCTTCCTGTGGTTCAACACCTATCCGGCGATGGTGTTCATGGGCGACATCGGCGCGCTGGCGCTGGGTGCCGTGCTCGGCACGATCGCCGTGATCGTGCGCCAGGAACTGGTGCTGGTGCTGATGGGCGGCATCTTCGTGATCGAAACCCTGTCGGTGATGATCCAGGTCGTCTCGTTCAAGCTCACCGGCAAGCGCGTGTTCCGGATGGCGCCGATCCATCACCACTTCGAACTGAAGGGCTGGCCGGAGCCGCGCGTGATCGTGCGCTTCTGGATCATCTCGGTGATCCTCGTCCTCGTCGGCCTCGCCACGTTGAAGATCCGCTGATGACGAACTGGCCCGCCCTTCCGCGCTTCGGTCTCGGCCATCAGGCCACGCGTCTCGACGCGTTGCCCGGCCGCTACGACCCGTGGCTGCTCGGCACGTCGATCGCGCTGGCGTGTTTCGGCGTGGTGATGGTGGCGTCCAGTTCGATCGCGATCGGCGAGGGCCTCGATGTCGGCCCGTACTACTTCCTCATCAAACATCTGATGTTCCTGACGATGGGCGTGGCCCTCGCCGGTCTGCTGATGCGCACCGAACTCAAGACCATCGAGCAGCAGGACCGCCTGCTGCTGGTGATGTGCTTCGTGCTGCTGATCCTGGTGTTCGTGCCCGGCATCGGCAAGACCGTGAACGGCGCGCGCCGCTGGCTGAACTTCGGAATCATGGGCTTCCAGGCGGTGGAAGCGGTGAAGGTGATGTACGTCGTGTGGCTCGCGAGCTATCTGGTGCGCTTCCGCGACGAAGTCAACGCGACCTGGCGCGCGATGCTCAAGCCTCTGGGCGTCGCCATCGCCCTGGTGGTGCTGCTGATCAGACAGCCGGACTTCGGTTCGCTGTCGCTGATCCTCGCGATCACCGCCGGCATGCTGGTGCTCGGCGGCGTGCATCTGCCGCGGATGTTCGGGCCGGTGCTGGTTGGCCTGCCGCTGCTCGCGATCATCGCGATCGCCGAACCGTATCGCTGGCGGCGCTTCACCTCGTTCTGGGACCCGTGGGCGGATCCGTTCGACAGCGGTTACCAATTGACCAATGCGCTGATGGCGATCGGTCGCGGCGAGTGGTTCGGCGTCGGCCTCGGCGGTTCGGTGCAGAAGCTGTCGTACCTGCCCGAAGCGCATACCGACTTCATCCTCGCGGTGATCGCCGAGGAGCTGGGTTTCGTCGGCGTCTGCCTGGTCATCGCGCTGTTCGCGCTGCTGGTCGGCCGCGCGTTCTGGATCGGCCTGAAATGCGTCGAGATGCGCCGTCATTTCGCTGGCTACTGCGCGTTCGGCGTCGCGCTGTCGCTGGGCCTGCAGAGCTTCGTGTCGATCGGCGTGAATCTCGGCCTGCTGCCGACCAAGGGCCTGACCCTGCCGCTGATTTCCTCCGGCGGTTCGAGCGTCCTCGGCACCTGCGCCGCGCTGGGCCTGCTGCTGCGCGTGTCCTACGAACTCGATCGCGCCGAGCGCCAGGTCGCGCGCCTGCGCGGCGAATCGGCGCAGGTGTCCGGCGGCGTGCCGCCCACCGCGCAGCCGGTGCCGACGACGACCGCGCCGACGCTGGGCAACGTGCGTGGCACCAGCCGTCTGCGCGACCGCGTCGAGCCGACCTTCGGGAGGAGCGCATGAGCGCTGAACCGAACGCCATCGCGAATGGCACCGCGCCGGTGATGATCCTCGCCGGCGGCACCGGCGGACACATTTTCCCCGGCCTCGCGGTCGCCGCCGCGCTGCGCGCGCGCGGCGTGCCGGTGGTCTGGCTGGGCGCGGAAGGCGGCATGGAAACGCGACTGGTGCCGCAGCACGGGATCGAGATCGAGACGATCGCGATCTCCGGCGTGCGCGGCAAGGGCCTGGGCACGCTGCTGCGCGCGCCGCTGCGCGTGCTGGCGGCGATCCGCGCCGCTGCGAAGGTGCTGGGCGCGCGCAAGCCGCGCGCGGTGGTGAGCTTCGGCGGCTTCGCGGCCGGCCCGGGCGGGATCGCGTCGGTGCTCGCCGGCATTCCGCTGCTGGTGCACGAACAGAATCGCGCGCCGGGCATGACCAATCGCGTGCTCGCGACATTCGCGCGCCGCGTGCTCTGCGGCTTCCCCGACGCGTTCCCCGGCAAGGAAACGGTCGTCGGCAATCCGGTGCGCGACGTGATCGCGGCCATCGCGCCGCCGGCCGCGCGTTTCGAAGGTCGCGACGAAGGTCTGCGCCTGCTGGTGTTGGGCGGCAGCCAGGGCGCGCGCGCATTGAACGATGCGGTACCGCAGGCGCTGCGCCAGTTGCAGGGCGCGGGCATCGACGTGCGCCACCAGTGCGGCGAGAAGATGCGCGACGCGGCGGTCGCGGCTTACGCGCAGGCCGGCGTCGCGGCGTCGGTCGAACCGTTCATCGCCGACATGGCCGCGGCCTATGCCTGGGCCGATCTCGTGGTCTGTCGCGCTGGCGCGCTGACCATCGCCGAAGTCTGCGCCGCGGGCGTCGGCAGCATCCTGGTGCCCCTGCCCACCGCGGTCGACGACCACCAGACCAAGAACGCGCAGTACGTCGTGCAGCGTCGCGCCGGTGTGCTGCTGAAGCAGGACGCGGACCTGGCCGACAAGCTCGCGATGGAACTGCGCAATCTCGTCATCGATCCGACGAAACGCCTGTTCATGGCCGAAGCGGCGCGCACGCTGGCCAGGGTCGACGCCGCCGAACGCGTCGCCGACGCAGTGCTCGAGGAGGCACGCGCATGATCCGTCGACTGCTCGACATCAAGGACGTTTCGAAAGCCTTTCCGCGGGTGCACTTCGTCGGTATCGGCGGCGTGGGCATGAGCGGCATCGCGGAAGTGCTGTGCACGCTGGGTTATCAGGTGTCCGGCTCGGACAACGCCGACAATGCGACCACGCGCCGGCTGGCGTCGCTCGGCGCCACCGTCTGCCGCGGTCATGCGGCCGCGAACGTGCTCGGCGCCGACTGCGTGGTCGTGTCCAGTGCGATCAAGCGCGACAACCCCGAATGGATGGAGGCGCAGGCGCAGCGCATCCCGGTGGTGCCGCGCGCCGAGATGCTGGCCGAACTGATGCGTTTCCGTCGCGGCATCGCGATCGCCGGCACCCACGGCAAGACCACGACCACGTCGCTCAGCGCGAGCGTGCTGGGCGAGGGCGGGCTCGATCCGACCTTCGTCATTGGCGGCCAGTTGCTGGCCGCGGGCGCCAATGCGCGCCTGGGCAGCGGCGAATGGCTGGTGGCCGAGGCCGACGAAAGCGATGGCAGCTTCCTGCGCCTGAATCCGCTGATCGCGGTCGTGACCAACATCGACGCCGATCACCTCGAGAACTACGGTGGCGATTTCGCCCGGGTGAAGGCGGCGTTCTCGGAATTCCTGCATAGGCTTCCGTTCTACGGCCTCGCGGTGCTGTGCATCGACGACGCCGAAGTCGCCGCGCTCGCGGCCGACATGCCGCGACACGTGGTCACCTACGGCCTCGCCGCGCACGCCGACGTGCGCGCCGAAGACGTCGAGCAGGCCGGCCCGGCGATGCGCTTCACCCTGTGCCTGCCCGACGGTTCGCGCACGCCGGTGACGCTGGCGCTGCCCGGCCGCCACAACGTGCAGAACGCGCTCGCCGCCGCGACCATCGGTTGGCAGCTCGGCGTCGCGCCGGACACCATCGCCCGCGCGCTGGAGAAGTTCGCCGGCATCGGCCGTCGCTTCAATCTGCTCGCCGAACCGCGCACGGCGCAGGGCGCGAAGGTGCAGCTGGTCGACGATTACGGCCATCACCCCAAGGAACTCGAAGCGGTGTTCCAGGCCGCGCGCGGCGGTTGGCCGGATCGCCGGCTGGTGGTCGCGTTCCAGCCGCATCGCTACAGCCGGACGCGCGATCTGTTCGATGACTTCGCCGCGGTCCTGTCGAGTGTCGATGCGCTGGTGTTGACCGAGGTCTATCCCGCGGGCGAAGCCCCGATCGCGGGCGCCGATGCCAAGTCGCTGGCGCGCAGCATCCGCGCGCGCGGCCGCATCGACCCGGTCGTGGTCGGCAGCGCCGGCGAACTCTCTTCCGTGCTGCCGGACGTGCTGCGCGACGGCGACCTGCTGCTGATGATGGGCGCGGGCGACATCGGCGCTGCCGCGCAGCAGATCGCCACCCAGGGATTCCCCCAGAGCCTTTCCGAGGACGCCACGTCGTGACCGCCGCTGCGCCACAGCCCCGTTTCCAGGATCCCGCCGTGTTCGGCCGCGTCGCCGTGCTCATGGGCGGCACCAGCGCCGAGCGCGAAGTCTCGCTCGAATCCGGCCGCAACGTGCTCGACGCGCTGCGCGCGCGCGGCATCGATGCGCATGCGGTGGACGGCATCCCGGCGCTGATCGCCGCGCTCATGGACAAGCGTTACGAGCGCGTCTTCAACATCCTCCACGGCAACAGGGGCGGCGGCGAGGATGGCGTGCTGCAGGGTGCGCTGGAGGCGCTCGGCGTGCCCTACACCGGTTCGGGCGTGCTCGGATCGGCGCTGAGCATGGACAAGATCCGCACCAAGCAGGTGTGGATGAGCGAAGGGCTGCCGACACCGAAATTCGAGCGCCTGCGCCCCGGCGCGGACATGCGCGCGGCCGCGCGCGCGCTGGGCCTGCCGGTGTTCGTCAAACCGTCGTGCGAAGGCTCCAGCGTCGGCGTCTTCCGCATCCTCGCCGAGTCCGATCTCGATGCCGCGGAAGCCTTCGCCGCCAGCTATGCGGGCGAGTTGCTGATGGAACAGATGGTGATCGGCGAGGAATTCACCGTCGGCATCTTCGGCGACCTCGCGCTGCCGTCGATCCGGATCGTGCCGGCGGGCGAGTGGTACGACTATCACGCCAAGTACATCGCCGACGACACCCAGTATCTCTGTCCGGGCCTCGAAGGCGACGACGAAACCGCGATCCGCGATCTCGCGCTGCGCGCGTTCCGCGCCGCCGCCTGCAGCGGCTGGGGCCGCGTCGACGTCATGCGCGATCGCCGCCTCGGCCTGCAGCTCATCGAGATCAATACCGCGCCGGGCATGACCAGCCATTCGCTGGTGCCGAAGGCCGCACGCCAGATCGGCATCGATTTCGAAACCCTGTGCTGGCTGGTGCTGGAAAACACCCTCGCGGACAAGACGCTTGCGGATGCTGAGGTGCGCAGGGAATGAGCGCCTTCCTGCGACTGATGGCGTGGCTGCTGGCGCTGGCGCTGGTGGTGTTGCCGGTGGTGGCGGTGATCCGCGGCTGGGTCGGCGCGGATCGCTGGCCGCTGCGCACGGTGCTGGTGAACGGGCAACTCACCCGTGTCACCGACGCGCAGATCGTATCGGCCGTCTATCCGCACGCGCAGCGCGGTTTCTTCGCCGTGCGTCTCGAGGACGCGCAGGGCGCGGTGGCGCGGTTGCCGTGGATCGAACACGCGGAAGTGCGCAAGCAGTGGCCGGACAAGCTCGTGGTGACGGTGGTCGAACACCGTCCGTTCGCATGGTGGGGCCGCGATCGCCTGCTGTCCGAGCGCGGCAGGATCATTCCGGCGAAGGGCGTGGCCGTGCCGAAGGGCCTGCCGCGTTTCGATGGACCGGAAGCGCGCAGCGGCGATCTGGTGCGTCTGTACAACGAAGCGCGGGCGATGTTCGCTGCCGGCGGTCTCGATGTGCGCTCGCTGACGATCGACGATCGCGGCAGCTGGTCGATGACCCTGTCGAACGGCGCCGAAGTGCTGCTCGGCCGCGACGACGCCAGGCTGCGGCTGCAGCGGTTCGCCCGCCTGCTGCCGCAGTTGCCGGCGCAGGACGACCGCACGCTGCAGCGCGCCGATCTTCGTTACACCAATGGGTTTGCGCTCAGCTGGCAGGGGCTTACCCCCGAGCCCACCGGCTCGACGCATGTGCAGGACAAGACATGAACCGCAAAGGCGACAAATCGCTGATCGTCGGCCTCGACATCGGCACATCGAAGGTGGTGACGCTGGTCGGTGAATATTCGCCGGGCAACCCCATCGAAGTCATCGGCATCGGCACGCACGAATCGCGCGGGCTGAAGCGCGGCGTGGTCGTGGACATCGAATCGACCGTGCAGTCGATCCAGCGTGCGGTCGAAGAAGCCGAACTGATGGCCGGTTGCGAGATCCGCTCGGTGTACGCGTCGATCTCGGGCAACCACGTGCAGTGCCGCAATTCGCCGGGCATCGTGCCGATCCGCGACGGCGAGGTCAGCTACATGGATCTCGATCGCGTGCTGGAGGCGGCGAAGGCCGTGGCCATTCCGGCGGACCAGAAGATCCTGCACGCGATTCCGCGCGATTACGTGCTCGACGACTCGCAGGAAGGCATCCGCAACCCGGTCGGCATGACCGGCGTGCGCCTCGAAGTGCACGCGCATCTCGTGGTCTGCGCACAGTCGGCGGCGGCGAACATCAGCAAGTGCGTGCAGCGCTGCGGCCTGCAGGTGGACGATCTGATCTTCTCCTCGCTGGCGTCCAGCACCGCGGTGCTGACCAGCGACGAGCGCGAACTCGGCGTGGTGCTGGTCGATATCGGCGCCGGCACCACCGACATCGCGGTGTTCGTGCACGGCGCGATCTGCCACACCGCTTCGCTGCCGATTGCCGGCGACCACGTCACCAACGACATCGCGCACATGCTGCGCACGCCGACGCCGGAAGCGGAGCAGATCAAGGTCCGCTACGCGTGTGCGCTGGCGCAGCTGGCCACCGCCGAGGAAAGCATCCAGGTGCCCAGCGTCGGCGATCGCCCGCCGCGGCGGCTGCCGCGGCATGCGCTGGCGCAGGCGGTGCAGGGGCGCTACGAGGAAATCTTCGAGATGGTGCAGGCCGAACTGCGCCGTTCCGGCTTCGAGGAAATGGTGCGCGCCGGCATGGTGCTCACCGGCGGCGCCTCGAAGATGGAAGGCGTGATCGAACTGGCCGAGGAAATGCTGCAGATGCCGGTGCGCGTCGGCATCCCGCAGCACGTCAGCGGTCTGGGCGAGGTCGTCGGCAATCCGGTCCACGCCACCGGCGTCGGCCTGTTGCTGATGGGCAGCCAGATCGAACATCCGCGACGCCCGGTGATTCCCGCCGGTCGCGCGGTCGGCGTGTTCAACAAATTCAGGAACTGGTTCAAGGGCGAGTTTTAAGTATCAATGCGCGGGATTGGGCTTCCAGCCGCAACTCGCGCGCGAACGATTCCGGCGAAGCCGGATTCGTTCGCCGGTTCGAGCAGGCCGCTCGTACCGACGGCACAGGCATGTGCCGGAAAAGCGATTCTGGCCTGATTTTCGGATGTCGACGCGGCTGAAAAAAGTTTCAAGGCAACACCGATCAGACAACAACGGCAACACATATAACTAGACGAGGACACGGCAATGGCATATTTCGAACTGGTAGAGAAGATGGCGCCGAATGCGGTCATCAAGGTCGTGGGCGTGGGCGGCGGCGGCGGCAACGCCGTGGCGCACATGGTCAACGGCAGCATCGAAGGCGTCGAGTTCATCACCGCGAACACCGATTCGCAGGCGATCAAGAACTGCGGCGCGAAACTGCAGCTCCAGCTCGGCGGCAACGTCACCAAGGGCCTGGGCGCGGGCGCGAATCCGGAAGTCGGTCGCCAGGCCGCGCTGGAAGACCGCGAACGCATCATGGATGCGCTGCAGGGCGCCGACATGGTGTTCATCACCGCCGGCATGGGCGGCGGCACCGGCACCGGCGCCGCGCCGGTCGTCGCGCAGCTGGCGAAGGAGATGGGCATCCTGACCGTCGCCGTCGTCACCAAGCCGTTCCCGTTCGAAGGCCGCCGCCGCATGCAGGTCGCGCTCAAGGGCATCGAGGAGCTGTCGCAGCACTGCGATTCGCTGATCACGATTCCGAACGAGAAGCTGATCACCGTGCTGGGCCGCAACGCCACCATGATCCAGGCGTTCCGCGCCGCCAACGACGTGCTGCAGGGCGCGGTGCAGGGCATCGCCGACCTGATCGTGCGTCCGGGCCTGATCAACGTCGACTTCGCCGACGTGCGCACCGTGATGAGCGAGATGGGCCTCGCCATGATGGGCACCGGCACCGCGCGCGGCGACGATCGTGCGCAGGCCGCCGCCGAAGGCGCGATCAACAATCCGCTGCTCGACGACGTCAACCTGGCGGGCGCCAACGGCATCCTGGTCAACATCACCGCTGGCCCGGACTTCACCATGGCCGAGTTCGACGAAGTGGGCCGCACGATCGAGAATTTCGCCTCGGAAGACGCGACGGTCGTGATCGGCACCGTGCTCGATCCGGACATGCAGGACGAGGTGAAGGTGACCGTGGTCGCCACCGGCCTGAACCGCGCCGTCGCCCGCCAGGCCGTGCGCACGCAGGACCGCGACGAAGGCTTCGCCCCGGCGCGCCGTCCGCAGGTGCAGTTGATCAACACCCAGGGCCGTCGCGACGGCAGCACCGGGATGATGATCGACGAGCCCGCCGCGTTCACCCCGGGCGCCGGCATCGCCGCCAACCTGCGGGGCCGCGGTGTGTCCGACGGTTCGACTCCGCCCGCCGCAGACTTCGGCAGCGACAGCAGCTATCTGGATATTCCGGCATTCCTGCGTCGTCAGGCCGATTGATGCCGTCCATGGCGCAGCATGACGGGTTTCGGGTCGTCCGGCCCGCACATCCGTGTGCGGGCGTTCGGCGATGCGCGAGGCGGTGCCTCGCGACCGCATCGCCTCACCCGGCATTCCTGCGTCGTCAGGCCGATTGATCCGCAAGGCGTTCGATCCAACGCGGTATCGCGCCGCGCCGGTGTGTCCCCGGCGCAGCGCAGCACGACTTTCCTGCCGGGTCCACGGGCCCGGCAGGCTTTCTCCGTCCCGCCGCCATGCACCCATGTTGCGCTGCGGGAACAGTGCGTCGCTTCCGTTCAGGTTCAGCTGCGCGCGTGCTAATCTCGCCTCCGATTACGCTGAAACACCGGTATTTCCGGCACGTCCGACCTCCGAACATGGCCCAGCAACGCACCCTCCAGAACACCATCCGCGCCACCGGCGTGGGGCTGCACAGCGGCGAAAAGGTGTACCTGACCCTGCGTCCGGCCCCGGTCGACACCGGCATCGTGTTCCGCCGCGTGGACCTGCAGCCGGTTGTCGAGATCGCGGCCCGCGCCGATTACGTCAGCGAAACCGTGCTGTGCACCGGCCTGTCGCACGATGGCGGCAAGGCGATGACGGTGGAGCATCTGATGTCCGCGCTCGCCGGTCTGGGCGTCGACAACATCTATGTCGATCTCTCCGCGCCCGAAGTGCCGATCATGGACGGCTCATCCGGCCCGTTCGTGTTTCTGCTGCAGTCGGCCGGCATCGTCGAACAGAACGCACCCAAGCGCTTCATCCGCATCCTCAAGCCCGTGGAAGTGCGCGACGGCGACAAGATCGCCCGTTTCGAGCCCTACGACGGCTTCCGCCTCGGTTTCACCGTGGAATTCGATCATCCGGCGATTCCCGCCTCGCGCTCGCGTGCGGTGGTCGAATTCTCGACCGAGAACTACATCCGCGAAGTCAGCCGTGCCCGCACCTTCGGATTCATGCGCGATCTCGAGTTCATGCGCGAGCGCAACCTCGGCCTCGGCGGCTCGATGGACAACGCCATCGTGCTCGACGAGTTCCGCGTGCTCAACGACGACGGCCTGCGCTATGCCGACGAATTCGTCCGTCACAAGATCCTCGATGCGGTGGGCGACCTGTATCTCGCCGGGCATCCGATCCTCGGTGCCTACGAGGGTTTCAAGTCCGGCCACGCCCTCAACAACAAGCTCGTCCGTGCGCTGCTCGCCGAACGGTCGGCGTGGGAAGAAGTGGTCTTCGAGCGCGACGAACCGGTCCCGGTCGTCTTCGGGACCCCGCAACTGGCGTGAGCCCCTCGACCCGGATCGTCCGGGTCCCGACAGTCCGAACGCGGCGGGCGGATTGCCCGATCCGTGAACCCCGACCGTGCGTTTTACCAAAACTTAACGAAAAAGCCCCGGCTTCTTAACCCGCCCCGATCCCCCGGTCGGTACGATGCCCCCTTCGCGCTTGTCGGACCGCCCCCAAAACGGAGGCAGGACCGGCGAGCGGACATCAGGAAGGGTCCCCCCGCGTCGAGTCGTCGCGGGGTGCGAGCGCGGTCGCGAAGGCTTCGCGTGCGGCCGCGGAGAGGGGAGGGGCAGTGACGGCAGTCGAAGTTCCGGGGGGTTGTGGC
This sequence comes from Lysobacter hankyongensis, assembly GCF_039543145.1. Lineage (NCBI taxonomy): Bacteria > Pseudomonadati > Pseudomonadota > Gammaproteobacteria > Lysobacterales > Lysobacteraceae > Lysobacter > Lysobacter hankyongensis. Next base: position 311,871 of record NZ_BAABJE010000017.1, on the reverse strand, counting down.
CGCATCGCCTGCGGCCCGGTCGCGGTCTTCACCACCAGATCGGTTGCTTCCAGCCCGAAGGAACGGGCCGCGTCGAGGATGTCGGTCGCCGCAAGCCGCAGTCGGGCATGCCAGACCGGTGCATCCACCAGGTAAACGAGTCTTCCGCGATCGACGTTCGCAAGCCGCGCATGCGCGGCGAGCGCAGGCGGAAGGCAGGGACGAAGTTGCTGATCCAGCGCTTCCAGCCACAGCGCCCGGCGAAGAAAGTGATCGCCCGGGCCGCTGGCCTCGTCGCCCATCAGGGCGTCGATGGCGACCTGCGGTCCTGCGGGACGGCCGGGCGGAGGCGGAATGGGTCGCGAACGAGACATTGAACCCATGACTGTACACAGCTTCATCCAGATTGCGCAGCGTCACGCCACCGTCGCCGCCCACGCCGTTCAGACGACCGCCGTGCATGCGTGGGAATCGCTGCGTCCGCGTGCGATCCGCGCCGCCGAGCTCGGCGCCACCGCGATGCGCGAGAAACCCGGTTATGCCGCCGTCGCGCTGCTGATGGCCGGTGCGCTGCTCGGAACCACCGGTCAGGTCTGGCTGCGCGATGCGGCATCGGTCCGTCTTCAGGCGGAGGTCGTCGCCCAGCGCGACAGCCTCGCCGCGACCCGGCTCGAAGCGCAGCGCGAAGTGAACGCGCTCGCCGCGCGTCTCGGCGAGCTGCAGGCCGAGGCCAGCCGTCTCAACGCGCTCGGCGAGCGGCTCACCCGTGTCGCCCAGCTCGGCGACGGCGAATTCGATTTCGACAAGCCGGTCGGCGTCGGTGGTGCCGGCCCGGTCCGCGACATGCCGGCCCAAGAACTGCGCAAGGGCCTCGCCGGTCTGGACGCGCAGCTCCGCCATTCGGGCAGCCAGCTGTCGGTACTCGAAGCGCTGCTGTTCAACCGTGAGCTCGACAAGAGCACGATGCCCACCGGGCACCCCATCGCGGACAGCTATATCACCTCCGGTTTCGGCTATCGCGCCGATCCGCTGGGCGGCGGCAGCCAGTACCACAAGGGCGTCGATTTCGAAGCCAACACCGGCGATCCGGTGCTGTCGGTCGCCGATGGCGTCGTGACCTTTTCCGGCGTCCGCAACGGTTACGGCAACGTGGTCGAGGTCGATCACGGCAACGGCTACGTCACCCGCTACGCGCACAATTCCCGTCTCGTCGGTCAGGTGGGCGACCTCGTCCGTCGCGGCCAGGAGATCGCCAAGGCCGGCTCCACCGGTCGCTCGACCGGCGCGCACGTGCATTTCGAGGTCTGGGAAAACGGCGCGGTGGTCAATCCGCACCAGTTCCTGGGCGAAGTCCAGCCGGCGAAGCCCGCCGGCAAGGGCTGATCGCGGGGACCTGCCGCGCCGGGGGGCTTGATACCCCCGCGGGGCGGCACCAAGTACAATCCCGTGTTGCGGAGGGGCGCACTGCGCCCCTTTTTGTTGCGGACGCCCGCCGGACCGGCGGCCTCCGCCCGATTCCCCTTTCGATCATTCCCAACCCATGCTCAATCGCCTGTTGACCAGTATCTTCGGCAGCCGCAACGATCGTCTCGTCAAGCAGCTCGGCGGCATCGTCAAGAAGATCAACGCCCTCGAACCGCAGATGCAGGCGCTGTCAGACGCCGAGCTCCAGGCGAAAACGCCCGAGTTCAGGGAACGCATCGCCAACGGCGAGTCGCTCGACAAACTCCTGCCCGAAGCGTTCGCGGTCTGCCGCGAAGCCTCGAAGCGCGTGCTGGGGATGCGCCATTACGACGTCCAGCTGATCGGCGGCATGGTGCTGCACCTCGGCAAGATCGCCGAAATGCGCACCGGCGAAGGCAAGACCTTGGTCGCGACCCTGCCGGTGTACCTCAATGCCCTCGAAGGCAAGGGCGTTCACGTGGTCACCGTCAACGACTATCTCGCCAAGCGCGACTCGGCGTGGATGGGCAAGCTCTACAGCTGGCTGGGCCTGTCGGTGGGCGTGGTCTATCCGGGCATGAATCACGGCGACAAGGCCGCAGCCTACGGGTCGGACATCACCTACGGCACCAACAACGAATTCGGCTTCGATTACCTGCGCGACAACATGGCGCTGTCGAAGGAAGACCGCCACCAGCGCGGCCTGCATTACGCGATCGTCGACGAAGTCGACTCGATCCTGATCGACGAAGCGCGCACACCGCTGATCATTTCCGGCCCGGCCGACGAGTCGCCGGAACTCTACGTCAAGGTCAACCGCGTTGTCCCGCAGCTCAAGCGGCAGGAAGTGGAGGACGGCGTCGGCGATTTCTGGGTCGACGAGAAGAGCAAGCAGGTGCATCTGTCCGAAGCCGGCCAGGAGCACGCCGAAGACCTGCTGCGTCGCGGCGGCATCATCGACGCCGAAGACGGCCTGTACGCCGCGCACAACATCCATGTGGTGCATCATCTCAACGCCGCGATGCGCGCGCACGCGCTGTTCCAGCGCGACGTCGACTACATCGTGCGCGACGGCGAAGTGGTGATCGTCGACGAATTCACCGGCCGCACCCTGCCGGGCCGCCGCTGGTCCGACGGCCTGCACCAGGCGGTCGAAGCGAAGGAAGGCGTGCCGGTGCAGCGCGAGAACCAGACGCTCGCCAGCATCACCTTCCAGAACCTGTTCCGCATGTACAAGAAGCTGTCGGGCATGACCGGCACCGCGGACACCGAAGCCTACGAATTCCAGAACATCTACGCGCTGGAAGTGGTGGTGATCCCGACCCATCGCCCGATGGTGCGAAAGGACCATCCGGACGCGGTGTTCCTCAACAAGGCCGGAAAGTACCGCGCGGTGATCAACGAGATCAAGGACGCCAACGCCAAGCGCCAGCCGGTGCTGGTCGGCACCACGTCGATCGAAGTCTCGGAAATGCTGTCGCAGCAGCTCAAGGACGCGGGCATCACCCACGAGGTGCTGAACGCGAAGCAGCACGAGCGGGAAGCGCACATCGTCGCCCAGGCCGGTCGTCCGGACGCGGTCACCATCGCGACCAACATGGCCGGCCGCGGCACCGACATCGTGCTCGGCGGTTCGCTGGAAGCCGAGCTGGCCGCGCTCGAGGCCGAGCACGGCGGCGAGCTGGACGAAGTCACCCGCGCGCGGGTCAAGGCCGAATGGCAGCAGCGCCACGACGCGGTGAAGGCGAGCGGCGGCCTGCACATCATCGGCACCGAACGCCACGAATCGCGCCGCATCGACAACCAGCTGCGCGGCCGTTCCGGCCGTCAGGGCGATCCGGGTTCTTCGCGCTTCTACCTGTCGCTCGAAGACAGCCTGATGCGCATCTTCGCGGCCGACTGGGTGCAGCGGATGATGGCGCGGATGGGCCTGAAGGAAGACGACATCATCGAAAGCCCGCTGGTGACCAAGCAGATCGCCGGCGCGCAGCGCAAGGTCGAAGCCCACAACTTCGACATCCGCAAGAATCTCCTCGACTTCGACGACGTTAACAACGACCAGCGCAAGGTCATCTACCGGCAGCGCGACGAGTTGCTGGAAGCCGAGAGCGTCAAGGACAACATCGACGGCATCCGCGCCGACGTGGTCGCCGACCTCGTCGAGCGTTTCGTGCCGCCGAGTTCGATCGACGAGCAGTGGGACCTGCAGGGCCTGCAGGCCGAGCTGGCCGCCGAGTTCAACCTGCAGTTGCCGGTCGCCGATCACGTCAAGAGCCGCACCGAGATCGACGCCGAAGGCATCGCCGCCTACGTGCAGGACGCGGTCGCGCGGATGTTCGAGGAGAAGGAAGTGGCGGTCGGCGGCGAGACCATGCGCATGCTCGAGAAGCACATCATGCTGACCGTGCTCGATCAGAGCTGGAAGGAGCACCTCGGCCGCATGGACTATCTGCGCCAGGGCATCCATCTGCGCGGGTATGCGCAGAAGCAGCCGAAGCAGGAATACAAGAAGGAAGCGTTCGAACTCTTCAGCGAAATGCTGGAGAAGGTGAAGCGCGAAGTGGTGTCGCTGCTCGCCCGCGTGCGCATCCGCACCGAGGCCGAGATCGCGCAGGCCGAAGCCGCCGAGCGCGCCCGCGCCGAAGCGGTCGCGCGGCAGATGCAGTTCCAGCATGCCGACATGGGCGGCTACGGGACCGACGAGGAAGCCGCCGATCCCGAATACCAGGATCCGTCCGAGGTACCGAAGGTCGGGCGCAACGATCCGTGCCCCTGCGGTTCCGGCAAGAAGTACAAGCACTGCCACGGCCAGTTGGCGTAAGCCGCCCGGCGCGCCGACACGACCCACGAAACGCCCGCGGCCACGCGGGCGTTTCCGTTTTCGGGCGGCACGTTCCGGCGGCGCGCTTCGCGCTTGCCCGCGCTCCTGTCCGGCGGTACAACAGCGGGCATCGATCGAACGCACGGCGTCTTTTCCGACATGAGCGACAGCGACCGAAGTCGAAACGGCAAGCACATCCACGTCGTCGCCGGCGTGATCGTCGATGCGCGCGATCGCATCCTGCTGGCGCGCCGCACCGAGGGCCGCGATCTCGCCGGGCTCTGGGAATTTCCCGGCGGCAAGGTCGACCCGGGCGAAACGCCCGAGGCGGCGCTGGTGCGCGAACTGCGCGAGGAGCTCGGCATCGAGGCGCGCGTCGGCACGCCGGTGATCGCGGTTCCGCAGCAGTACCCGCACAAACGCCTGCGGCTGGACGTGCGCCGCATCGACGCCTGGACCGGTACGGTGAAAGGCCTCGATGGCCAGGCGCTGGTCTGGGTACCGTCGCACAAGCTTGCGAGCTATGCGATGCCCGACGCCGATCGCCCGGTGGTCGCGGCATTGCAGGATCCCGATCGCTACCTGATCACGCCGGAGCCGGGCGAAGACGCCGCGCGCTGGCTCGCGGCGCTGCGCGCGGCGCTCGACGCCGGCGTGCGCCGCGTGCAACTGCGCGCGCCCGCATTCGCGGTGGGCGATCCGGGGCGTTGGCGCACGCTCGTGGAACGCGCGCTCGCGCATGTCCGCGACACCGGCGCCGAGGCGCTGATCAACGATGACGTGGCGATGGCGGAAGCGTTCGGCATCGGCGTGCATCTGCGCGCGCCGCGATTGCGCACGCTGTCGTCGCGTCCGCTGCCGAAGACGCAGCTCGTGATCGCGTCCTGCCACGATCTCGAAGAATTGCGCCTCGCGCAGTCCATCGGCTGCGATGCCGCGGTACTCGGGCCGGTGCTGCCGACCGCCTCGCACCCCGGCGCGCCCGGCATCGGCTGGGAGCGGTTCGTCGAACTGCGCGAGCAGGTGGCGCTGCCGATCTACGCGCTCGGCGGCATGGCCGTCGGCGACGTCGCGCTCGCACGCAGCCACGGCGCGCAGGGCATCGCCGCGATCCGGGGGCTGTGGCCGGGCTGAGCGTTGCGGTGCACCATGGATGCCGGGCGATCCGGACAAGCTCTCCGCTGCCGTCCGTTGGAGGTACAGTGTCGATCGCGACGGGGCCTGTCATATCCGACAGGCGACCGTCGCCGGGGGAGCGGGGCACCATGCCGCGAGGGCGCCACGACAGCGTGGCGCCGCACTGCGATTCTGGATGTGCTTCACCTGGATGTGTTTCACAAGGAGGGCGCCCGGGACGGCGGCAGATCACGACCGCTCGGCCCATGCGCTCGAACGATCACGCGACGCAAGCGCGAATGGGAGAGGGTCATGATCACACGCAGGGAATTGCTCAAGGCGGGCCTGACGGCAGGTGCCGTATCGGTGTTTTCGGGAACGGTCGGCGGCCTGTCCGCCTTCGCGCAAAGCGGTCCGGTGATGCGGCGCAGTTTGCACGGCATGGCGCTGGACGATCCCGATCTCGCGGCCTATCGCGATTTCGTCGGCCTGATGCTGGCGAAGGACCAGAACGACCCGGTCAGCTGGCTGCAGTATTCGCTGATGCACGGTCGCTACGGCGGCAACTACCGCTATTGCCCGCACGGCGACTGGTACTTCCTGCCGTGGCACCGCGAGTTCGTGCTGATGTACGAGCGTGCGGTGCGCGCGCTGACCGGCCACACTGCGTTCGCGATGCCGTACTGGGACTGGACCGTCGATCGCACGATGCCGCAGGCCTTCACCGATCCGACCTACAACGGCAAGCCGAATCCGCTCTACGTCCCCAACCGCACGCTCAATACCTCCAACTGGCCGCTGCCGGACGCCTGGGTGTCGCAGAAGGTGCTCGACGAGAAGGTCTATTCGCAGACCAACTTCCAGCTGTTCGGCACCAGCAAGAACCCGAAGCAGGACAGCCTCGACATGGCCTGGGTCGTGCGCGGCGGCGGCGTGCAGGGATTCCTCGAAGGCACGCCGCACAATCTGATCCACAACTCCATCGGCGCCTTCATGCCGAGCGCGGGTTCGCCGCGCGATCCGATCTTCATGATGCATCACGGCAACATCGATCGGATCTGGGCCAACTGGAACGCGCTGGGGCGGAGCAACACCGACGACATGTCGCCGACGGACCGCAATCTGTGGATGAACATGTATTTCAAGGACAACTACCTGACGCCGACCGGCCAGACCTACGGCGCCTATCCGCGGGACCTGCAGGACATCCGTGCGCTGGGCTATACCTATCCGGGACTGCCGACGCCGGACAACGCGATGCCCGACGAATCGCGCGACGCGCGATTGCTCTCGCTGCTGTCGGCCGACACGACCCTGGAAAACCTGCGCGTGCTGCCCGCCGCGAACACCGAGGCGGCCACGCTGCGCGCGCCGCTGGTGCGACGCGTGCGCATGCCGTCCACGTTGAAGAGTCAGGTGCTGGCGCCGATGGGAGCCGCCAGGGACGACGCGGAAGTGTTCGCGCTGATCCGCGACATGGAGGTCGGCCCGGACGTGTCGTCGGTCCGCGTCTTCGTCAATGCCGATGCGCTGACGCCGCAGACGCCGGACACCGATCCGCATTTCGCGGGCGAGATCGGTTTCCTCGCGCATCCGGACAGCGGCGAAGGCCACGAGGCGCACGGCAAGGCGCCGCCGTCGGCGATGATCGATCTCACCTCGACGGTGCGCGATCTGGCCGGACGCGGCCTGCTCAAGGACGATCGCATCTCGGTGCACCTGATTCCCGTCCTGCGCGATGGCGCGCGGGATGGCGCGGGCGCACGCGTGGTGCCGGCCTCGATCGAGATCGTCGTGGCTTGAGTGCGGTAGGAACCGATCCGACCCGCTGAATCGTCGCTGTCCGTCGGCCGGTGTCGCGCAACATCGGCCGGCGGCTGCGGTCGATGATGGCGTCAGCGAAACACGCGGAGGTCGCCATGCGCTTGTCCGGTCTGCCGTCGTTGCCCTTCGGCGCAGCGGCCGTGTGCGTCGCGATGCTGTGCGTCGCGACGGCCTGCGCATCCGCGCAGTCGCGGGTGCGCGCGGCGGATGCGTCGGCGTTCCCGCTGCGCCTGTGCCTGTCCCCGGACGCGGCGACCCGCGCGGGTCTGTCGCGCGGCGATGTCGGGCTCGAGGTGGCGCTGCGCCATCGCGTGCCGCAGCTGCGATACACCCCGGCCTTCCGCGTTTTCGCGGTGCAGGCGAACGGTGTGCGGCAGGAGATCCACGCCTTCGGCATGCAGCCGGACATCGTCGAACGCGGACGCCCGGTGACGCAGCGGTTCGCGGTCGATCTGCGCGGACACGCGCTGACGCCCGATGCCCGCGGCCGGATCTGTTTCGAGATCGAACGCGCCGACGGGTCGCCCGGTGAGGCGGCTCCCCCTGCGATGGATGTGTCGATCGGCTGGCGTTCGTCGCGCGTGCCGTAACGCTCGCGCATGAAGATGCGCGCATCGCATCGAAGCGCCCGGGTCGCGCATCGCGCGACCCGGGGCGAAGCGATCAATCGTCGGAATTCAGCAGATTCTGCTGCCGCGCCCGCCGCGTCCACGCGTGGCGACGATGCTGATCGCGTCGCCACGCGTGGGGTTGATGAATCGCCGGGGCTGTTGATGGCGTACGTCAGACGAAGCGATCAATCGTCGGAATTCAGCAGGTTCTGCTGCCGCGCCCGCCGCGTCCACGCGCGACGACGATGCTGATCGCGTCGCCACGCGTGGGGTTGATGAATCGCCGGGGCTGTTGATGGCGTACGTCAGACGAAGCGATCAATCGTCGGAATTCAGCAGGTTCTGCTGCCAGAACAAAACACTCGCCGCGCCGAAGTAATCGTTGTTGCTCTTCTTGCGGAAGCCATGGCCTTCGTCGGCGTAGAGCAGATACCACACCGGCTGACCGTTGGCGCGCACCGCCTTCACGATCTGCTCGGCCTCGGTGTACGGCACGCGGGGATCGTTGCGGCCCTGGGCGACGAACAGTTTGGCCTGGATCTTCGCGGCGTTGTTGAGCGGCGAAATCCGCTCGAAGATCTCCGCCATCTTCGGGTCGCGCTCGTCGCCGTATTCCACGCGGCGCAGGTCGCGACGATAGCTCTCGGTATTCTTCAGGAAGGTGCCGAAGTGCGAGATGCCGACCACGTCGATGCCGGCGCGGATGCGGTCGCTGTAATGCACCAGCGAGGCCAGCACCATGTACCCACCGTAGCTGCCGCCGACCACGCCGACGCGCGAGGCGTCGAGTTCGGGCTGCTGCGCGATCCAGTCGAGCAGGGCGCCGATGTCCTTGACCGAATCCTCGCGCTTTTCGGCGTTGTCCAGCGACAGCCAGGTCTTGCCGTAGCCGGTGGAGCCGCGCACGTTCGGCACCAGCATCGCCACGCCGAGTTCGTTCGCCATGAACTGCGCGGTGGGGTTGAAGGTCGGCAGCGACTGCCCTTCCGGGCCGCCGTGGATGTTGATCACGACCGGCAGTTTGCGACCCGCCGGCACGTTGGCGGGGCGATAGTAGAACGCCGGGATGGTGCGTCGCCTGCCGTCGACGTTGTCGAAGGTGGGATACCGGATCAGCGTCGGTGCGACGAACTTCGAGGCGTCCAGGCCGCCGACTTCGCTCTGCGTCCAGCGCGCCATCGTCGCCTTCGGCAGATCGATCACGAACACGTCGCTGGGCGAGGTCGCGCTGTTGATGCTGAGCGCGAGACGATTGCCGTCGGCCGAAAACGCGCCGGCGCCGAATACGCCGACCGGCAGCACCGGCAGCTTCACTTCACGATACGACGGCAGCGCGAGCACGCGCAGCCGGCTGATGCCGTCCTCGTTGGTGACGTAGGCCAGATGACGACCATCGTCGGCCAGCGAGAAGCCTTCCACGTCCCAGGCGATGCCCTTGCTGATCACGCTGAGCTTGCCGGTGGCCGGGTCGTGATGGCGCAGGGTCTTGAACTCCTGCGCCACGCCGTCGAGCGGTTCGTCGGAGATGAAATACACCGACTTGCCGTCGTGGCTGTAGGCGAAGCCGCCGAACGACGCCTTGCCGCCATCGACCGGGAACATCGTCAGCGCACCGGTCTCCAGGTTCACTTCGCCCGGATACGATTCCGCCGCCGACACGCCCTTCATTACCAGCAGCGTCTTGTTGTCCGGCGAGAAATCCATCGCGCTCCAACTGCCGCCGGCGGTGACCACGGCCCGGGCCTGCCCGCTGGCGACATCGCGCACCCACACGTCGGTGTCGGTGCCGTTGCGCGCGGTGCTGCGATAGGCCATCCATTTGCCGTCGCGCGAGAACAGCGCGCCCGAATTCTGCGTGCGCTTGCCGTCGGTGAGCAGGCGCACGTCGCGGCTGGCGTTGTCGAACCAGTACAACTGCGAGAATTCATCGCCGCCCTTGTCCTTCGAGAACACGAAACCGTCCAGCGACGATTCCACCGGCGCGGGCGAGACGCCGCCGACCGGTTCGGAATAGAACGTCAGCTGTTCGCGCATGCCCATCGGCTGGCAGACGCGGTGGACCTGGTTGGTCTCCGCGAAGCGCGTGCCGATCAGCAGGCAACCGTTCTTCGTCCAGCCGGCCACGCCGGCGCCGCGGGTGTTCTGGTAGCGATTGAGCCGTTCGAGCAGTTCGGGCGGAATCGCGGGAATGTTCTCGCTGATGCGGTTGCCGACCTCCTGGCGCACGACCGCGGGCGGCGATGTCGTCTGGGCGAGGGCGGGCAGGATGCAGACGGTGCCGAGCAGCGCGGCGGCAAGGGTGGTGCGATGCGACATGGTCGGATCTCGTTGTGGAGCGCTCCGCGAGCATAGCCGCTGCGGCCACGGGCCGGCTTGGCCGAAAGTCACGGGTCCGGCCGGACCGTCCGGACCGGCGCTTGAAAGCGGACCGGAAGGCCGCAGATCGCGGGTTCGGCACAACGACTCCGGGGGATGGCATGGCGATCGTCGAAACGCAGCCGGTGGCGGCACACGACCCGGTCGCGACGGCCGCGACCCTCAATGGCGGCTGCGAATGCATCCGGCTCGATCGCGATGCGCTGCGCAGCGCGCTCGCCGACGATCTCCAGGACGCGGAATCGCTCGCCACGCCTGGGCCCGGGCCGGGTGGCCTGTTCTCGGATGTGGCGCTGTTCGTGCCCGAGGCCGAGTTGTCGGCGATGGTCGGGATCATGCGGGCCATCGAGGCGGTCGCCGCGCTGCCGGCCTATCGCAGGGCGGTGCTCGCCGATGCCTCCGAGATCGCCCGCGCCGCACCCGGCCCCGTCGGTGCGTTGATGGGATACGACTTCCATCTCGGGCCCGATGGTCCCCGATTGATCGAGGTGAACACCAATGCCGGCGGCGCCTTTCTCAACGCCCGTCTGCTCGCCGCGCAGCGGGCCTGCTGCGCCATGTTCGAGCCCGCGATGACGCCGGCCGTCGCCCGCGATCCCGAATCCGCGCTGGTCGACATGTTCCGCAGCGAATGGGCCCTGCAGCGCGGTGACGTTCCGTTGTCGCGGGTCGCGATCGTCGACGACGATCCGCCCGGCCAGTACCTCTACCCCGACATGCGCCTGGCGGCATGCCTGTTGCGTCGCCACGGCATCGATGCGGTGATCGTGGACGCCGCGACGCTGACGTACGCCCATGGACGACTTCGTGCCGGCGATCTGCCGATCGACCTGGTCTACAACCGCCTGGTCGACTTCATGCTCGATCGGCCGGAGCACGCCGCGCTGCATGCGGCCTACCGCGACGGTGCCGTGGTGCTGACGCCGCACCCGCACGCGCACGCGCTGTTGGCGGACAAACGCAATCTGACGCTGTTGTCCGACCCCGCGCGCCTGCGCGCCCTGGGCGCGGACCAGGACCTCGTCGCGCGGTTGCAGCACGGGATTCCGCGCACGGTCGCGGTGACCGCGGATGCCGCGGAGCGCCTGTGGGCGGAGCGCAGGACGCTGTTCTTCAAGCCTGCGTGCGGCTACGGCAGCAAGGCGACCTACCGTGGCGACAAACTCACCCGCGGAGTCTGGTCCACGATCCTGGGCGGTGACTACGTGGCGCAGACGATCGCCGCCCTGGGCGAACGCTTCGTGAAGGTGGACGGCGAACGCATGCCGCTGAAGACGGATCTGCGCCTGTATGCCTACGCCGGCGAACCGCTGCTGGTGGCGGCCCGTTTGTATCGCGGCCAGACCACCAATTTCCGTACGCCGGGCGGCGGTTTCGCTCCGGTGTTCCGCACCTGAACGTGATTCGTCCGCGGTCGGGTGGGCATGATACGCAGCGCGCCGTGATACAAAGCCCGGGAATGCGGAGTGGAACAACGAACGGCGTCGCGGCGGCCACTGCGGCCGCCGTCGCCATGCGGAGGAGGCGATATGCCGGGGCGTCGTGAAGCGTTGAAAGGATTGGGGTCGGCGGCGTTGATGTTGTCTCTGGCGCCCGGGGCCGCGTTCGCGGGTGGTCCGGCGCGCGGGCGTGCGGGTTCCGCACCGGCATGGCCGCTGTATCGCGACACGATCGCCATCGACGGTGCCGGCGGCACCGGTCTGCTGTGGTTCGAGGACGATGCGGCCGCGACCGCGGCGGAACTCGATGCGATCCGCGCCTCCGGATTGACCGCGGCCGTGCTCACGATCGCGCCGTCCGGCCGCTTCTGGCTGGACGATGCCGCGTTCGAAAAGACCCGGGCCACGCTGGCGAAGTGGGACGCGATCGTCGCCCGCCATCCCGCGCATCTGCTGGCGGTGCGTACCGCCGCCGATCTGGAACGCGCACGGCGCGAGCGCAGGCTCGGCCTGATCTACACCTTCCAGGGCACCGAATCGCTGGGCGAGGATGCGGACCGCATCGCGCTGTTCCGCGGACTGGGCGTGCGCGTGATCCAGCTCACCCACAATCGCCGCAACCTCGTCGGCGACGGCTGCATGGAGCCGGGCAACGCCGGGCTGAGCAATTTCGGCCGCGAGGTCGTCGCGCGTCTCAATGCGGAGAAGATCGTGGTCGACGTCGCCCACGGTTCCGCGCGCACCATGGCCGAAGGCATCGCCGCGTCCACCGCGCCGCCGCTGATCAGCCACACCGGCTGCCGCGCGCTCGCCGATCTGCCGCGCAACACCGACGATGCGACGCTGCGTGCGCTGGCGGAGAAGGGCGGCGTCGCCGGCATCATCTTCTGGCCGTATCTGCGCACCGATACCCAGCCGATGGCCGAGGACGTGATCCGCCACATCGAGCACGCGATCGATGTGTGCGGCGAGGACCATGTCGGCATCGGCACCGATGCCGGCGTCGCGCCGGTGGCGCGCACGCCCGAATTCGAAAAGGACAATCGCGAGTGGGTCGCCGGCGCGGTCGAGGATGGCGTGTTCGAACGCGGGCGTCCGCCGGATCTCTACACTTTCATTCCGGATCTCAACACCGCCGATCGTTTCGACACGCTGGCGATGCTGCTGTCGAAGCGCGGGCATTCCGATGCGCGCATCGACAAGATCCTCGGCGGAAATTTCGCGCGGGTGATGCGGGACGTCTGGGGCTGATCCCGAGCGGCCCCTTCGGCCGCGAGGCGACGCCGGAGGGCATCGCCCCGCGATGCCGATGCGGATCGCTCAATATCCCGCGCGGACCCAGCCCTGCTCGAACGGATATTCGTGCTTGTCCTTCTTGTCGAAGACGTAGACCCGGCCGTATCGCAGCGTCTGTTGCCCGTTGCCGATGTTCTCCATCGTCCTTTCGCCGTAGCGCAGGATGCCGCGCGGTCCGTAGACGACGATCCCGGGCATCCGCTCTCTCAGACGCATGCTCAACTGCTGTGTGAAGGTGGGCGAGAATCGCGTGTTCCGCTGGTCCTGCAATCCCGAATTGCACGCGGCGACCCATAGTTCGCGGGTGCCGGCCGCTTCGATGCCGAGCGCGAACAGATCGGCCGCGACCTGGTCGGCATCGAGTCCGCTGAAGGTTTTCGCGCTGCCGTGCGCATTGATGACGAGGATGCCGGCGTCGCCGCTCATGTCGCCGAGCGTGGTTCCCTGTTTCAGGGCCATCGCCATGGCATGCGTCTGCGTGTCTTTTTTCTCCGGAGCGAACTCCGGCCATTGCTTGAACGCGAAGAAATGACTGCGCAGTGCGGCGAGTCGCGCGAATCGGCTCAGGTTCTCGTCGTCATCGAGATTGTGCATGGGCTTTCCATAGAACAGAAGCATGTGGTGTCTCCTTGGGGTCGATGTGTGGCGTCGGGGTGAGAAGGCGGTCAGGGGCAATTCTGGTCGACCGTGCGGTGATGCACGGCGCCGGCGATCCGGAAGCACCTGTTCGTCGGCGCCTTCAGCTCGGTATTGATCGTTTCCGCCCACCGGTTCCATGCCAGCCCCGTGTAGGCGTAGGCGCGGATGCGGATGCCTTCGGCATCGCCCGGGAAATGCCGGGTGTGGGTCCAGCCGGCGGTCTGGGAACCCGAGCGCCACTGTCTTTCGACCGGTGCGCCGGAGTCGTCGAATTCCCGCCAGTCGATCTCGAACCGCGCCACGTAGGCGCCGTCGTGGCGAAGCCGGATGTAGGCGTTCTGACGTCGCGTGCAAGACCACTCCGTATGATCGGCGGTGAATCGCATCGCGGCGATCGCGTGGTCGCGGAGGAAGGTCACGGTGTAGGAAATGGGGACGCCGGGGTTCGCGCGCCCGAACGTGGCGCCGGAACGGATCGCGCGCTGCAGGCCGGCCATGCCGGTGACCGCCGCCGCATCCTGTGCGTTGCCGCCGATCGCGAGTACCGTGATGCGCGCGTTCTGTGCGAGGTTCTGATAACGGCTGGCCACATCGGCATTGACGGACGTATCCTGGCCCGACGCATAGCGGAGCGCGCCGTCGATCTCGATGTCGCTCACGCTGTTCTCGGTGTCGATGCGGATCAGCAGCAGCCGCCCGTAATCGACGGAGCGCACGAACCCGGGCGGGTTGTCGTTGTCGATCTGCTGGCGCAGCGATGCCAGCGTCACCTGCGGCGCGAACACCGCCGACGGCGCTTTGGGAAGGTCGGCGATCGCGCTGTAATAGATCTGGCGGAACAGCGCGATGTGGGTTTTGGTCTCGCGCTCGTGCGCGCCGCGGATGTTGGCGGTGAAGGAATTGTTGATCCACTGCGCATTGAGTCCCAGCGAGGCGGCCACCTGTTCGCGGCTGTAGGCGCGCTGCGTATTCAGCGTATGCCGTGCCGGTGCGTTGAAGCCATGCGTGGGCTGCGCGTCGATCCAGTCGATCAGGATGTTGTCGATCGCGGACTGGACATTGGAAAACGACGGCTGTTCGACCCGGGTTCCCGCATGGCGTTGTCCGGGAAGATCGAGCCGGAGGGTCACCGGCGCGCGCGGCGCGGGGAGCGCCTGCGGCCGTCCTTCCACCAGCGCGTCATTCACCCGCACCAGCGCGCCCGGGTAGATCGTGCCTGCGGTCGGAGAAAGGATGGAGATGTCGTTGGTCTCTCCGCTCGCATTGCGCTGCGTGGCCTTGCAGATCGTGACGCCGTTGCCGTCATCGCGTCGCGCGGGCAAGGCCTGGGTCGCGTCGGACGCATGCGCCGAAAGGATGCGCCGTGCGTCGAAGTCCATGGTCCGGACGAAACGATCGATATCGCTCCGGTCTTCCGCGCCGCTGGATGCCAGTGGCGCCAGCGCAGCGGAGAGCAATATCGCCGAGGCCAGTCGTCGCAGCGCGATGCCGCGGTTGCGGACAGCAGCGGCATCATGCAAAGTCCGGGCCGATTCGTACGGCGCGGTTCGAATGGAATCCATCTTCATTTGCGAAGGTCCTTCCGTTGGGGTCATGAGTGCCTCGTCCGCGAAGGGACGAGTGCGCGATGTCCGCGGTCACGTCGGCGTTCGTTCGCTCCGGTGCCCGCGGAATTCATGTTCGAAAGACCGCTCTCGTCCTGCAAGTCCAAATTCCGCATGCATCCTGCAGGGGGTTGGCGGCGCGCGTGACCGATGACGAGCGATACCTGCGCGCCTGCATGCGTTACACCGATCAGGTCTACCGGATGTTCATCGGGGCGCGCCTGATCAACAAAGTCTTCGCCCGCGTCTTCCAGTCGCACGCGATGGGGCGCCTGGTGATCGCGCACTTCGAAGCCGAAGCCCGGACCGATGCGCGCAGGCCCACCGTCGCATGGCTGCAGGCGCAGACGGGTTGCGGGCGCACGCTCGCGGCCTTCATCGGTATCGCGAAAGTGTTCGGGTTGGTGGTGTCCGCGGCGAATCCGGTCGATCGCCGCGAGAAATATCTCATCCCGGGTCGGCCCGTCGTCGAAGGTTTGCGCGACTGGCTCGCGCATCATTTCGTCTTCGCGGAGGCGATCGGGATCCTGCCGACGGGCAGCGCGGATCGCCTGCATCGCGATGCCGACTATTTCGAGCGCTTCGTCAGATCATCGTTGCCCGTGATCGACGGTATCGCCGGGAATCGACGCCGTTTCGGCCGATGGCAGTGGTTCGAGGATCGCGAGTGCGGTCTTCGCATTGCATATGCCTATCTGAATGCGCACTGCGCCGCGTGCCTGCGTGTCTCGCCGTGCGTGGATGCGCCGATATGGTTCGAGATCAGCGGTGAGCGCGTCGCCCAGTCGCTCGGGGTATCGAAGTCGCATGTGCGCAACGTCATCAATGGCGCCGAGGACCGAGGTATCCTCGACCACGATCTGCGCCGTCGGCGCGCGCGATTCTCCGTCGATTTCCTCGCGGAAGCCCGCGGCAGTCTGCATGCCCTGCTGCGTTCGATGGCCGATGCGCACCAGCGCGCCGAACGTCTGCCGCGGAGGACACGAGGCCCCCGCGGTTGAGGCCCGGCGCTGTCTTCGGCGACGGCGATTACTGCCGGGGTCGCACCTTCTCGAGCAGCAGGGCGCGAAGTTCCGCCTTGTCGTCGTCGTCGAGGCCGACCTCACGCTGCTTGGCCTGCAGTTCGTCGATCCGCTGCTGCACGGTCTGCCGTTCCAGCTGCGCCATGGCGTCGAGGAATTCCTCCTGCCACTTCGCTTCCTCGCCGGGCATGTCCTGCGAGGCGAGTTTCTGCAATGCCGCGAGTTCCTCGCGATCGGCGAAGTGTTCGAGCACGCCGCCGGTGGTGATTTCCGGGCGTGCGCGCACCAGCGACACCAGTTCGGCCAGCAGCGGAATGCCGGGCTGGCGCAGGGCGCTGAAGCCGTCGGGCGGCGCGAGATCCAGCGCCAGCGCCGGGCGTTGCAGCAGCAGCGCGATCGCGCCGCGCACGAGGCTGCGCTTCTGGGTCTGCTGGGGCTGCAGGCGCGCACGCGCCGGCGATGGCGGCGTGGCGTTGTCGCGCGCGCCGACGCCGGTGAGTTCGGTCAGGCGCTGGCGCATCAGATCGCCGAACGCGCCGTCGGGAATCTGCGCGAGCAATGGCTTCGCGCGTTCGGCCAGACGCGCCTTGCCGTCCAGCGTGCCGAGATTCACGTCCTTCGCCAGTTCGTCGAAGAAGAACGTCGACAGCGGCGTGGCGTCGCGCAGGCGCGCATTGAAGCCTTCGCGGCCTTCGCTGCGCACCAGCGTGTCCGGATCTTCGCCGTCGGGCAGGAACAGGAAGAACGCCTGGCGTCCGTCCTTCATCCGCGGCAGCACCGATTCCATCGCCTTGCCGGCGGCGCGGCGCCCGGCGGCGTCGCCGTCAAAGCAGAAATACACGTCGGGCGCGTTGCGGAACAGCAGTTCGGCGTGATCGGGCGTGGTCGCGGTGCCCAGGGTCGCCACCGCCTGCGCGATGCCGTGCTGGAACAGCGCGATCACGTCCATGTAGCCTTCGACCACGATCAGGCGTTCGATCTTCGAATTCGCCTGTCGCACCTGCCACAGGCCGTAGAGTTCGCGGCCCTTGTGGAACAGCGCGGTCTCCGGCGAGTTGAGATATTTCGGGCCGTCGTCCTTCTGCAGCACGCGACCGCCGAACGCGATCGTGCGCCCGCGCCGGTCGTGGATCGGGAACATCACCCGGTCGCGGAACTTGTCGTATACATGGCCCTTGTCGTTCTTCGAGAACAGGCCGACGCGTTCCAGCAGTTTCATCCGGCGTTCGTCGGTGCCGAGCGCATCGCGCAGCGCCGAGAATCCGTCCGGCGCGTAACCGAGCCCGAACTGCGCGCGGATTTCCGCGCTCACGCCGCGACGCTCGAAATACGCCAGCGCCTTCGGTGTCGCCGCGAGCTGGCGCTGGAAGAACGCGTTCGCGGCTTCCAGTGCGGCGTACTGGTCGATGCTGTCGGGATTGACGTTGCGCTGCTGGGTGTCGCGCGGGATCTCCATCCCTACGCGCTTGGCCAGTTCGTCCACCGCGTCGAGGAATTCGAGGCGGTCGTAATTCATCAGGAAGCTGATCGCGGTGCCGTGCGCGCCGCAGCCGAAGCAGTGGTAGAACTGCTTCGTCGGCGAGACCGTGAACGAGGGCGAGCGTTCGTCGTGGAAGGGGCAGCGCGCGGAATATTCCCGGCCCTGGCGCTTCAGGGGCACGCGCGACCCGATCAGCTCGACGATATCGGTGCGAGCGAGCAGGTCGTCGATGAACGCGTCGGGGATGCGGGCCATGTGCGGGTCGGAAGCGGGCTCCGGCAGTGTATCAGGGGGCGATGTCTCATCCGGGTGTCCGGGCGGGTGCCGGCCCCCGGTGTGCCCCGGGATCAGGGAACGTCGTGGTGCGTCGATCGATCGACGCGAACTTTCATCGTTCGCGATAGTCTGTGCCCGGATCTCAGCCACGGAAGAATCGTCCATGTCGTCAATGTCCCGGATCGCCTCGGCGTCCGCCCGTTCGTCGGTACGGTTTCAAGCCCGGATCGTCCGGAGCCTGCGACCGCTCGCCTGCGCGGCGCTGCTTGCCGGCGCCGCTGCGGGCCACGTTCACGCGCAGTCGACGGCGTCGTCTCCTTCGGCGGAGCTGTACGAGAAGGTGTCGGTCAATCGCAATCGCCACTCGGACGTCATCTGGGGCGACAATCCGGCATCCGTGGAAGACATCCGCGACATCATCCGCACGCTCGAATCCGATCTGACGGCGATGGAGGAGCCGTTGCCGAGGGAACTCGCCGAAGGCAACGTCTATCTGCGGTATCGCCGCTACAACATTCTCGTGGATCTGGTGCGGCTGCATGCCCGCATCGGCGAGAGCGATCGCGCGCTGGCGCGCTGGCGCGAACTGATGACGTTCCAATGGTCGGCCCTGCCCGGGGCGCTGCAGAAGACGGCCGACGGGACGGGAACGGGCATCGGCGACGTCGCGATCCGGTCGCTGAAGGAACTGCCCGGCTATGCGGAAATCGCAAGGCAGCAGCGGGTCGCCGAATGGTGGTCGAACGCGCCGTCGCTCCGCACCGCGCACCGCGCGCAACTGCCTGTCGACGAGCGGATCGCGGGCGTTTCGCTGATCTGGAGCAAGGCCCGCGATGGTTTCGCGTGGTTCGATCACGTGCCCGACCTCGACTGGGATCGGGCGTATCGCGAGACCTTGACCGAGGCGATCGCCGCACCGGACACGCTCGCCTATTACCGGGTGCTGGAACGCTTCGTGGCACGCCTGCAGGATGGGCATTCGAATGTCTATCTGCCGGAGCCGCTGCGCTCGCATCAGGCACGTCCCGGGCTGCGCACGCGCATGGTCGAGGGCAAGGTGGTGGTGGTCTCGATCGCGGACGCGGGGCTGGTGGAGGCGGGTCTGAAGGTCGGCGACGAGTTGCTGGCGATCGACGGGCAGCCGGTCCGCGACTATGCCGAACGCACCATCCGGCCCTACGTCGGGGCGTCCACCCCGCAGGATATGGCGGTACGCATGTTCGAATATCGATTGCTCGCCGGCGAAGAGGCGAAGCCGGCGGCACTGCGATTCTCCGGCGCGAACGGCCGAACGTTCGACGTCGCCGCGCCGCGATCCGGCTATCGCACCGGACCGAAACCCGCTGACGTGCCGTTGTTCCGCCTGCGCGACGACGGCATCGCGGTCCTGCGTGCGACCCAGTTCGAAAACGATGCGTCCGCGCGCGCTCTGGGCGAATCCTTCGAGCGGATGGGCAACGCCAGGGGGCTGATCGTCGATCTGAGAGGGAACGGCGGCGGAAACACGTCGTATGGGCTGAAGATCCTGGCGCATCTCACCCGCGAGCGCATCCCGTCGATGCGCTCCTACTATCGCGAAAACGTACCCTTCGACGCCGCGTCGAGCAGTGTCCCTTCTGACACCTGGCGCAGGATCCTCGAATCGGACAGCGCGTCCACCGAAACGCGGCAGTTCGATGGGCCGGTCGTCGTGTTGATCGATGCACGCACGTTTTCCGCAGCCGAAGACACCGCTGCGATCTTCAGGCTGATGCGACGCGGGACCATCATCGGCATGCCCAGCGGCGGCAGCACCGGGCAGCCGTTGCTGTTCGACCTGCCCGGCGGCGGCAAGGCGCGCATCTGCGTCAAGCGCGACACCTATCCGGATGGCACCACGTTCGTCGGCAGCGGCGTGCAGCCGGACATCGAAGTCGCCGAAACGATCGAGGACATCCGAACTGGGCGCGATGGCGCGCTTGATCGTGCCGTCGCCGAGATCCTCGGATCGGGTCCGCGCTGAGCGCATCGTTCCCGGACAGCGAAACGCCCCGGACCTGCCGGGGCGTTTCGCGTTTCAGTCCCTGAAAAAAGTCGTGCCGTTCGACGCCTTCGTAACGGCCGCTGCCGAGGCAGCAGTGTTTTGAACCTCCGGAGCGAGCCGCACGGACAGGGATCGTTGCGTCCCAGTTTCTCGACGAGTTCCTTGGCGCCGTGGACGAAGCGACGGCCGCGTTTCACCCGGGTTTCGGAGGGGAAGCCTCTGCGGCGCTTACGGGTGACCTCGAAAGCACGGGTCGTGGAAGGGGCTGCGTTTCATGTGACACCTCCTGCAACGGCGGCCCGGGATGGGCCGCGGAAAACGATCAGGATTCGCGATCCTGCGCGGCCAGCGCTTTCAGCGCATCGCCGCCGACGCGCTGCACGGTCCATGCGTCCATACCGGCCGCGCCGAGGCTGCGATAGAAGTCGATGGCGGGGGTGTTCCAGTCCAGCACCGACCATTCGAAGCGGCCGCAGTCGCGTTCCAGTGCGATCCGCGCCAGCCGCACCATCAGCCGCTTGCCCAGGCCGAGGCCGCGGAACGCCGGGCGCACGAACAGATCTTCGAGATACAGCCCCGGCTTGCCGACGAACGTGGAAAAGTTGTGGAAGAACAGGGCGAAGCCGGCAGGCTCGCCGTCGACTTCGGCGATCAGCGCCTCTGCGTACGGACGCTCGCCGAAGAGATGCGCGGCGAGGCTGGCTTCGTCGGCCACCGCCTCGTGGACGAGCTTTTCGTATTCGGCCAGCTCGCGGATGAAGGCGAGGATCTGCCCGGCGTCCTCGCGGACGGCCGGGCGGATGACGATGACGGGCGGGGCGGCGGACATCGGCGCGATGCTCAGCCGGCGAGGCGCTGCTTGATCAGCTTCGAGACTTCGCCCATGTCCGCCTGGCCGGCCAGGCGCGGCTTGAGCACGCCCATCAGCTTGCCCATGTCGGCCGGGCTCGATGCCCCGGTTTCGGCGACAGCAGCCTCGATCGCGGCGCGGATCTCGGCTTCGCCCATCTTCGCCGGCAGGTACAGTTCGATGATCGCCATTTCGGCGCGTTCGACCGCGGCCAGATCCTCGCGGCCGGCCTTGTCGTACTGCTCGATCGAATCCTTGCGCTGCTTGACCATCTTCTCGAGGACGGCGAGGACGCGGGCGTCGTCCATCTCGACGCGTTCGTCGACTTCCTTCTGCTTGATCGCGGCGTTGATCAGGCGGATGGTGCCGAGGCGGTCCTTTTCGCCGGCCTTCATCGCGGTCTTCATGTCGTCGGTGAGGCGTTGCTTGAGGCTCATGGTGTCGCTCCGTGGTGCGCGGCCCGCGGCGTGCGGACCGGATGGGTGATGTCGGGGAAACGATCTGCGGGAAGCGGAAAACACAAAAAGCCGGCTGCGCAGAGCGCGGCCGGCTTCGGGATTCGCTGTAGGCCGCGACCCGGGGGTCGCGCAGGAATCGGGCGTACTGGGGTCAGTACAGACGCTGACGCTTGGTGGCGTCGCGCGAGGTGCGGCGCGCCTGACGCTTCACCGCGGCGGCCGCCTTGCGCTTGCGTTCCTGGGTCGGCTTTTCGTAGAACTCGCGCTTGCGGACTTCGGCGAGGACGCCGGCTTTTTCGCAGGTGCGCTTGAAGCGACGCAGGGCAAACTCGAACGGCTCGTTTTCGCGGACTTTGACGCTGGGCATGTGGGATCTCGGGATTTTTGGAGAAACCGGCCGTCCGGCCGGGCTCTGGCGAAGGGACTCGCACCACCCGGTCCGTCCGGGCGAGCCGCGCATGATAACGGCCCGAATCCCGCGGGGCAAGCCGAGGCGGAGGGTGGCGGGGCGGGCAGGGTAAGCTATGCGGCTTGCCCGTGCCCTCAGCCGCCCCCATCCCACCTCCGTGAACGTCCTCGGCATCGAAACCAGCTGCGACGAGACCGGCGTGGCCGTCTACGACACGGCCCGTCCTGGCGCGGCCGGGCTGCGCGCGCACGCGGTCTACAGCCAGATCGCCCTGCATGCCGAATACGGCGGGGTTGTGCCCGAACTGGCCAGCCGCGATCACGTCCGCAAGCTGTTGCCCCTGATCCGCCAGACCCTGGCCGACGCCGGGCTGGGGGTCCGCGACCTCGACGGGGTGGCCTACACCGCCGGCCCCGGGCTGGTCGGGGCGCTGCTGGTCGGCGCCGGCGTGGCGCGGGCGCTGGCCTGGGCCCTGGATCTGCCGGCGATCGGGGTGCACCACATGGAGGGCCATCTGCTGGCGCCGCTGATGGAGGACGACCCGCCCGAACCGCCGTTCGTGGCCCTGCTGGTCTCGGGCGGCCACAGCCAGTTGGTGGCGGTGGACGCCATCGGGCGCTACCGGCTGCTCGGCGACACGCTCGACGATGCCGCCGGCGAGGCTTTCGACAAGAGCGCCAAGCTGATGGGTCTGCCGTATCCGGGCGGCCCGCAGCTCGCCGCGCTCGCGCAGACCGGCACGCCGGGTCGATTCCGGTTCCCGCGGCCGATGACCGACCGCCCGGGACTGGATTTCAGCTTCAGCGGCCTGAAGACCCAGGTGTTGCTGGCCTGGCGCGATTCGGACCAGAGCGACACGACCCGCGCGGATATCGCCCGCAGCTTCGAGGACGCCGTCGTGGACACGCTGGCGATCAAATGCGAACGCGCGCTGGACGCCGCCGGTTCGAAGGTGCTGGTGGTCGCCGGTGGCGTCGGCGCCAACCGGCGCCTGCGCGAGCGCCTGCACGCGATGGTGGCGAAGCGCGGCGGCCGGGTCTGCTTTCCGCGTCCTGAGCTGTGCACCGACAACGGCGCGATGATCGCCTTCGCCGGAGCGCTTCGCCTGCAGGCCGGCCAGCGCAGCGATGCGTCGGTGCACGTCGCGCCGCGCTGGGACATGGCGACGCTCGATCCGGTGGCCTGATCGCGAGCCTCCGCCGCTTCCGCGGAAGCTTCGGTTACGATGCACGCCTCTCGTTCTCCTCCGCACGGCCATGGACAAAGTCTTCATCGAAGCGCTCGAGATCGAGACGCTGATCGGCATCTACGACTGGGAGCGGCGCATCCGCCAGCCGCTGCAGTTCGACATCGAGATGGCATTCGACAACCACAGGCCCGCGGCCACCGACGACATCGCCGACACCCTGGATTACAAGGCGGTCAGCAAGCGATTGATCGAATATGTGTCGCAGTCGTCGTTCGGGCTGGTCGAAACCCTGGCCGAGCGCTGCGCCGGGATCATCCTCGACGAATTCGCGGTCTCGCACGTGCGCCTGAAGCTGAGCAAGCCCGGCGCGGTGCGCGGCGCGCGCGCGGTAGGCGTGATGATCGAACGCAGCAGGGCCTGAGGGCGTCGGCGGACATGGGCAAGGCGTACCTGAGTCTCGGCAGCAATCTCGCACCCGAGGACAATCTGCGTTCGGCGTTCGCCGCGCTGCGAGAACGTTTCGGCGACATCGTCGCTTCGGCCGTCTATCGCTTCCCGGCGGTGGGATTCGACGGTCCGGATTTCCTCAATGCGGCGGCGGCGATCGACAGCGATCTGGATCCGTTCGCGCTCAACGACTGGTTGCACGCGCTGGAAGATGCGCACGGCCGCGACCGCAGCGGTCCGCGCTTCGGCAATCGGCCGCTGGACATCGATATCGTGCTCTACGACGACCGGGTGCTGGACGGGCCCGGGCATCTGCAGCTGCCGCGCGACGATCTGAAGCATGCGTTCGTGCTGATGCCGCTGGCGGAGATCGCGCCGGACCTCGTCGAGCCGCGCAGCGGACGCACGCTGGCGGCGCTGTGGGCGGCATCGCCCGAACGCGACGTGCGGTTCGCGCATGTCTTCGATCCGGATGCCGGCGGCTGACGCGCCGCGCATGTCGGCGCTGGAATGACGGCTTTGGAATGACGGCTTTGAAATGACGCTCCTCACCCGCGACGGGTGACTTCCAGCGCTTGCGGGAGACGCAGTCGCGACCGACGATGACGACTCCACACACCGTGTCCGGGGAGGGCGCAGGCGATGTTCGAGAAATTTTCGCGGAGTTGGGGTCTGGTCAAGGCGAGCGCGTCGGTGCTCCGCGCCGACAAGGAGCTGATGCTGTTCCCGATCCTGTCCTCGCTGGCCACGCTGGTGGTGCTGGCGACGTTCGCGCTGCCGGCGTTCACGCTGAAGTTGTTCGCGGGCGAATCGCAGGTGCTCGCCGCGGTGTTCGCCTTCGTGTTCTATTTCTGCCAGTACAGCGTGATCGTGTTCTTCAACAGCGCGCTCGTGGCCGCCGCCACGATCCGGCTGGAGGGCGGCGATCCGACCTTCTCCGACGGCATCCGCGCGGCGAAGGCGCGCCTGCCGGCGATTCTCGGCTATGCGGCCATCGCCGCCACGGTCGGCGTGATCCTGCAGGCGCTGAAGGATCGCGACAACAACATCATCGTGCGCATGATCGGCAGCGGCCTGGGCATGGCCTGGACGCTGGCGACGTTCCTCGTCGTGCCGGTACTGGTGAACCGGGATATCGGCCCGGTCGACGCGCTCAAGGAAAGCGTGTCGCTGCTCAAGAAGACCTGGGGCGAGAACGCGATCGGCAACGTCGGCATCGGCGCCGCGTTCGGCCTGATCACGACCCTCGTGGTGCTGTTGGGCGTCGGTGCGACCTTCCTCGCCTGGCAGGCGTCGGTGACCGCCGCGATCGTGGTCGCCGCGCTGTTCGTGATCGGCGTGCTGGTGCTGGGCGTCACCCAGTCGGCGCTGAGCGGCATCTATTCCGCCGCCCTGTACCGCTATGCGGTGTCGCACGAAGCGCCGGCGGAGTTTCGCGGCATGGCGCTGGAATCGGCGTTCGCGCCGAAGCGCTGAACCCCGCGACCCGGGAAGGCAGGCGATCCGTCCGGCATGCGTCGGACGGATCGTCTCCAGCCATCAGCATCAGCCATCAGCCGTCGAGCAGGCGGCCGCCGTCGACGCGGATCGTCTGTCCGGTGGTGTAGGTCGCGTCCTGCAGCAGCCAGCGCGCGGCTTCCGCGATCTCCGCTTCGCTGCCGATCCGGCCCAGCGGCGTCTTCGCCAGCAAGGCGGCTTTCGCCGCGTCGGGCTTGCCTTCCTCGGGCCACAGGATCGCGCCGGGCGCGATCGCGTTCACGCGCACCTCCGGGGCGAGTTCGAGCGCCAGCGCGCGGGTGCCGGCGAGCAGGGCGGCTTTGCTCATGCCATAGACGATGTGATCGCGCAGCGGCCGTTCGGCGTAGATGTCGACCAGATTCACGATGCCGCCGCGCGCGGCTTTGAGGTGCGGTGTGGCCGCCTGGGCGAGGATCAGCGGCGCGCGGGCGTTGATCAGGAACTGCGCGTCCCAGTCCGCGGGCGTGATCGTGCCCAGCGGTGTCGGGGTGAAGGCGGAGGCGTTGTTCACCAGTGCATCGAGCCGGCCGAAGCGGCCCACCGTCCGCGCCACCAGTTCCGGCAGGCGGTCGTAGTCGGCCAGCTCCGCCTGCAGCGTGATGACGCTGCCCGGGCGCTCGGCGTCCAGCGCTGCGGCCAATGCCGCCATCTCGTCCGCGGAGTGGCGGTAGTGCAGGGCGAGATCGTAGCCGGCCGCGTGCAGTCGGCGGGCGATGGCGGCGCCGAGCCGGCGGGCGGCGCCGGTGACCAGTGCGGCAGGACGGGAAGCGGGCATGGCGGGGTCCGGTGATCGTTGCGAAGTCATTTGACCATAATCAAGCCGTGCCCCGGCCCGCGGCGCATGCTTGCGCCAGTCCACAGCGGAGCAGCGCAATGCACCCGATCGTTTCTGAACTCTTCACCCAGCCGGTGGGCTGGATGACGCTCGGTGGCCTCGGCTTCATCGTCCTGATGGGCGGCTACATCTGGTGGTTCGCGAGGAAGAAGATCCGCGAAGAAGAAGCCGCGAAATAGGCCCTTCCGCCGCGGAGGATTCGTTATCCTGTGCGGCCCCGCAACGGAGCTGCCGCATGACGTACGACGACGATCTGGACCCGGACGCCAAAGCCCACAGCGAACGCCTGGCGGCGCTGATCCGGGATCAGATCGCGAGCAACGGCGGCGCGCTTCCGTTCTGGCGTTTCATGGAACTGGCGCTGTATGCGCCGGGCTTGGGGTATTACAGCGCCGGCGCCACCAAACTCGGGGAAGGCGGCGATTTCGTCACCGCGCCAGAACTGGGGCCGCTGTTCGCCGAATGCGTCGCCGACGCGCTCGCGCCGGTGCTCGCCGGGCTCGGCGACGATGCGGTGTTCATGGAAATCGGCGGCGGTACCGGTGCGTTCGCCGAGGCTGCGCTCGAACGGCTGGCCGCGTCTCACCGTCTGCCGGCGCGCTACGCCATCCTCGAACCGAGCGCCGATCTGCGCCAGCGCCAGCAGGCGCGGCTGCGCGAGCGTCTCGCTCCGGACGTGTTCGCGCGCGTGGAATGGCTGCAGAGCCCGGTGAACAATCGCTGGAACGGCGTGGTCTTCGCGAACGAAGTCATCGACGCGCTGCCGACCTCGCGGTTCGCGGTCCTCGACGGCGAGATCTACGAGGAACACGTCGCGCTCGATGCCGCCGGCGGTTTCGTCCGCCAGGACCGACCCGCCGATGCGCTGCTGGCGGCGGCCGTGCGCCACGTCGAGCGCCAGTGCGAACATCCGTTCAAGAACGGCTACCGCTCCGAAGTGTTGCCGCAGTTGCCGTACTGGGTACAGGCGGTGGTGGGCGGGCTGGAGGCCGGCGCCATGCTGTTCGTCGACTACGGTTATCCGCGCCGCGAATACTACGATCCGCGCCGCACGGACGGCACCCTGCGCGCGTTCCACCGTCATCGTCTCGCCGACAACGTGTTCGCGCGGGTGGGGTTGCAGGACGTCACCGTCTCGGTGGATTTCACCGCGCTGGCGGAGGCGGGCACCAGCGCCGGTTTCGAGTTCGCCGGCTACTGCTCGCAGGCGAGCTTCCTGATCTGCAACGGGCTGGAGCAGCGGCTGCAGGACCATGAGGACCGCAGCAGCGACGAGGCCGCGCGCTACGCGCTGCGCCAGCAGGCGAAGAAGCTGACGTTGCCCGGCGAGATGGGCGAGCGCTTCCAGGCGATCGGTTTCGCGCGGAAATCCAGCCTCGCCCACGCCTTCCTGGCGGGCGATCTGAGTCATCGGCTCTGACCCGCGCCACTGGGGAATCGATTACGGCATGATCGCCATCGCATGACCGCCTACCGCTTCGGCCGTTCGCTCAAACCGTTCCGCCGCCCGTGGCTGTGGGCGGGCCTGTGGTGCGTCGGCGTGGCCGCGACCGTGGTCGTGTCGCTGATGCCGGTGCCGGACCTGGGACGGCTGCCGTCCGGTGGCGACAAGCTGGAACATTTCGTGACCTACGCGGTGCTCGCCGCGGGCGCGGTGCAGTTGTATCCGCGCTGGCGTTCGCTGCTCAGCGTCGGCATCGGTCTGGTGATCATGGGCATCGGCCTGGAATACGCGCAGGGCGCGTTGACCACGTACCGGGTGATGGATCGTGCCGACGCCTTCGCGAACACGCTGGGCGTGATCGCGGGGCTCGGCCTGCAGCTCACGCCGTGGCGGGATCTGCTGTTGCGTTTCGATCGTCGGTAGCGCGGCCTCCTGTCTGCGCTTTTCACGCTTTTCGTAGGAGCGACGCGAGTCGCGACGGAGTCCTTGCGTCGCTCGCACGAAAAGCGGGTTCTATGGCGACGGCAGAGATTTTCGCGCCGCGCCGATCGCGGCGATCCTCGCGCGCCGCAGCGCGTCGCCGATCGCGGGGCCATCCATGCCCGGTTTGGCGACGTCGGCGCCGCGCACGGTCATCGCCGCCGCGTGCAGGCGCACCAGTTCGCGGCCCTGCGGGTAATCGGATTCGGCCATACCGCCGCGTCCGCGCTTGTCGGCTTCGCAGACGGTTGCCAGCAGCGCGATCCGCTGCGGTTGGCGGAAGCCGTCGTTGCGCGCGATGAGGTCGTGGACGCTGGCATTGCGCAGTTCCATCAGGCGATGCACGTTGAGATGCTCGCGGCATGCGCCGATCGCGAGGTCGCGATGCGCCAGCGGCACCTTCAGCCGCGCGCACAGCGCCTTCAGCGGTTCGACCCCGCGCTCCTCGTGCAGGATATGTTTCGGCAGCTCGGCTTCGGGTGTCAGCGCCTTGCCCAGATCGTGGGCGAGCGCGGCGAAGCCGACGAGGTCGTCGCCCGACGCGATCCGCGCAGCCATGTCGCAGACCATTTCGGTATGCACGCCGGTATCGATTTCGGGGTGATATTCGGCGCGCTGCGGCACGCCGTACAGCGCGTCCACTTCCGGCAGCACCACCGCCAGCGCGCCGCAGTCGCGCAGGGTGCGCAGGAACGCCGACGGCCGCGGCTGGCGCAGCGCCCGCGACAGTTCCTGCCAGACCCGTTCGGCGGTGAGGTCGGCGAGTTCGCCCTCGGCCACCATGTCGCGCATCAGCGCCATCGTTTCCGGGGCGACCCTGAAGCCGTGCGTCGCGAACCGCGCCATGAAGCGCGCCGCGCGCAGCACCCGCAGCGGATCCTCGACGAAGGCCGGGCCGACGTGGCGCAGCACCCGCGCATCGAGATCGCGCGCGCCGCCGTAAGGATCGACCAGAGTGCCGTCGTCGGCTTCGGCGATGGCGTTGATGGTGAAGTCGCGGCGGATCAGATCGTCTTCGAGCGTCACCGTCGGCTCGGCGTGCACCACGAAACCGCGGTGGCCGCGCGCGGACTTCCGTTCGGTGCGCGCCAGCGCGTATTCCTCGCCGGTCTCGGGATGGAGGAACACCGGGAAATCCTTGCCCACGGTCTGGAAACCCGCGGCGAGCATCGACGCCGGGGTTTCGCCGACCACCACGTAATCGCGATCGCCGCAGGGCAGGCCGAGCAGTTTGTCGCGGACGGCGCCGCCGACGAGATAGGTCTTCACTTCGGTGCGTGCTGGGCCAGCAGGGCGACGATGTGCTGCGCGCCGGAGCCGCGACCGAGATGCAGTTCGATCGGCGCCGGTTGGCCGGACAGCCAGATCCTCAGTTCGGCTTCCAGGTCGAAATGACCGGCGGTCTCCAGCGAGAACATCGTGATCGCGCGGTAGGGGACGCTGCGGTATTCGGTCTTCTTCGCGGTCACGCCCTGTTTGTTCACCAGCATGACGCGGCGATCGGTGAACACGATCAGGTCGCGGATGGTGGAGAACGCGCGCTGGATGACTTCGCCGGGCGCGAGCAGCGGCGCGAACTCTTCTTCGATCTTTTCCACCGGCTTCTCGCCGGCATGGCCCAGCAGGGCGTCGAGCAGTCCCATCGCGGTGTCCTCTTGGTGCGGTGTGGTGCGGTGATGCGGCGATTATGCCGCGGCGGTGCGCCGATCAGCCGCGGACGCCGAGAATTTCCGGCAGCTTCGCGCGCACGTCGGTCGGTGGGATCCCGAGTGCCGGCAGGCCGTTGTCGTCGCTGGTGGAATCGCGCTGCAGCGAGCGCCAGTTGTCGCGGCTGATCGGCTTGCCGGGCAGGTGCTCGCCGACTTCGGCCTGCAGTCGCCCGAGTGCGCCGGGCAGCGGCAGCACGACGCGCGTCCAGCCCTTGGTGCGTGCGGTGAGTTTCACGATGCCGCCCAGGGTCATGACCTCGGGGCCGACCAGGTCGTAGCTGCGGCCGATGGTCGCGTCGTCGTCGAGCGCGCGCACGAACGCGTCGGCGACATCGCCCACCCACACCGGCTGGAAGCGCACGTCGGCGCCGCCCAGCGGCAGGCCGGGCGCGAACCGCAGCAACTGCGCGAAGCGGCAGAACAGGCCGTCGCCGGGACCGGCGATCACCGAGGGCCGGAACAGCGTCCACTCGAGCGTGGACGCGCGCACGCGCGCTTCGGCTTCGCCGCGCGCCTTCAGATAGTGGCTCTCGCCGTCGCCGGCGTGCAGCGCGCTCATCTGCAGCAGCCGGCGCGGACCGGCGGTGTGCATCTCCGCGATGACGGCCTCGGCCAGTTCGACATAAACCTTGCGGAACCCGCGGCCGTCGTCGCCGCGTTCGTTGAGGATGCCGACGAGATTGATCACCGCGTCCGCGCCGTCGAAGGCCTCGTGCAGGAACGCCGCATCGAACACGTCGCCGGCCAGCAGCGTCGCGTCGGCAGGCACGCGGGCGCGGGTCTGTGCATCGCGGGTGAGGACGCGGACGCGATGGCCCTGCGCCAGCAGCCTCGCGACCAGCGTGCGGCCGACGAAGCCGCTGCCGCCGAGCACGACGACAGTGCGGCTCATCGCTGCGGCTTCCGTGCCGGCGCGGGCGCGGGTTTCGCAGCCGGAACGGCGGCGGGCGGCGCCGGCGGTTCGGGTGGCAGCGGACAGACGAACGACTTGCGGGTGTCGACGATGCGTCCGGCGAGGCGGTCGGTGATCGGCATCGCCCTGCCGTTGAGCCGCCAGTCGTAGATCACGCTGAAGGCGAGGATGCGCGCGACGTAGTCGCGGGTTTCCTTGTAGCTGATGGTTTCGATCCAGAAGTCGGCGTCCATGTCCGGACGCTGCGACTGCCAGCGCGCCACCGGCGCCGGGCCGGCGTTGTAGGCGGCGATGGCGACGTAGGTGTAGCCGTATTTGTCTTCCAGTTCGCGCAGGTAGGCGGTGCCGAGCTGGATGTTGAACTCGGGTTCGTACAGGCTGTCGCCGCCGCGCCACGGCAGGCCGAGCCGCCTGGCGATGCCGGCGCCGGTGCTCGGCAGCACCTGCATCAGGCCGCGGGCGTCGGCGTGCGAACGCGCTCGGGGATTGAACACGCTCTCGGCGCGGATTTCGGCCGCCACCCAGGTCGGGTCGATGTTGTGCTTCGCGGCCTCGCGACGGATGACGGTGTCGTGGTGCAGCGGGAAGCGCAGTGCGTACAGCCGCGATTCTTCGGGATACGACTTGCCCCCGACGTTCACCAGGCCGAACACGCCACGGTCGAACCAGCCGTTGTCCTGCGCGATGTCGACCGCGATCCGGCGCTGCTCGGGCGTGAACCGCGCCAGCGCGTCGCTCCATTCGCGTTCGGCCCAGCCGCCGCGTTCGAGGCGGTACAACAGCATCGCCCGGACCATGCCCGGGTCGCGGGCGATCGCGGCCTTCGCGGCGGCGTCGGTTTTCGGTGTCCACGGGCACAGCGCGTAGGGCGCACCGATGCGGTCGGCGGCGAGGAAGCCGTGGAACTCGGGCTTGTTCGCGGCGTCGCGATACAGAATGTCGGCGTTGGTCTTGTCGCCGGCCATTTCCAGCAACCGCGCCTCGAAATAGCGCCAGCGCGAATCGCGGCGCATTTTCCTGCCGGGCTCGGTGTCGCCCATCTTCCGGATCGCCGCGAGCGCGGCGCGCCAGTCGGAACGGGCCATGGCTTCGCGCACGCGCCACTCGTGCAGCTTCTCGTCGTAGGCGACATCGGGAACGGCGTTGAGCCGTCGTGCCGACTCGGGTTCGTAGGAGGCCACGGTCCACAGCGCGGCCTGGTACAGCGCTCGGCCGCGCTCGGCATCGTTCATGCCCAGCGCTTCGGCGAACTTCGGCAGCCGGGTGTCGGCCGAAGACGGCTGCGCCTTCGCGAGCTTCGCCAGACCGTGCGAGGCGATCAGCCGGCTGCGCAGCGTCTTCGGCCAGTTCAGGGCGCGGTCGTGCGGCGATTCGACGAACGCTGCGTAGTCGTTCGCCAGCGCGAACTCTTCCGCGGGCAGGCCGCGGGCCGCGGCGCGCATCACCCCCGGCTGCCACTCGGCGGCGGCCTTTTCGATCCGCTCCCAGCGCAGCGTGGGCGGCAGTCCGCCGTTGGCGGCGAGGATGGCCATCGGCGCATCGCATTCGTTCGGCAGCGATTTCGCGGCGCCGCGCCACAGCGCCTGCGCGTCGGCGGTCCAGTCGGCGTCGGTCGCGCCGAGGGCCTGGCGGGCGTTGAGTTCGGAACAGCGCAGGGCCGCGCTTTTGATCGATGTCGACCAGGCGCTGCGGAAGGCGGGCCAGTCCTCGCGCCGGGCCAATGCCGCCAGCCATTGCTCGCGGAACACCTCCGCCACAGGTTCGCCGCGATGGCGATTGAGGAAGGCCTGGCCGCTTGCGGCAGGCAGGGTGTCGAAGCTGCGGCGCAGCGCGGCGTACTCCGCCCAGCCGGCCAGCGGGTGATCCGCAGGCAGCGTCGACCCGTCTTCGCCGCGCTCGGCGGCATCGAGGGCCGCGCGGGCGCGGCTGAGGGAGGCGGTGTCGTTCTGGGCGTGGCAGGCCGTCGGCAGCAGGGCGATCAGCAAGGCTGCGACGATGCTCGGTGGGGAGATTCGCATGCGGGGGACTATAGCCCAGCCGGGTTTCGGGGTCAGGCGCGGGCCCCGGCAGGCTGATGTGTCGGCCGCCTGCTTGGGCCGTCCGGGCGGGCGGCGACGACAAGATGGGTGCGCAAGTAATTGATTTATCAGGGATGGGCTTGGGGGCTGGCCAGGCTCGCGGCTCCAAAAACGCCCGCGGTGCGCTCATCTCCGCGGACGCCGTGCCGGCCGGCATCTTGCCCCTGTTTCACATTTTGTTTACAAAGTCGCGATACCGCCCAAGGAGGGGGCCGACAGGCGGTGGCTGCGTCAACCTCAAAACGAATGGAGAGAACCCAATGAGCAAGCTGCGCCGTAATCGCCTGACGGCCGCCGTCCACCTGACCTTGCTTCTCGCGCTGCCCACCATGGCTGCAGCGCAGGACGCACCGAAGGAAGAGAACACCCTCGACACGATCAGTGTCACCGGCTCCCGCATCAAGCAGACCAATGCCGTTACCGCTCAGCCGGTGTACGTGATGGACCGCGCCAAGATCGAAGAAACCGGCGTCGCCAGCGTCGGCGAACTGTTGCAGCAGCTGACCGCCAGCGGCAAGGCGCTGAACGCCAAGTTCAACTCCTCCGGCAACTTCGGTTACCCGGCGGACGGCGGCGGCATCGGCGCCGGTTCCGCGCAGGTCGACCTGCGCAACCTGGGCTCGCAGCGCGTGCTGGTCCTCGTCGACGGCATCCGCTGGGTCAACGAATCCTCGGCCTCCGGCGTCAGCGGCAGCGCCGACCTCAACACCATTCCGCTGGCCATCGTCGAGCGCGTCGAAGTGCTCGAAGACGGCGCGTCCGCCATCTACGGCTCCGACGCCATCGCCGGCGTGGTCAACATCATCACCCGCAAGAATTTTCAGGGTGCCGAAGTCCACACCTATTACGGCCAGTACAGCCGCGGCGGCGACACCAAGGAAGCCTCCTTCACCTTCGGTACCGGCGGCGACCGCTGGACCGCGGTGTTCGGCGCCAGCTACTACGATCAGGAACGCATCAGTTCCGCCGAGTGGGATCAGTCCTCGTTCCCGGTGCCCGGCGGCGGCCTCGATTTCGGCAGCTCGGGTACGCCCCAGGGCCGTTTCCGTTTCTGCGATCCGGCGATCGCCGCCGGCCCGGGCTCCTGCAGCAGCGCGGCCACGTACTACAACATCACGCTGAATCCCGGCACCACCACCCCGATCTTCGTGCCGGGCAACCCGAACGGCGGCACCTACAACCAGTTCGACAGCGCCGATCGTTTCAACTTCGCGCCGTTCAACCTGCTGCTGACCCCCAGCGAGCGCAAATCGCTGTTCGCCAGCATCAACATCGACCTGAGCGACAACACCCGCCTGCACGTCAAGACGCTGTTCAACAACCGCCAGTCCGCCAACCAGGCGGCGCCTGAACCGATCTTCGTCGGCCCGGGCGCGGGCACCGGCGGCATCGCCGACACCATCTCGATTCCGGCGAACCATCCGTTCAATCCGTTCGGGATCGCGCTCGACGCCAACTCGAACTTCCTGTTCATCGGCCGCCGTCCGCTGGAAGTCGGCCCGCGCATCTTCGAGCAGAACGTCGATACTTGGTATTTCAACGTCGGCCTCGACGGCCTGCTGGACATCGGCGGCCGCAGCTATGGCTGGGACGCCAATTACGTGCATACCCGCAATTCGGCCACCCAGCGCTTCACCAACGGCTACAACATCGCGCACATCCGCACCGCGCTCGGCGATCCGGCCGTCTGCGCCGCCACGCCCGGCTGCACCCCGCTGGATCTGTTCGGCGGCCAGGGTCGTCCGTTCACCCGGGCGATGATCGACTGGATCGTGACCGACCAGCGCGACGCCAGCACCCAGGAACTGGACATCTTCTCGGCCAACGTCACCGGCGATCTGTTCGCCATCGGCGACCGCACCGCCGGCTTCGCCTCGGGCATCGAGCACCGCCGCTACAAGGGCGACTTCGACCCGGATCCGCTGCGCCAGACCGGCGAGTCACAGGACTCGTTCGCGGCTCCGATCTCCGCCAGCTATGACGTCACCGAAGTCTACGGCGAGTTCAACTTCCCGGTCATGGCCACCCTTGACCTGACCGCCGCACTGCGTTTCTCCGACTATTCGACTTTCGGCAGCGCCACCACCGGCAAGGCCGGCTTCCGTTGGCAGCCGATCGAAGACCTGGTCGTCCGTGGCACGTACTCGCAGGGTTTCCGCGCGCCGAACCTCGGCGAGCTGTACGGCCTGACCCAGTTCGGCGCCACCCTGGTCGACCCCTGCGGCCCGACCAATCAGGTCGTCGTCGACACCACGAACGGGATCTCGGCCGGGCTGGAAGCGGCCTGCGTCGCCGCCGGCGTGCCGAACAACTTCGAACAGGCCAATACCCAGATCACCACCTTCACCGGCGGCAATCCGGATCTGGATCCGGAAGAGTCCGACAGCTGGACGATCGGCGCGGTCTACAGCCCCGGTTGGGCGGAAGACAAGTCGTGGTCGCGCAAGCTCGACTTCGAACTGGGCTACTACCGGCACAAGATCGAAGGCGCGATCCAGGCCAACGATCTGCAGGGTCTGCTCGATACCTGCTACAACGCGCAGAACGGCACCGGCCCGGCCTGTGCGCCCTTCACCCGCATCTCCAGCGGCGACCTGCGTCCGCCGAACAACTTCCTCGCCAACCTCGGCCAGATCGAGACCGACGGCGTCGACATCAAGGTCAACTGGCTGAGCCCGGAATGGGGCTTCGGCAATCTCAGCGCTTCGCTGCAGTCGACCTTCGTCAACGACTACGAGGCGGTCGATGCCGCGGGCAATGTGTCTTCGCGCGCCGTCGGCGTCGAAGTCGGGGACAGCGCCATTCCCGAGTGGCAGTCCAATCTCCAGCTCGGCTGGCAGCGTGGCGGCCTGGGCTTCACGCTCTCCACGCGCTACATCAGCAGCGTCGAGGAGAGCTGCGCGGGCGTCGAGGGCCTGCCGGGCTGCGATGGCGTCGCCACCAACAAGCTGGGCGCGACGACCTACCACGACGTGCAGTTCGCGTGGAAGAACGCCTTCACGATGGAAGGCCTGAAGCTCTCGCTGGGCGCCAACAACGTGTTCGGAAAAGAGGCCCCGATCTGCCTCGGCTGCTCGTTGAACGGCTACGACGCCGGTACCTACGATCTGCCGGGTGCGTTCTGGTACGTCAGCGCCGATTACCGGTTCTGATGGCCGCTGCGCAACAGGCTTGAGCGAAACGGCCGGGGAAACCCGGCCGTTTTTCATGGCGCTCAACCAGCCGCCACGACCGGGCGGTAGCGGCTGGGATTCGCGCCGGTGGTTTTCTTCATCAACCGGCGCAGGGCGGTGGCATCGCCGTAGCCCACGGCTTCGGCGACCTGTTCGACCGTCATCCGGCTGGTTTCCAGCAGGATGCGCGCGCGCCTGAGGCGAATGCCCTGTACCAGCGCGGCCGTGCTCTTGCCGGTCGCGCGATGCAGATGGCGCGACAGCGTGCGCTCGGACATGCCGAACTCCTGCGCCAGTTCGAACACCGTCGGCGGATGCGGCAATGCGGATTCGATGCGCGTCGCGATCCGCGCGACCAGCGCGTTGCCGCCGGCCTGCTGCTCCGCCACGATGAACGGGGCCTGCGCTGGACGACCGTCGATCAGCAGCGACCGCGACACCGCATCGACCAGCGCGCTGCCGCAGCATTCGCGCAGGAGATGCAGCATCAGATCGGTCTGCGCGAAGGCGGCGCCCGCGGTCACGATCGGGCCATCGACGCACACCATGCGGTCGGCATCGACCATGCAGCCCGGCGCCATCTGCTTCAGCAGGGGCGCGAGCCACCAGGTCGTGGTGGCGCGGCGCCCGTCGAGCAGGCCGGCGGCCATGAGCA
This sequence comes from Lysobacter hankyongensis, assembly GCF_039543145.1. Classification (NCBI taxonomy): domain Bacteria; kingdom Pseudomonadati; phylum Pseudomonadota; class Gammaproteobacteria; order Lysobacterales; family Lysobacteraceae; genus Lysobacter; species Lysobacter hankyongensis. The sequence goes on along the minus strand of NZ_BAABJE010000017.1, from coordinate 275,764 downwards.
GGAAGACCGACGAGCACGAGGCCGCGACGCGTCCGCCCTGTTTCGCGTGACGCGCGATGGCGCCGATCGTGCCGATCGCATCGGCATGTTCGAGTCGTGCTTGCAGTGCCGCGGGGGTGGCATGACCGAGCCCGGGCAGGACCCACGTCGAGCGATCCTGTCTTGATCTCGCCGGCAATCTGGCGGTTTCGATGGAAAAGCCGCCCTGCAGCCGGACCTGGCCGCCGTCGATCGAACACAGCCGCCATCGCGGTGCCGTGGCGGCCGTGCGCGCCGCCAATACGCCGGCGGCCACGAGAATGTCGTGGGTGGCCGCCACGCTGGTGGGGTGCGCATCTTCGAGCACCAGGATGGTGAAATCGTGCATGGCGGATAAGGCCCGAAAAATGTCTGGACAGACACTGCCATTCTTGCCCTCGCGACGTTCCAATACAAGCCCGGACGGCTTGAGGTGCGATATGGCGATGACAGGGGATCGGGACACCAATCGACACGATGCGCTCGACGACTTCGACCCGCGCGAGGTGACCATCGACGGCATCGCGAAGCGCGTGCATGTGGCCGGCCGCGGGCCGGCGGTGATCGTGATGACCGAAATGCCCGGCATCAGTCCGCACGTCGCACGGTTCGCGCGCTGGGTGCGCGAGGCAGGATTCACCGTCTACATGCCGTCGCTGTTCGGCCGCGATGGCGCCGTCCCGGACGCGGAGGAAGGCCTGGCGATCATGAAGCGGGCCTGCGTCAGCGCGGAGTTCCGCGCCTTCGCTTCCAACGAATCCAGTCCGGTCACGCAGTGGCTGCGCGCGCTCGCGCGACGGGCCCATGCGGAATGCGGCGGTCCGGGCGTGGGCGCGATCGGCATGTGTTTCACCGGCAATTTCGCACTGTCGATGATGCTGGAATCCGCGCTGCTGGCGCCGGTCGTCTGTCAGCCCTCGCTGCCCATCGACGATCCCGCGGGCATGAATGTGGCCGCGCAAGAACTGGCGGCGGTGCGCGCAAGGCTGGAGCGCGAGGACCTGACCGTCATGGCCTATCGGTTCGAAGGCGACCGTCACTGCCGGGCGGAACGGTTCGCGGCGTTCGCGACGGCGCTCGGTCCGCGCTTCGTCGCGCGGGTGCTGCCGGACAGCGCGGCCAATCCGGAGACGCCGCCGTTCTTCGACAAGGTGGTGGCGTCGCCGCACAGCGTGGTCACCGCGCATCTCATCGATGCCGACGGTCAGCCCACACTCGCGGCGCGCGACGAGATCCTCGCGTTCTTCGCGCACCGCCTCCACGCGCCGCATGCCGATGCCTGAGGCGCATGCAGTGATGCCGCCCGCCCCGGCATTCGCCCATCCGTATGCGACCGAAGAAGGCCGCCCGTGAAGGAATACGCATGAAACTGGAGTTCTGGTTCGAATTCGCAAGCACGTACTCGTATGTCGCCGCGATGCGGATCGAGGACGCGGCCGCGCGCGTCGGCGTCGAGGTCGAATGGCGCGCGTTCCTGCTCGGTCCGATCTTCCGGCAGCAGGGATGGACCGATTCGCCGTTCAATCTGTTTCCGGCGAAGGGCCGCTACATGTGGCAGGACCTGCAGCGGCAATGCCGCAAGCATGGGTTGCCGCTGCGGATGCCGTCGATGTTCCCGCGCAATGGCCTGCTGGCGGCGCGCCTCGCCTGCGCGCATGCCGATGCCCCGTGGTTGCCCGCATTCGTTCAGGCCGTGTATCGCGCCAATTTCGAGCATGATGAGGACATCGCGGACGAAACGGTGATCGCCGCCTGCCTCGCGCACGCCGGCCAGGATGCGGCGTCGATCCTGCCCGATGCACAGTTGCCGGCGGTGAAGCAGGCGCTGATCGCGCGCACCGGGGACGCGGTCCGGCACGGCCTGTTCGGGGCGCCGTCGTTCCGGGTCGGCGACGACCTGTTCTGGGGTGACGATCGTCTGGCGGACGCGCTGGAGGCCTGCACCGCCCTGCGGTCGCGATGACCGGTTCGCGCGCGATGCCATGCCCGGGTCGCGGGATCCGGGCCGGCGGGCCGGCGGGCCGGCCTGCGTTCCGCAGGTCGGGGTGGAATCGTTCCCCGGTACAGGGCTCGCCGCCTGAGTCGGCGGGCCGTACTGTCCGCCGCCGTCGACGATCCGCGGCCCCGCGTGGACCGGTGCATCGAAGCCCCCTTGAAAGCCTTCGCCGCCGCCCCATATCCGCCGGGTCCCGGTCTGCCGGGGTTTCTTTGCCCGCGGTTTTGGCACTCTCCCCGGGAGACTGCTAGAATCGCCGGCCTTTTCTCCACCAATCAATCACTTGCGAGGGTTCCCATGAATCTGAAGCCGCTCTACGACCGCGTGGTCGTCAAGCCGATCGAAGCCGAAGAAATGACCGTTGGCGGGATCATCATCCCCGACGCCGCCAAGGAAAAGCCGACCAAGGGCGAAGTGGTCGCCGTCGGCGAAGGCAAGTTCATCGACGCCACCGGCGGCGTGCGCGCGCCGAAGGTCAAGGCCGGCGACAAGGTCATCTACGGCCAGTACGCCGGTTCGGCCTACAAGCACGAAGGCGTCGAATACAAGGTCATCAAGGAAGACGACATCCTCGCGATCGTCGGCTGATGCGCGCGGGCGGAGCGATCGCTTCGCCAGGCTGCGCTGATGCGCCGATCCCGCAATGGCGGGCCAGGGCCCGCCCTACGAAATCCATCAAATTCCGGAGCTTCAAACAATGGCTGCCAAAGATATCCGTTTCGGTGAAGATGCCCGCGTCCGCATGGTCCGCGGCGTCAACGTCCTCGCCAATGCCGTCAAGGCCACCCTCGGTCCGAAGGGCCGCAACGTCGTGCTCGAGAAGAGCTTCGGCGCCCCGACCATCACCAAGGACGGCGTGTCCGTCGCCAAGGAAATCGAACTGGCCGACAAGTTCGAGAACATGGGCGCGCAGATGGTGAAGGAAGTCGCCTCGAAGACCTCCGACAACGCCGGCGACGGCACCACCACCGCCACCGTGCTGGCCCAGGCCCTGATCCGCGAAGGCATGAAGGCGGTCGCCGCCGGCATGAACCCGATGGACCTCAAGCGCGGCATCGACAAGGCCGTCGTGGCCGCGACCGCCGAACTGAAGGCGATCAGCAAGCCCACCGCCGACGACAAGGCCATCGCCCAGGTCGGCACGATCTCGGCCAACTCCGACGAATCGATCGGCAACATCATCGCCGACGCGATGAAGAAGGTCGGCAAGGAAGGCGTGATCACCGTTGAAGAGGGCTCGGGCCTGGACAACGAACTCGACGTTGTCGAGGGCATGCAGTTCGACCGCGGCTACCTGTCGCCGTACTTCGTCAACAATCAGCAGTCGATGTCGGCCGAGCTGGACGACCCGTTCATCCTTCTGCACGACAAGAAGATCTCGAACGTCCGCGACCTGCTGCCCGTGCTGGAAGGCGTGGCCAAGGCCGGCAAGCCGCTGCTGATCGTCGCCGAGGAAGTCGAAGGCGAAGCCCTCGCGACCCTCGTCGTCAACACCATCCGCGGCATCGTCAAGGTCTGCGCCGTGAAGGCCCCGGGCTTCGGCGACCGTCGCAAGGCGATGCTGGAAGACATGGCCATCCTCACCGGCGGCACCGTGATTTCGGAAGAAGTCGGCCTGTCGCTGGAGAAGGCCACGATCAAGGACCTCGGCCGCGCCAAGAAGGTGCAGGTCTCGAAGGAAAACACCACGATCATCGACGGCGCCGGCGCCGCCGACGGCATCCAGGCCCGCATCAAGCAGATCAAGGCCCAGATCGAAGAGACCTCTTCGGACTACGACCGCGAGAAGCTGCAGGAGCGCGTCGCCAAGCTCGCCGGCGGCGTGGCCGTGATCAAGGTCGGCGCCTCGACCGAAATCGAAATGAAGGAAAAGAAGGCCCGCGTCGAAGACGCGCTGCACGCGACTCGCGCCGCGGTGGAAGAAGGCATCGTCCCGGGCGGCGGCGTCGCGCTGATCCGCGCGCTGGCCTCGATCTCCGGCCTGAAGGGCATCAACGAAGACCAGAACCACGGCATCCAGATCGCCCTGCGCGCGATGGAAGCCCCGCTGCGCGAAATCGTCACCAACGCCGGCGAAGAGCCCTCGGTCATCGTCAACAAGGTGAAGGAAGGCACGGGCAACTACGGCTACAACGCGGCCACCGGCGAATTCGTCGACATGGTCGAGGCCGGCATCCTGGATCCGACCAAGGTCACCCGCACCGCGCTGCAGAACGCGGCGTCGATCGCCGGCCTGATGATCACGACCGAAGCCATGGTCGCCGAAGCGCCGAAGAAGGACGAGCCGGCCGCCGGTGGCATGGGCGGCGGCATGGGCGGCATGGGCGGCATGGATTTCTGATCCGTCCCCGCACATCGCTTGCTGTACCACGGGAACCCCGCCTTTTTGGCGGGGTTCCTGCTTTCAGACGCAGCACTTCGCCTGAAAGTTGGCGAAGTGCCCCGTACTCGTCATACTCGCCAAGTGCGCGCCCTGCGTCCCATTTCAGGCACGAACCATGTCTCCCTCGCCCAATGCATTGAGTGAAGATGCGCGGTCCGGCAGCCGCTCGGAGGGGGGGCGCTACACGCATCATCAAGGGAAGTTCTTCTCGCATTGGCTGACGCTGCGCAGCCGCGACGAGTCGGCGATCGCCCGTGCGCTTTCCGTTGCGCGCGTCGACATGAACCCGCATCAGGTCGATGCAGCCCTGTTCGCGCTCAAATCGCCGGTGGAAGCCGGTGTGCTGCTTGCGGATGAAGTGGGGCTCGGGAAGACCATCGAGGCCGGCCTGGTGCTGGCGCAGCTCTGGGCGCAGCGACGTCGGCGCATGTTGCTCGTCGTGCCTGCGACATTGCGCAAGCAGTGGAGTCAGGAGCTTCTGGACAAGTTCCAGTTGCCGACCACCATCCTCGAAAGCCGGTCCTACGCAGAACGATGCAAGGCGGGCGATGCGAATCCGTTCGATGTCGACGATGCCATCGCCATCACGTCGTACGAATTCGCAGCGAACAAGGCCGCGGACCTTGCGCGGGTGCCATGGGATCTGGTCGTACTGGATGAAGCGCACAAACTGCGCAACCTCTACAAGGGGAAATCCGACGCGAAACGCGCCTCCGCGCTGAACGATGCATTGCGCGGGCGCAAGAAGGTGCTGCTGACCGCCACGCCCTTCCAGAATTCGCTGATGGAACTGTATGGCCTGGTGTCGTTCATCAGCGACGAATTCTTCGGCAGCCAGCAGGCGTTCCAGATGCAGTACGCCAGCGGACGCCATTCCGAAGCGCGGCTCAACGATCTGAGGCATCGCCTCAAACCGATCTGCCACCGCACGCTGCGCAGGCAGGTGCAGGCCGAGGGCGGCATCAATTTCACCAAGCGTTTCTCGATTACCCAGGATTTCACGCCTTCCGACGACGAATTCGAGCTGTACGAACAGGTGTCTGCCTATCTGCAGGACCCGTCCATTCTCGCCATCAAGCCTGCAGCCCGTCATCTGATCACGCTGGTGGTGCGCAAGATCTTGGCATCGTCCACTTTCGCCATCGCCGACACGCTCGACGCCATCATCGAGCGACTCCAGGCCAATCAGGCACTGACGGCGCGGATGCTGCAGGATTTCGAGACCGTCGATGAAGTCGGGGACGAGCTTGAGGCACCAGACCCGTCGTCGACCGATATGCCGGGAAGCGAGGCCCTGCAGGCCGAACTGTTCTGCCGGAATCTCGAAATCGAACGCCTCAGCGGCTATCGCGATCTCGCCAGACGCATCCAGTCGAATCGGAAGGGCGATGCCCTGCTTCTGGTGCTCGATCGTGCATTCGCCATGACCGAGAACCTCGGCGGGCGGCGCAAGGCGGTCATCTTCACCGAATCGAAACGCACGCAGGAATACCTGCGCGACCTGCTGGAAGCCAACGGCTATGCCGGGCGCACGGTCCTGCTCAATGGCAGCAACGACGACGCGGATTCGAAGGCGCTGTATGCCGACTGGATGGCGCGCCATGCCGGTACGGCGCTCATGTCCGGCTCGCGGACGGCCGACATGAAGGCTGCCGTCGTCGAGGCCTTCCGTGATCAGCGCGACATCCTGATCGCGACGGAGGCCGGCGGCGAGGGCATCAACCTGCAGTTCTGCTCGCTGCTGGTGAACTACGACCTGCCGTGGAACCCGCAGCGCGTCGAGCAGCGCATCGGGCGCGTGCATCGCTACGGCCAGCAGAGCGATGTGGTGGTGGTGAATTTCGTCAACCGCAAGAATCGCGCGGACCAACTGGTCTTCGAGCTGCTGGAGAAGAAGTTCCGGCTGTTCGATGGCGTGTTCGGCGCCAGCGACGACATCCTCGGCTCCATCGAATCCGGGGTGGATATCGAGCAGCGCATCCTGCGCATCTATCAGGAATGCCGCGATACGGCCCGGATCGAGGCCGAGTTCGCCGCGCTGCAGGCGGAGCTCGACGACAGCATCGCACGGCGCGAATCGGAGGCCCGGCGGACCTTGCTGGAGCACTTCGACGAGGATGTCGTGCGCAACCTGCGCTCCCGGCGCGAGGGCATGCTGCTGCGCATCAACCAGTACGAAGGCCAGTTCCTGCGCCTGATCGAGGCCGAATGTCCTGATGCGCGCATCAAGGATGCGCTCGTCGAGCTGGAGGAAGGACGGTTCGCGGTCAGCTGGCCGCCCGCAGAGGCCGCCAATGCTGGACTGCTGCGGCCCGACGCCGGGCTGGGCGCCGAACTCGTGCAGAGCGCCGCACAGCGCGAGACACCCGCAGGTGTGCTCCATTTCGACTATGCCGCGGTGGATGCACAGCGCGCCGACGTGCGCGAGTGGCTTGGTGCGCGCGGGCAGCTGAGGGTCGGTATCGTGACCATCGATACAGCGAACGAACAGCTGCAATCTTTGGTCTGCAGCGCGCGCAGCGACGATGGTCGCGTACTGTCCGACGAGACGGCGGCGCGCCTGATGGAAGTACCGGCGCGATACGCGCCGGCCAGGCGTGTCGCCGATGCCCCCCCGCTGCTTGCCTTCGAGGCCGCAGTGCAGCGGGTTCTGGACGACGCGGCCGAGCGCAACCAAGCCTGGTTCCTGCAGGAATCCGAGCGACTGGATCGCTGGGCGGAAGACCAGCGCCTGTTGCTGAAGCAGCGGGTCGACGCGCTGGATGCGCAGATTCGCGAGGCCAAGCGCACGCTGCGGCAATTGGAGACGCTGGAGGAGAAAGCCAGGCTCAAGCGCGAGATCAAGCGCATGGAGCAGCAGCGCGACGATGCCATGCTGGATTTCTATCAGAGCAGGAAGGCCATCGATCTTCAGCAGGACGCCATGCTCGATCGGGTCGAGGCCCTGCTGCGCATCCAGCACCGGGTGGACATCCTGTTCGATGTCGAGTGGACGTTGGAGCATACGCAGTCATGAGCAATTCCCGTGAATTGGCCGATGTGCTGACCCAGATTCGCCTCGGCGAAGATTCCCTGGTCGAGTTCAAGCGCATCGTCTTCGAGAACGACAGGATCAAGGGGCCCAACACGGAAAGCCTCTGCCAGGAGATCGCGGCCTTCGCCAATGCGATCGGTGGGCGGCTGATCCTGGGGGTGGACGACAAGACCCGGGAGGTCGTCGGCATCGAACTGGATCGACTCGACGAGGTGGTCGGCTGGGTCGAACGCAGCGTGCACGACCGGATCAAGCCCGAGCCCACGGTCTATCTGCGGCGCATGCTGGTGCCGGACCGTGCAGGCATCGAGTGCGCCGTGCTGGTGGTCGATGTGCCGCGTTCGCTGTACGTGCATCTGGCCCCCGGTGGTTATTTCCGTCGTCAGGGTAGTTCGAAGTACGAGCTGCCGCCCAACGAGCTGTTGCGTTTGATGCAGTCGCGCCAGCGTGCGGGCACGCTGGGCTTTGACGAAATGCCGGTGTTGGGTTGCACACGCAACGATCTGGTGCCGGAACTGTACGACCGCTTCATCGGCAATACCGACGAACCTGCCGAACTGCGCCTGCGCAAGCTCAAGCTGCTGGTGCCGGGCGAGCCGGGCGAGGAGTGGGTCAGCGTGGCGGGCGTGCTGATGGCGACGGCCACGCCGCACGAATGGCTGCCCCAGGCCTACATCCAGTGCGTGCACTACGCCGGCAGCGAACGCATCGCGCAGGAACAGCTCGATGCGCAGGATGTGCGCGGCCCGCTGGACCATCAGATCCGCGAGGCGACGGCGTTCGTGCTGCGCAACATGCGGATCGCCGCCTTCAAGCATCGGGGGCGGGTGGATGTGCCGCAGTTCGATCCGGATGCGGTGTTCGAGGCCATCGCCAATGCCGGCGCGCATCGCGATTACTCGATCCCCGGTGCGCCCGTGCAGGTGCACCTGTTCGCCGACCGGCTGGAGATCACCTCGCCGGGTGCGCTGCCCAATTCGCAGTCGGTGGACTCCATCGCGCTGCGCACCGCGACGCGCAACGAACTGCTGACCAACCTGCTGGCGCGCAGCCCGGTCGATATCGTCGTGGTGGCGCGTGGCCGGGTGATGGAAAAGCGCGGCGAAGGCGTGCCGCAGATCCTCGGCCGCAGCGAGCGCCTCTCCGGGCGCCGACCGAGGTTCGAGCTGCTGGGCGACAATGCCCTGCGCGTGACCCTCTACGCTGCCGACCCCGAGACCAGCCCGCTGGTGAGGGATGTGTACCTCGACGGCCTGCACTATCCGGCGCCGGGGCGCGGGAACGACGCGCAAGACCAGGACTGAACATCGATGAGCCGCAAGCAGAAGCTGGAACTGACCTGGGTCGGCAAGGACGAGCGCCCGCGCCTGGAGCCGCGCATCCTGCTGGAAGACCCGGCGCTGAGCCACCACGCCGCGCATCGCGTCGGCGATGCCGACCGCTTCGACAACCTGCTGATCCACGGCGACAACCTGCTGGCACTGAAGGCGCTGGAGCAGCAGTTTCGCGGGCAGGTGAAGTGCATCTTCATCGATCCGCCGTACAACACCGGCAGCGCCTTCACCCATTACGACGACGGTATCGAGCATTCGCTGTGGCTGTCGATGATGCGCGACCGGCTGGAAATCCTGAAGGAACTGCTGAGCAAGGACGGGTCGATCTGGATCACGATTGATGACAATGAGGCGCATTATCTGAAGGTGTTGTGTGATGAGGTTTTCGATAGATCAAATTTTGTGACATCTATTGTCTGGAGAAAGAACTACTCACCTAAATCTACAGCGCGTCATTTTTCGGAGGATCACGACTACATCTTCGTGTATGCGAAGTCTGCGGATGACTTTTCGCCAAATTTAATGCCGCGAACTGATAGGCAAGACAAGGCGTACAAGAATCCTGACAAAGATCCGCGAGGGCCATGGAAGCCTGGGGATCTCTCTGCTCGGAACTACTACAGCCTCGGCACCTATCCAATAACCTCTCCAAGTGGGCGTTTCATACCAGGTCCGCCCCCCGGAATGTTTTGGCGGGTATCCGAAGAGAAGTTTCGGCAGTTAGATAAAGAACAGCGGATCTGGTGGGGTAAAGATGGATCGAATATTCCTGCCATTAAGAGGTTTCTAACTGATGTGAAGCAAGGAACTGTTCCGCAAACTTGGTGGACATACGAAGAAGTTGGGCACACGCAGGATGCCAAGAAGGAGGGTGTAGCGCTGTTTGGAGATCAAGTGTTCGGAACGCCCAAGCCAGAGCGACTACTTCATCGAATACTGCATCTGGCCACCAACCCCGGCGATCTCGTCCTCGATTCCTTCGCCGGGTCCGGCACCACCGGCGCGGTGGCGCACAAGATGGGCCGGCGCTGGATCATGGTGGAGCTGGGCGAGCACTGCCACACCCATATCGTGCCGCGGCTGCGCAAGGTGATCGACAATGAAGACCCGGGCGGCGTCACCGTCGCCACCGGCTGGCAGGGTGGCGGCGGCTTCCGCTACTACCGGCTGGCGCCGTCGCTGCTGCGCGAGGATGCGTTCGGCAATCTGGTGATCAACCCCGAATATCGCGCGGAGATGCTGGCCGAGGCTGTGTGCAAACTGATGGGCTTCACCTATGCCCCCAGCGATCAGCGCTATTGGCAGCACGGTCAGGCATCGGAGTCCGATTTCCTGTACGTCACCACCGCCGCACTGACCCACGAACAATTGCGCGCACTGAGCGAAGAGGTGGGGCCGGAGCGCACGCTGCTGGTGTGCTGCAAGGCGTTTCGCGCCAAGGCCCATGCCTTCGACAACCTGACCATCCAGAAGATTCCGCAGACCGTGCTGGATCGCTGCGAATGGGGCCGCGACGATTATTCGCTGCGCATCCTCGATCTGCCGCCCGCGCCGGCGCAGGCCGCTGCCGCGCCATCCGCCGACGAGCCGTCGGCAGCAGAGGAGAAACCCGCGCGCGGACGCAAGCGCAAGCCGCAGGCCGACAGCGCCGATCTGTTCGGCGGGGACGCGACATGAATCGCGAGGTCCGCCAACTCTGCGCGCGCATGAGTCTGCGCGAGCCGCAGGCGCGTGCGCTGACGCTGCTGGCCGAAGTGCTGGATCGCATCACCCTGCGCAAGTCCGAGCAGGGCGGGGACGCCGATGTCGCGGCCCAGCTGGCGGCGATCCAGTTGATCGCTCCGCAGGTGGAGGATTTCGAGCGCGAGTTCGCCTCGCTGTGCTTCGCGCTGGCCACCGGCGTGGGCAAGACGCGGCTGATGGGCGCGTTCATCGCCTATCTGTATCTGACCGGACACAGCCGGCATTTCTTCGTGCTGGCGCCCAATCTCACCATCTACGAAAAACTGAAGTCGGACTTCGACCCCGCCAGCCCGAAATACGTGTTCAAGGGCATCCCGCAGCTGGCGCAGACGCCGCCGCTGCTGATCACTGGCGAGAACTACGAAACCGGCCTGGGCGTGCGCACCGAGCACATCGCGCCGGGCACCACCACGCCGCAGCTGTTCGGCGCGGCCACATCGGTGCAGATCAATATCTTCAACATCAGCAAGATCAACAGCGAAGTGCGCGGCGGCAGCGCGCCGCGCATGAAGCGCCTGCAGGAATACATCGGCGAAAGTTACTTCGAATATCTGGCCGGTCTGGACGATCTGGTGATGCTGATGGACGAGGCGCACCGCTACCGCGCCAGCGCCGGCGCGCGCGCCATCGGCGAACTGCGCCCGCTGCTGGGCCTGGAACTCACCGCCACGCCCAAGACCATCGGCGCCAAGCCGCAGCCGTTCCGCAACGTGATCTACGCCTACGGCCTGGGCGAAGCGCTGGCCGACGGTCTGGTGAAAGAGCCCGCCGTCGCCACACGCAAGGACTTCGACCCCACCTCGGTGCCGCCCGACGAGCTGGAACGCATCAAGCTGGAGGACGGCATCCGCTATCACGAATACGTGAAGGTGGAACTGGACACCTACGCCCGGCAGACATCGCTGCCGCGCGTGAGGCCCTTCATGCTGGTGGTGGCGCAGGACACCGCGCATGCGTCGCGCGTGAAGGCCTTGATGATGTCCGACGGGTTTTTCGAAGGGCGCTACCGCGGGCGCGTGATCGAAGTGCATTCCGCGCTGAAGGGCGAGGAATCCGACGAGGCCACGCAGCGCCTGCTGGCGGTGGAGCGCGACGAGACCACCGAGGTGGTGATCCACGTCAACAAGCTCAAGGAAGGTTGGGACGTCAGCAACCTCTACACCATCGTGCCGCTGCGGGCTTCTGCATCCGAGATTCTGACCGAGCAGACCCTGGGGCGTGGCCTGCGTCTGCCGTACGGCAAGCGCACCGGCGTTGCGGCGGTGGACCGCTTGACCATCGTGGCCCACGACCGTTTCCGCGAAATCATCGACCGGGCCGGCGCGCCCGATTCGGTGATCCGCGAACAGGTCACCATCGGCAACGGCGGCGATGTTCCCGAGCGCGCGCCGCAGGCATCGCAGGCGCAGCCCTTGAGCTACAGCGCGCTGACCGGCGAACCATCGCAAGTGGGCGCGAATGCCCATGAGGGCCGGGTGTCGGACGATGTTGCCGCGTACACCATCACCTCCGCAGCCGATCAGGCGATTGCGCGCGAAACTCTGCGCGTGTTGCAGCGCTACGAGCGCCTGCCGTCGATTTCGCAGCTGAACACGGAAGCGATTCGCGCCAAGGTGTCGGCCGAAGTGGCCGCCGTGCTGCAGCCGCGACAAACGCCCCTGGCGTTGCAGCCCGCACCGGGTGAACCTGCGGTTGAACGCTTCGAGGATCAGGTCGCGCGGATGGTGGCGCACGTCACCCGTGCGGTGGTGGAGCTGACCATCGAGATTCCCAATGTGGTGCTGATCCCGACCCGCGACGTGTCGTTCGGCTTCAGTGATTTCGATCTGCAGCAGCTGTCGCGGATCGCGTATCCGGCCGTCTCGGAGGAGATTGTGGTGCAGCAACTGCGCGACAACGCCCGCGAAATGATCGGCTGGACCAAACGCGAAGGCCGCGAGCGCCGAGCGGAAGACTACATCGTGAGCACGCTGATCGAGCGCGACGAGATCGACTACGACGCCCACGCCGAGCTGCTTTACAAACTCGCCGGCCAGATCGTCGCGCACCTGCGCAGCTATCTGCCGGACGAAGCGGCGGTCGAAAATGTGCTGATCTACTACCGGCGCCAGCTGGCCGAGTTCGTCTGGGCGCAGATGGAAGGGCATCTGTGGGAAACGCCGACCGATTATGTGCCGCGGATCACTCGCGGTTTCAGCCTGCTGCGGCCCATGGCCTTCAGTCTTCCCGCCGGCCAGACGCCGAGGCCGTTCCGGCAACCGGTGGCGCGCGGCGACAACATCCGGACACTCGTGTTCACTGGATTTCAGAAATGCTGCTACGACCTGCAGCGCTTCCAGTCGGCCGAGGGCGAACAGCGCCTGGCGATCGTGCTGGAAGACGACACCGACGTCCGTCGCTGGATGAAACCCGGCCCCGGCCAGTTCCAGATCGAATGGAAGAGCGGCCGCGCCTACGAACCGGATTTCGTGGTGGAAACGGGCACCCACAAACTGATCCTGGAACCCAAGGCGCGAGGCGATATCGACGATGTCGATGTGCAGGCCAAAGCCCGCGCCGCCGCCCGCTGGTGCAGCCATGCCAGCGAACATGCCCTCGGCAACGGCGGCAAACCCTGGCGCTATGCGCTGATCCCGCATGACGCCATGGAAGGTGGAGCGACGGCGTTGGGGTTGGCGAATCGGTATGGGGTGGATGTGGTGGAGTTGTGATGGGTTGGTCAGAATGGCGGGTGTGTACCAGCTTTTCGCTTCTTCGATATCAGGCTGCAAAAAAAACCGGCAACGATGCGTGGGTTTATTCTTTATTGAAGAAACCCAGTATGCTCGAGGTGTGGGGACAGGATCATTGTGGGGTCGTATCGAGATGTTGTCGGGCATGCGCATTCCAAAAGCGATTCGGAGTGCCAGAATGTCAACGAATCGTGTCGGCTACTGCGCCTGCAGTCGAGCCGGCGCTGTTTCGATCGGTTGATCCGGCCATCCTGTCGAATGTACGGAAGATCATTTAATCGCTAAACATCGAGCTAAGGCCAAGGAGGCTGTCATGACTATGCAGAACGCATCATGGGTGAAATGGACAGGGTGCACGGTATCGCTGGCGCTATTGGCCGGCTGCGTGATCAATCCGTATGTCAAGACTGCGGCAGTGCCACGCAACGATCCGATTGCGAAGAAATGTAAGGAAATTGCAAAGGCTGCTGTTGGTGCGAATGAGGCGAGAAATTACGCCGAGTGTGTGCGGCGCACGATGGAAAGCAAGGCCGGCAGATACGCATGGATGAACAATGGTGGTAGCGTGTTGCTGATGCAGATGGCAGGGTTCGCGGGTTACAGCGGCGTGCGCGGCGGGCATCAGGCGCAAGTCGCGGCATTCACGACGGGTGGGGCGAGCATGTATGGCGCGCAGCAATATCTGTATCGCAAGCCGCGCGAAGTGATCTACTGGTCCGGTTCAAACGCGATCGGTTGCGCGATCGGCGTGACTCAGCGTAGGACGGTGGTTGCAACTGCGGCAAAGGTTGAGTTCGAAAAGATGGTCGGACTGTACGCTACCGAAGGAAAGCAATTACAGAGCCTCTTGGAATCGTTGCAAACAAGACTGGAAAATCCTCCGAACCCAACGCAATGCAGCGCTGCTGTAAAGAACGATTGGGCTGTCCTCAAGGAAAAATTCGAAGACACCATTTTGTCTGCGATAGAGAGCGAGGCAAGAAAAGACGAGATTCAGATGAGAGTGCAGAACCTGTTTTTTTCCACGCAGAATGCAGACATCGATCTGATTGCAATCACGAACGCGATTCGCGACACCGTCAATCGTCAATTGGCGCTCGAACAGCCGGATCCGGCCGAGCTGGGTAAGATTTTGGGGGCGCTCAAGCTGCCTGCATTGGCGGGAGCAGCGTCTCCTTCTGGTCAAAAAGAAGCGGATATGTTGACCACTATTAGTGTGACGGGGCTCAATGCCATGATGTCTGATCGACGGATGGGGCTTGATCAGGAAGTGCATGTCTGTGGGACGCAGGCTGATCACGACGCAATTGCAGCCGATGCGCAAAATGTTTCAAGGATTCTTGCGGTGTTGGATCAGGGGCTGAAGGACATGGAGTTGAATCTCGATGTGCTTGAAGAGCGCGCCAAGGCGACCACCGAAGATGGTTCACAGCTCAAGTATTGCACGCTGACGAAAACCAATACGCTCATGCCGTTCGGGCTGCAGCTCGCTCAGCAAGGCGTGCAGAAGGTGACTGAAGGCCAGATGTTGTCGATCGCCATCGGCGGTGGCGTGCCTCCATTCTCGGTCGCAGCGATGTCGACCGACTCAAACGGAATCACTGCAATCCCCAAGGATACCGATGAGGGCGGCTACAAGATCGAGATAAGCGCTGTCTCTGCAAAAAAAGGTGCAAAGTCGATGTTCTTCGCCAGCGATGCGGTGGGTGCGGGGGCCGTATTCGCGGTTGAGGTCGTGGCTAAATGAGCCGGCTATCACATGGTTCCATGTGACAGCGGCGGCATGAATACCATGCCATGCATGTTTTCCGTCACGAAGAACCCCGCCGGAAGGCGGGGTTTTTCTTTGCGCGAAGCGGGCGCGGAATCAATCCTTGATGATGTAGACCTGCCCGAAGACGAATTGGGCGTTGCCGTGCTGGTAGATCGCGGTTTCCACCTCCTCGAAGCAGGGGTTCTCGAAATGCAGGGTGAAGAACTTCCAGGTGTTGGCCGCGAGGAAGTCGCGGCGGCTGAGGTCGCGTTGCGCGAGGATGCGTCGCCCCTGATGGGTGCAGATCTGCAGTGAGGCGATCACCGCTTTCGGCGTGGTGGCGATGTCGTTGACCTGGAGATAGTAGCTGGCGCGATGCGGGCCGACGCCGAAACGGGTGTCGTAGGGACCGTAGACCAGATAGCCGGGCGCGTCGATGTTCGGACGCGCACGGCAGTCGAGCCCATAGGCCGAGCCGGTCTGGTGCGAGGTGTTGCCGGCGTAGTACTGATAAGTGCCGGTGGCGCCCGCGGCGCATTGCGCGTGCGCGCGACCGGTGGCGAGCCCGGCGAGCGCGAAGGCGACGATGGCGAGACAGCAGGGGTTCGGGCGGAACATGGTGACTCCTATGTGCGGATGGGGGGATGGGGTGGCGATGCGCCGAGCGTCCGGCGCGTGCTGACACATGGGCGCCGCTGGGCGCACGCCGCCGCTCGGATCACAGCCGGCCCGTCGGCTGAAGTCAATGCGCATGGCGCCGGGATCGGACGGCGGGGGACGAGCGCGGCGATGGCGACATCAGCGATGACGATCAATGGAATCGTGGGATTCGATGGATCGCCCTGATCTAAAAAATCTCTCGTGTCCGCTGAGAGATCTCTCGTCCCGGCACTCTTGGACGTTGATCACGCTTCGCCTGCGGGTCGATCCCTAGGATGCCGCCCGCGCCGGAGCCGCTCGACCTCCGCCGCCGCTGCCCCCGGTCGAGCCTGCCGCCGCTGCGATGCGATCCGATCCATGCGCTCCGATCCGCGCGCGGCCTGCGGCCCAACAAGGAACGAAACAGATGAAGGAATCCGTTCGTACATGCCTGCGGCTGTTCGTCGCCGCCACGGCGATGCTGACCGCCGCGACCGCCCAGGCCCAGACCTGGTCGCAACTCAATGCACTGCCCGGCACGATGGAGGGCATGCCGTTGATCAACAGCAACAACCCCGAAAGCGTCAGCCGCGAAGGGTTGTTGCTGGCGACCGAGCCGATGCTGTCGGCCGACGCCACCAAGGTCACGCGGACGCTGGGCACCGGCACCCTGGACTCGGCCTGCCCCAGCGGCAGCCTGCGCGAGTTCGCGTTCTACATGCATCACCTCGTGGCCGCGGCCAGCGGGACCGATGCCCAGGTGCAGCGGGTGTTCGTGATTCTGGAACCGGCGGGCGCGAGCGCCACCTTCAACGCCTACGGTGCCGCGATCTCTCAGCGCGACATCACCGTGCCGGCGGGCCAGACCACGCTGGATCCGGGCAGGAGCCCGAGTTACTCGGTGTCGCTGGCGTCGCTCACCGGCACCCTGCCGAGCTGGGTCACCAGCAGCGCGAACGGTTCGAGCTTCATCAACCTGAGCGGACAGACCATCACCGGTGCCTTCGCGCTGGCCAACATCGGCGGCACCCAGGGCGCGTCCCTGGACGCACGCATCAAGGTGCGCGCCACGGCCGGCTGCCTGAAGGTCCGCGTGGTCGCCGCGTCCGCCAACAACAACACGCTGGCGCTCGCCAACACGCTGGGCAAGCGTCTGTATGCCTGGGGCAATGTCGCGTCCACGTACAACGCATCGGGCCAGCAACTGGTCTTCGGCGGCGCGCCGTGCTCCAGCCGCCAGCCGGTCAACGGCAACGGCACCTACGACTGGATCGGCTGGGGCCGTTCGGCGGGCGTCTATCGCTACGAGCGCTGGAGCGGCACCAACAACGTCTCGTTCACGTCGACGAACCAGAACTTCGGCTACAAGTTCCTGGCCGCGCCGTCGAACCTGATCAACACCACCAGCACCGGCACGGTCACGCCCACCGGCGCCTGCAACCCCACCACCGCCGATCCCTCGCCTTCGAGCAACGCGCAGCGCGCGCCGGCGCTGCGGTACTACAGCACCAACAGCTCGGGCGTGACCGGTGGCCGCGACAGCGATCCTTGGTCGACCGCCAACTACGGTGCCGAGTACCTCATGACCCATCGTGTGACCAACAGCAGCGGCGCCTGCGTCACCGCACGGCTGCAGATCACGATGTATCCGGCCCAGCAGCAGTGCTCCGCATACGGCGGTTCCGCCACCCGCCACTGGGACGGCGCGTTCAAGGTCACCCAGAACGGCACGGTGCAGCCGATCGTGCGCAATTACGTGAAGTGCAACGAATCGCCCGGTTCGACCAACCCCAACATTCCGGTGGCACGGGTGCCGGTCAGCACCATCGCGTCGAAGGTGATGACTCCAGGCGAAACTGTGACCTGGCTGGTGCAGGGTTTCGTGCCCGGCCTGATCTCGGCGCCGGGCGCCTTCCTGGTGAATTCCACGCCCGCGACCTGCCCCTGACGGATGCCCGCGTCGCCCGTGCCGGCGCGGCCGGTGCGGGATGGTATTCCGCCGCATCCGACGGCCCCGCGAGCGATCGCGGGGCTGTCGTGCCGGTGATCGCGGCAGGGCCGGGGCCGACCTCTGGCACATGCCGGCACGCCGGATTCGGGCATCCTCCGACGAGGTCCGTGCGCCGATGTCGCACGGAGGCCGCATTCCCTTCCGGAGAGTCCCATGATCCGTGGCATCCCCACCGCGCTGGTCGCGGCGCTGTGCGCCGGCGCGTTCGCGCCCGCGCAGGCGCAGACGAAGAAAGAACCGTTCACCGTCGAACGCAGTTGGCAGATCCAGCGCATCGGCGCGCCCACGCTGTCGCGCGATGGCCGCACCGTCATCGCACCGGTCACGCGCATCGCGATGGATGAAGACAAGTCCTACGTCGACCTGTGGATCTGGAATGCCGCCGACGGCAGCGGCCAGCGGCGCTTCACGACCGATGCCGCGAATGACGGCGCGCCGACGATCAGTCCCGACGGCCAATACGTAGCCTTCACTTCGCAGCGCGGCGACGACAAGGCGCCGCAGTTGTACGTGATGCCGATCGGCGGCGGCGAAGCGCGGAGACTCACGAAACTCGCGACCGGCGTGCAGAGCCCGAAGTGGTTCGGCGACGGCAAGCGCCTGGCGTTCGTGTCGCGGGTGTTCGCCGACCTGGCGCTGGACCAGCAGGGCAAGCGCCTGGACGAGCGCAAGGACCGCAAGATGACCGCGATGGTCTGGGATGCCGGCCCGGTGTCCGCCTGGGACCAGTATCTCGACGAACGCCAGTTCCACGTGTTCTCGGTGGCGTTCGACTCCGGCGCCGATGGCGCGGAACCGCCGGCGATCCGGGCGCTGACCCAGCCCAGCGGCCTGCAACTGCCCCGCGCTGCGGTGCAGGGCACCGACGGCCATTACGCGATCTCGCCCGATGGTCGCGAACTGGCGTTCGTCGCTGACAGCGATCCCGCGATCAACGTCGCCAACAACGATGTCTTCACCGTCGCGATCGCCGCCGACGGCAGCGGCGGCAAGGATCCGCGCAACCTCACCGCGGGCAATGTCGCCGGCGATGGCTCGCCGCTGTACAGCCCCGATGGCCGCCATCTGAGTTTCGTGCAGCAGCGCATCCGCGGCTTCTATGCAGACAAGGGGCGGCTGATGCTGCGCGATCGCGTCAGCGGCGCGACGCGCGAACTGTTCGCCGACTGGGACCGCAGCGCGGGCGGTCTGGTGTGGGCGCGCGACGGCCGGCGGCTGTACGGCGCGATCGACGACGCCGGCACCGTCCGCGTGTACGAACTGCCGTTGGACGGTGCACCGCGCAAGGTGACCGGCGCGATGTCGTTCGGCGGCCTCGCGCTGGCCGACAACGGCACCCTGGTCGCGCTGCGCGAAAGTTTCGTCGAGCCGCCGACGCTGGTGCGTCTGGATGCGAAGACCGGCGCCGCGACCAAGCTGTCGACGATCAACGACGCGCTGCTGGCCGCCACCGACTTCGGCACCTACGAATCGGTGACCTACACCGGCGCGAAAGGCAGGGACATCCAGATGTGGGTGAACTATCCGCCGGGCTTCGACAAGTCGAAGAAATATCCGTTCTTCATGCTGATCCACGGCGGACCGCACAATGCCATCACCGACGGCATGGCGTTCCGCTGGAACGCGCAGGTGTTCGGCAGTTGGGGGTACGTGACCGCCTGGCCGAACTTCCACGGCAGCTCCGGCTTCGGACAGGCCTTCGCCGATTCGATCAACCCGGAGTGGGCCGAGCAGCCGTACCAGGACGTGATCAAGGCGGCGGACTGGTTCGCCGCACAGCCCTGGATCGACAAGGACCGCATGGTCGCGGGCGGCGGCAGCTACGGCGGTTATCTCACCACCGTGATCCTCGGCCGCGAGCATCCGTTCAAGGCGCTGCTCGCGCATGCGGCGGTGTACAACCTCTACACCCAGCAGGCCGCGGATTTCTCGGCGGAACCCGCGCGTTTCGGCGGTTTCTGGGAAGGCGACAACCGCGCGGCGCTGGAGCGGAATTCGCCGCATCTGCGTGCCGCGCACTTCAAGACGCCAACCCTCGTCGTCCACGGGCAGACCGATCTGCGCGTGCCGGTGAATCACGGTCTGGAGCTGTATCACACGCTATTGAACAAGGGCGTGGCCAGCCGCTACGTCTATTACCCGAACGAAAACCACTGGGTGCTGAAGCCGCAGAATTCGGTGTTCTGGTATCAGCAGGTGAAGAAGTGGTTCGACGAACACAATCCGCCGCAGCGTGTCGGCGCGAGCGTGCCTGCGGCCCCGTCCTCCTCCGGCGCTGCCGCGGCCGACTGATCGCCGGCGTCATCGCGCCAACGCGGAGGGCCCGCTTCGCAGCGGGCCCTCTGTCGTCCGGCATCGTATTGCGCTGCGACGGCGGACTGGGTCTGCGCGTCCGCCGCGATCAATGACAGGTGGTGTAGCAGGAGATCGCGCCGAACGCGTAGTCGTCGGCCGCTTCGGTCCATTCGTCGCCGCAGGCGCCGAGCTGCGAGTTGTGGTCGCGATTGCAGATGTCGTGGTCGAGGCAGTCCTGATACCAGGCGCCGAGGCCGTCGCCCACGCCGCAGCCCGCGCCGCAGCGGCCCGGGCAGGAACTCGCGCCGCAGCCGTAGGCCACGCTCTTGCTGCTGTAGCCGTGCGACGGGCAGAAGTCGTGCGCCGAGGAACGATAGAACACGCGGTCGTCGTCGCAGACATCGACGATGGCGTGCAGGTTGGTGAAGCTGCCGCCGCCCTGTTCGTTGCATGCGGCCGCGGCCACGATCGGCTGCCGGTTGAGCGCCTGCGCGCCCGGCACGATGCTGCTGGACTCGCGGTCGAAATCGCGCGCCTGCGGTGCGATCGGCTTGGCGTCGCCGCGCTTCACCACCCATTCCGCCGCGAAGGTCTTGCCCAGCGGCACTTCCGAATACATCTCCGCCAGACGCCACAGCATGTCGTGCGATTTCGGCACGCGCTGGCCGCCGGCCAGCGTGGGCAGCGTGCGGCCGAGTTCGGTCTGGAAGCTCTTGAGAACGGCGCGGTCCTGTTCGTCGATGACGACCCGATCCACGGTGCGGACCGTCATGGTGCCGGCGGCGTAATCGATGTCGTGATCGATCACGGCGCCGTTGACTTCCAGCCGCACGGTCACGCGATCGGGGGAGACGCCCTGCGCCGCGGACTTGCCGGCGGAGAGGCTGGCGGTGCGGAACGAGAGCGCGCCGGATGGCGTGACCAGCGTGCCGGCGACATCGTCGCCCGGGGCGGCGAGGACTTTCATCTGCCCGGGCTGTGCAGGCGCTTCTGCGGCTGCGGCGGACGCCGCCTCCGGAGATGCGGCGGACACCGGCCGCGATGGCCATGCGCCAACGGCCAACAACAGACTGCATGTGCCTGCAGCCAACAACAGTTTGAGATTCGGGTTCATTTCGGAAACGCTCCTTGTCGATGCGGTGGCGGGGAGTCGGCAGGGTCGCCAACAGGATTGCCGGCTGCGCGTCGCGTCCACGCGCCCGAAGTCCGGCGCGGATCGTGATGTCGCGAAGGCTTCCGGGGCCCCGTCCCCGGAGACCCGCATTGTGCCCGCAAATCCGCGCGGCGCGGCGTTCGTTTCGCAAGCGGGCGGTGAGCCGAAAAGTCGCCGAGGGCAATTAAATGTACCTGCCGGTTCTTTTTTGCACCGCAGCGTGATTTGTCCTAACGCTTCCTTCACGATGCTCGCGCATCCCGACGTGGGGGAGGGAGCAAGCCCGCTACCGGTTCGACCGGGGCGGGCTTTTTTATTGCTTCGCTCGCCACGGAGATGGCCATCCGCGGGAGATGCCAGAATCCGTGCATGGACCCCGCCGAGCTTTCCTCCGTCGAACCGACCGCGGCCTCTGCCGCCATCGTCGCGCGCATCGACCGTGCCGTTGCCCGTCTGCGCATGGCGCATGCGGACTGGCCGGCGGCCGCCGAGACGCGCGTCCGCGCCCTGGCCCTGGTGAGCGATTTCGCGGTCGACGTCTGCCTGCGCCAGCCCGCACTGTTGCCCGTGCTGCTGGCCGACGACGGCGCGCGGTCGGCGCCGATGCCGGCCCTGACCGCGGATCTGCGCGCCGAATGGCCGACCCTGCTGCGGCGCTATCGCCAGGCCGAGTCGGTGCGACTGATCTGGCGCGACGTGCATGGGCTGGACACGCTGGACCAGACGCTGGCCTGCATCACCGCGCTGGCCGAAACCTGCCTGCAGACGGCGCTGGCGGCGCTGGAACGCGATTTCGCCGAGCGCTTCGGCACGGTGCGCGATCCCGACGGTGCGTCGGTGCGGCTGGTGGTGTTCGCGCTGGGCAAACTGGGCGGCGGCGAACTGAACTTCAGTTCCGACATCGACTTGGTCTACGCCTACGCGCAGGACGGGGACAGCGACGGATCGCGTGCGCTGGCGGCGGAGGACTACTTCGCCCGGCTCGGCCAGCAACTGGCGAAGCTGCTCGACGAAGTCACCGCGGAAGGCTTCTGTCATCGCGTGGACCTGCGCCTGCGGCCGTTCGGCACCGCCGGCCGCATCGCGCTGTCGTTCGCGGCGATGGAGCAGTATTTCCAGCGCGAAGGCCGCGACTGGGAGCGTTACGCCTGGCAGAAGGCGCGGCCGGTGGCTGGCGACCTCGACGCCGGCGCGCGTTTCCTCGACACCCTGCGGCCGTTCGTCTATCGGCGCTATCTCGATTACGGCGCGCTCGACGGCCTGCGCGAGATGAAGGCGAGCATCGCCGCCGAAGTCGCGCGCAAGGACATGGCCGACGACATCAAGCGCGGCCCCGGCGGCATCCGCGAAGTGGAATTCTTGGCCCAGGCGCTGCAGTTGATCCGCGGCGGGCGCGAGCCCGCGCTGCGTGAGCGCCGGTTGCAGCCTGCGCTGTCGGCGCTGCGCGATGCGCGCCATCTGTCCGCGGAGGCCTGCGACGCGCTGCTGGCGGCGTATCGTTTTCTGCGCCTGCTCGAAAACCGGCTGCAGATGCTGGGCGACGCGCAGACCCAGCGGCTCCCGGACGACCCGGCGACCCGGGCGCGACTTGCGCAGGGGCTCGGCGAAGCCGACTGGGATGCGCTGCATGCCCGGCTGCAGGCGCATCGCGAACGGGTGACGCAGGAGTTCGACGCGCTGCTCGCGCCGCGCGGGCGCGCGGCGCAGCCCGATGCGCTGGTGTCCTACTGGCGCGGGCTGCGCGACGGTGCTGGTCGCGACGGCGAGGACGACGACGCGGCGCGGACGCTGCGCGATGCCGGCTTCATCCATGCGACCGAGGTCGATCGCGCGCTGCGCGATTTCGCGCGCGCGCCGGGTGTGCGCGATCTGTCGGATGCCGCCCGCGCGCGGCTGGATCGGCTGATGCCGGCGCTGCTGGCGGGCGTGGCCGGGTCGGCCGAACCGCTGCTGGCGCTGCGGCGCGCGCTGGCGCTGCTGCAGGCGATCCTGCGCCGCGCGAGTTATCTCGCCTTGCTGGACGAACAGCCCGCGGCGCTGTCGCGGCTGGTCGATACCCTGGCGCGCAGCGCCTTGCTGGGCGACCGCCTCGCCGCGCATCCGCTGCTGCTGGACGAGCTGCTGGACATCCGTGTCGCCGGGCCGTTGCCGAAGCCGGAGGCATTCGCCGCCGCGGCCGACGCCGCGCTGCAGGCGGAGGATTCGGAAGCGGCGCTGTTGGCGCTCAACGAAGCCCGGCAGACCCTGAGCTTCCGCATCGCCCTGGTCACCCTCGACCGGCGCATGCGCGCCGTCGACACCGCGCGGCTGCTGGCGGCGTTGGCGGATGCGTTGCTGGCGGCGGTCTACCGGCTGGCGCTGCGCGAGCTCGAAGCGCAGCACGGCCGCATCGACGGTTTCCGTTTCGCGGTACTGGGCTACGGCAGCCTCGGCGGCCGCGAACTCGGTTTCGGCTCCGACCTCGACGTGGTGTTCGTCTACGACGCGCCCGCGGACGCGGTGTCCGACGGCGCGCGTGCGCTCGACGCCCCGCGCTGGAGCGCGCGCCTGGCGCAGAAGATCGTCGCGTTGCTGGGCGCGCCGACCGGCGCGGGCCGGCTGTACGACGTCGACGTTCGCCTGCGGCCCGACGGCGCCAAGGGATTGCTGGTGTCCACGCTCGCCAGTTTCGAGGAGTATCAGCGTCATCGCGCCTGGACCTGGGAACATCAGGCGCTGGTGCGCGCCCACGCCATCGCCGGCGACGCGGATCTGCGCGCCGCGTTCGAACGGGTACGCGCGGACACCCTGGCGCAGCCGCGCGATGCCGCGAAATTGCGCGAGGATGTGGCCGCGATGCGCGCGCGGATGCGTGCGGAGCTGGATCGTTCCGGTACGGACCGTTTCGACCTCAAGCAGGGGCAGGGCGGCCTGGTCGACCTCGAATTCCTGCTGCAATACCTCGTGCTGCGCGAGGCCGAGGCGAGGCCCGCCCTGCTCGCGCCGCGCGATACGCCGGGTCTGATCGATGCGCTGCGCGCGGAAGCGGTGCTGGACGCCGAGATCGCGGCGCGATTGCATGCGGCGCACGATGCGCTGCTCGGCGCCGGGCTGGCCTGCACGCTCGACCGCCGGGCGCGGATCGTCGATGCTGGCAGCGAAGGGCTCGATGCCGCGCGTCGCGTCGTCATCGCGGCCACGCACGGCATTCTGCACGCCGAAGGCGCATGATTCGTGCCGGATGCCTGTCCGCAGGCGGGCATCCGCCGCGTTCCTGACGCGTATCGCAACCGGATCGCACGGGAATCGAATGCGCTTGCGATTCCATCGGCGATGCGCGCTATGCTCGACTCCCGTTCTTGCCAACCACTCCGCCAACCCCCGTAAGGAGATGCACATGTCGAAGAACCACTATCTGGACACCGAAGAGCTCGTCACCGACGCCAAGGTCGTGCTGGAGGATGTCGAGGCCATTCTGGAAGAAGCCGCCGGCGCCACCGGCGAGCGCGCGCAGGCGCTCCGCGCACGCGCCAGCGAAGCGCTGGGTCGCGCCAAGCAGCGGATGCAGGACGCCCAGACCGCGGTCGCCGCCAACACCAAGGCCGCCGCGCGCGCCGCGGACGATCTGGTGCATGAGCACCCGTGGGGCGCGATTGGCGTCGCCGCGGGCGTCGGCTTCCTGGTCGGCCTGCTCGTCTCGCGGCGCTGAGCCGCCCCCGGGCCATGGCGTCCCCGTTCGCTTCCGTGCGCCGCCTGTCGGCGGCCGCGGTCAATCTGCTGGTCTCGCGCGCCGAGTTCGCATCGTTGGAACTCGCTCAGACCCGCGCCCAATTCATGCGCTGGCTGATGCTGGCGCTGTCGGGCGCGGTGCTGGCGCTGGTGGCGTTGATCGCGGGTTCGGCATTGCTGACGGTGGTGTTGTGGCCGCGATTTGGCTGGATCACGCTCGCGGTGCTGGTGGCGCTGTATGCCATCGGCGCGATCTGGATGTTCCGCACCCTCGCCGCCGAGATGGCGGCCGCGCCGCCGGTGTTGTCCGAGACCCTGCGCGAATTGTCCAACGATCGCGACGCGTTCCTCGCCGGGCGCGGCCGCGGCGACGCCGGGGAGACGCCATGAGCGATCAGGCGAAGATGCGCGAACTGCGCATGGAAATGCTGCGCATGCGCGCGACCGTCGAACGCGCCGAAGTGGCTTCGGCGATGCGTGAACTGCGTGGCGGCACCGACCGTCTCCGCTCCTTCGGCAACGCCGCCGGCGGGATCGGTGCGGCGTTGGCGGGACGCAGCGGCTGGGTCGGTCTGCTCGCCGCGCTCGCGCGCAAACCCTGGGTCACCGCCTTCGCGCTCGGCGCGGTCCGGTCGTTGAAGCGCCGGCCGGTGCTGGCTGCAGTCGCGGTGGCCGCGGTGGTCGTCGGCCTGCGCGCTGCGCGCTCGTCGGCCGTCGAGCGGACGAGGCGTTAAGTTAACCCGGCATCAGCCGCGCGCGCACTTCGGCCGCCACCCGCGCGGTCTCGCGCAGCGGTTCCACGTCGAACGCATCGAGCCGAGCGTCCATCGCGCGGATGCGGCCGCGCGCGAGCAGGGCATCGAGGAAGGCGCGCGGACGCCCATGGACGCGCGGCGGGTCGAACACGAACACCGGTACGCGGGTGGCGCAGGCCTCGGAGATCATGTTCACCGAATCCGGCGAACACACGATGCGATCCGCCCAGGCGAGCAGGCCGGGATACGGGTTCGGGCCGTCCGCGGCATCGCGCCAGACCACGCCGGGCGTGCCGTCGTAACGATGCCGGAGCACATCGCGCAGTTCCTTCGGCGTGCGGCGCGAGGTCGTGAGCAGCACGCTGCCGCCGTCGCGGGCGAGCACCGCTTCGAATTTCGCGGCCATCACCTCGAACGCCATCCGGTCGAAGCGTGCGTGCGCGCTCATGCCGCCGAGCAGGAAGGCGGTGCGCGGCGCGGGCAGGGCCGCGAACGCGGAGAAGTCCGCGCGCGCCTGCGCCAGCCACGCATCGTCGACCGGATGCAGGCTGCCGAGCATGGGGATGACGTTCGATCCGCGCAGGCGGTCGTGTTCCGGCACTACCACCAGGTCCCAGTGCGACGGATGCAGGCGCGGATCGAGGATCTGCACGGCGCGGGCGCCGCGTTCCCGCAGCAGGCGGGTGGCGAGCGCGGCCTGGCGGCCGCAGCCGATGGCGATCCGAGGCGGCGATGCCAGACGGGCGGCGAAGTCCGGGCCAAAGGCATGTGCGACACCGGGCAGACGCCGCGGCGCGGCCCAGCGCCACGGTGCGCGTGGCATCAGAAGGTGATGAGAAGCCGGAGTGCCATCGTTCGCGATCAGGGTGGCCAGCGCTTCGGCCTGACGCGTATTCCCGGCGCGGCCATCGCTGAAAGCACAAATATGGGTTGAATCGACGGTTTGATTGCTCATTGTTCCGGATTTGACCCGATACGTTCTCGCGGTGCCGCTGCCACGGGCCTGCGCGGACTCTACACTGCCGCCTCGCTTTCATCTTCACACGCCCGGGACGACTCCGCCGATGTTCTCTTCGCTCAACGACACCGCTCTGGATCAGCTCTTCCGCAGCGCCCGTACCTACAACGCCTTTTCGGGCGACATCGACGACGCCACCCTGCAGCGTCTCTACGATCTGCTGAAGTGGGGCCCGACCGCCGCCAACGCCGGCCCCGCGCGGTTCGTGTTCGTGAAGTCGCCCGAGGCCAAGGCCCGCCTCGCCCCTGCGCTGGATCCGGGCAATCGCGACAAGACCCTCGCGGCGCCGGTCACCGTCATCGTCGGCTACGACATGGCCTTCTACGACAAGCTGCCGGTGCTGTTCCCGCACACCGATGCGCGGTCCTGGTTCGCCGGCAAGCCCGAGCCGGTGCTGGAGACCGTGGCCCTGCGCAACGGCAGCCTGCAGGGCGCCTACCTGATCCTCGCCGCCCGCGCCCTCGGCCTCGATTGCGGCCCGATGTCGGGCTTCAACAATGCGCTGCTGGACGAGGCCTTCTTCGCCGGCACCGCGATCCGCTCGAACTTCCTGGTCAACCTCGGCAAGGGCGACCCGACCTCGATTTTCCCCCGCTCGCCGCGCCTGGGCTTCGACGAAGCCTGTCGCATCGAGTGACGTTCCGCGCACCGTTTCGGCGGCCTGCCGCCTCTGTGTTACGCCTTCACGCCCTCTTCGCTGCACCCCCTTCCGTTTCCAGGAGAATTCCGATGAAACCCGCCCTGTTCAAGCGCCCGCTGCTCGCCGCCGCCCTCGCGATGGCCTCCACCGTCGCCTTCGCCGCGCCGCTGACCTACAAGATCGACGCCAACCACACCGACGTGGTCGCCAGCTGGAGCCATTTCGGCTTCTCCAACCCGATCGCCCATTTCGGCAAGGTCGACGGCTTCATCACCTACGATCCCGACAAGGTCGGCGCGTCGAAGGTCGAAGTGACGATCCCGCTGTCGGGCCTGAATTCGCATGTCGGCGATTTCGACGACCATCTGCGCAGTGACGATTTCTTCGACGCCGAAAAATTCCCGACCATCACCTTCAAGAGCACGTCGGTGAAGGCCGCCGGCCAGGGCAAGCTGTCGGTCACCGGCGATCTCACCATCAAGGGCATCACCAAGCCGGTGACCCTCGACGTGACCATCAACAAGATCGGCGTACAGCCGATGGCCAAGCGTGAGGCCGCCGGTTTCGCGGCCACCGCCACGATCAAGCGCAGCGATTTCGGCGTCGGCAAGTACGCGCCGAACGTCAGCGACGAAGTCACGCTGTCGATCACGACCGAAGCGATCGTGCCGAAGCCGGCGCCGGCCGCCGAAGCCGGGTCGACGAAGTAATCGACAGCCAGCGATGATTTCCCAAGACGGGCCGCCTCGCGCGGCCCGTTTCCGTTGCGGCTTCAGCCTGCGGCTTCCGGCGGCGGTGCGTCGAAGCGATAGGGCGTCGCCTGCGCCGACGCGCGCAGGCCGAATTCGCCCACGAATCCGGTGAGCCGCGGCATCCGCGAGAGATCCATCGGATTGCGGAACGGCAGGTGTTCCAGCAGGCAGAACAGCCCGAGATCGAACAGCGCGATCTTTTCCGCCGGCAGCTCGGAATGGATCGCATCGAGATGCGCGTCCAGCCAGTCGAGGCACCGCGCCAGACTGGTGCGCCGCTTGCGCGAGGTCGCGTCCGCCGGTCGTTTCGAGACGATCTCGTGGAAGACCACTTCCACCTGCGCGGCCATCGCATGCGCCACCACCTCGTGCGCGTTCATCAGCAGCGGTGTCGTGGCGTCTTCGGGCCAGGCGACGCGCATCGCGCCGTCGGGCGCCTGCCGCGCGATCCAGCGGCAGGCATTGAGGCTGCCCCAGACCACGACGTCGCCCTGGCGCACGGCCGGCAGTTTCAGCGCCGGATTGCCGGCGAACGCGGCCGGGTCGTCGCCGAGCAGGTCGTGGATGGGCTGCAGTGTGTAGTCCACGCCCAGCTCGTGCGCCAGCAGGCGGACCTGACGGGTGTAGTGCGAGCTCTGGCGGCCGACGATCTCGATCGTGGAAGACATGGCGCGATCCCTGGGGCGGTTCGCGCATCGTAGCGTCGCGGCCGGGTTAGAGCGTGTTATGTACTTTTTCATGTGCCGCGAAGGTCGTCTGCGGGCCTGAGCCAAGGCGCGCGCCGCGGCCAAGGCTGGTGGCCTTGGCAAGGTGCGCAACGCCGGATCGGGCCCGCAGACGACCTTCCCTCCGGGTTGCGCCCCTGTGGCGCCGATCCTGCGGCCCGCGGCTTGCCTTGGCCACCAGCCAAGGCTGCGCCACGGAACCTTGTCTCGACGCCACAGGCTGCGCAACGCGACGCATGAAAAAGTACATAACACGCTCTAAAATGCCGCTTCCGCGCAGGATGACCGCCATGACCGCCCAGCCCACCCAAGCCAACGCCCAGCAACGCTATGAAGTCCGCCGTGGCGACCTGCCGCTGAGCTGCCCGACCGCCGAGATGGCGCTGTGGAATTCGCATCCGCGGGTGTATCTGCCGATCGAAGCCGAAGGCGGCACGTCGACCTGCCCGTACTGCGGCGCGGTCTACCATCTCGTCGACTGAATCCGCCTCCTCGCCAGATCCCACCATGCGTCGCCTGACCGTGGTGCAACTGCTGCCGGCCCTGCAGTCCGGCGGCGTCGAACGTTCCACCCTCGAGATCGCCGATGCGCTGGTCCGCGCGGGTCATCGCGCCATCGTGGTGTCCGCCGGCGGCCGTCTCGTGCCGGCGCTGGAAGCTGCCGGCGCCGAACACATCGCGCTCGACATCGGCCGCAAATCGCCGCTCACCTTCCGCCATGTCCGCCGTCTGCGCGCGCTGTTCGCCGACAGCGGCGCCGACATCGTCCACGCGCGTTCGCGGCTGCCGGCATGGGTCGGCCGGTTCGCGCTGCGCGGCATGCCGGCGGCGCGGCGACCGCATTTCGTCACCACCGTGCATGGACTGAATTCGCCGTCGCGCTACAGCGCGATCATGGCCGCCGGTGAGCGTGTGATCTGCGTGTCCGACACCGTCCGCGCGCATGTGCTGCGGCATTACCCCAGCACCGATCCGGCGGTGCTGCGCACGATTCCGCGCGGCATCGATCCCGCCGCGTTTCCGTTTGCCCCGCATCCGGACCGCGCGGCGCGGGCGCGGATCGCCGCGCTGCATCCCGCATTGGGCGGCGATGGCCCGCTGCTGCTGCTGCCGGGACGCGGAACGCGGCTGAAGGGCCATGCCGATGCGCTGGCGCTGCTGGCCGCACTGCGCGGCGATGGGCTCGATGCGCGGCTATGGATGCCGGGCGCGCGCGAACCCGGGCGCGAGGCCTACATCGCCGGTCTCGAACGCGACGCCGCGCAGGCCGGATGCGCCGACGCGCTGGCGATCACGCCACCCACCGCCGCGATCGCCGAAGCCTACGCCGCGAGCGATCTGGTGCTGCAGGTGTCGCGCAAACCCGAAGCCTTCGGCCGCACCGTGATCGAAGCGCTGTCGGTCGGTCGGCCGGTGGTCGGCTGGGCCCACGGCGGCGTCGGCGAATTGCTGCGCGAACTGCAGCCGGCGGGCGCGGTGGCGCCGTTCGACGCGGACGCGCTGCGGCGCGCCGCAGGCGCGATGCTTCTGCAGCCCGAGATTTCGCAGGCCAAGATTTTGCAGGCCAAGCCCGCTACGATGCCGCAGCGGCTGCAGCGGTATTCGCTCGCAACGATGCAGGCCGCGACCTTGGCCTGTTATCGCGAACTCTGTCCGGAATGACCGCCGCACCCACCATCGCAAACGACATCGACACCGCGCCCGCGCTGCCCGCGGGCTGGCGTTGGGCGCCGTTCTGGGTGCTGGCCTTCGTCGCGCTGTGGCCGGCGCCGGGTGTCGCCGAAGCGGTGCTCGGGCTCGGCGCGCTGGTCGCCCTGGGCCGGCTGCTGTTCGTGCGCTTCCGTGGCGGTGGCGCGCTGCTCGGCGCGCAGGCGTGGGCGCTGACCAGCGTGATGTTCTTCGCCTACTGGCTACCGGAACTCATCGGCGCGATCGACGCGATCGACCGGACGCGTGCCTTCCGTGAAGTGGCATCGGATCTGCGCTATCTGCCGTTCCTGTGGCTGGCCGCGGCCGCGGTGGCCGATGCGCGCGGGCGTCGCATCACCTTCGGCGGTCTGGCCCTCATCGTCGGCGCCTGGAGCCTCGATGCGCTGATCCAGGCGATCTCCGGCACCAGCCTGCTGTTCGCCGGCATGGATGCGGCGAAGCTCGCGATCAGCGGACATCGTCTCTGCGACGCCAACGACTACCTGTTGCTCGATCGTCTAGGCGGCGTGCTCGGGCCCTGCAATCTCAAGCTCGGCGTGGTCCTCGCCAGCCTGTCGCCGTTCGCGCTCTACATGGCCGGCCGTCGATTCGGCCAATGGGGCTGGCTTGTCGCCGCGGCGCTGATCGGCCTGGTGATCCTGCTCGCCGGTTCGCGCGCGTCGTGGATCACCTATGGCCTCGTGCTGCTGCTGTCCGGCTGGCGGCTGCTCGGCCGCAAACGGTTGCTGGCGGTGTTCGCCCTCGGCGCCGTGTTGCTGCTGGGCCTCGGCGTGGTGTCGCCGCAGGTGCGCGAACGCATCGAGCGCACCACGCATGCCTTCAGTGCGGATCGCGACGGCGTCGACAGCGCGCTGTCCGGGCGCGGCCGGATCTGGGGCGCAGCCTGGTGTATCGCGACATCGCATCCGGTCAACGGCGTGGGTCCGCGCGGATTCCGCGAGGCGTTCCCGGCCTGCGATCCCGAATCCGGCGCGCTGGCCGAATGGGGCCTGGGGCCGGCGTTGCACGCGCATCAGATCGTGCTGGAAATCCTCAGCGAAACCGGCGTCATCGGCCTGCTGCTGTGGCTGGCCGGCGTGGCGACGGCGCGACGCGCATGGCGTTACGCCGAGCCTGCGGGCCGCCGCGCGGCCGAGCCGGCGATGCTGGCGCTGGTGGTGACGGTGTTCCCGTTCAACACCCACCTCGCGTTCTATTCGACGTTCTGGGGCGGGGCGACGCTGCTGCTGGCGGCGCTGTACGCGGGGAGTCTGCTCGGTCGGGAAACGCCCGCACCGGTTGCCGCTCAGTCGTAAACGCGCCCGCCGTCCGGGCGGCGTTTGAAGCGGCGGTGGATCCACAGGTACTGCTCGGGCGCCTCGCGCGCCATCGTCTCGATCGCGGCGATCACCCGCGCGGTGTCGGCATCGGCGTCGTCGGAAGGAAACGCGTCGAATGCCGGCCAGAAGCGCAGCGTGTAGCCGCCGTCGTCGCGACGGAAGTGCTGGAACATCACCACCGCCGCGCCCGAGAGGCGCGCCAGCTGATGAGTCGATTTCAGGCTCTTCGCCGGCTGCCCGAAGAACGGCACGAACGCGCTGTCGCCCTTGCTCGGGTCCTGATCCGGCGCGTACCACAGCAGGCCGCCGCGTTTCAGATGCCGCGCCACGCCGCGCACGTCGTCCTTGGCGAACATGCCTGCGGCGTAGCGCGAACGCCCGCGCAGCACCGCCCATTCCATCGCCGGCTGCGGATAGGGCCGGTACATGCCAGCCAGCGGCACGTGGTCGCAGGCCAGTCGCGCGCACATCTCCAGGGTCGTGAAATGTCCCGAGACCACGATCACGCCGCGGCCGGCGGCGCGCGCGCGCTCGATGTGCTCCACGCCTTCGACCACCAGCCCGAGGCGCTGCGGTGCCACCGAGCCCCACCAGGCGCGGCCGAATTCGAACAGCGCGATGCCCAGCGCCGCGAAGTGGCGGCGCAGCAGGGCGTCGCGCGCGTCGGCGTCCAATTCTGGAAAGCACAGTTCGAGATTGCGTGCGGCGACCCGCCGACGATCGCGCAGCGTCCAGCGCAGGATGTTGCCGATGGCGCCGCCGAGCGCACGCTGCAGCGGCCACGGCAGCCGCGCCAGCAGCGTGAGCGCGCCGATGCCCAGCCACGTGGGCCAGTGTCGGGGCGAACGGGGCGGCGGGGCGTCGAACGTGAAGGACATGGCGCATTGTAAGGGCGCGGCCCCGCGCTTCGACCCGCGTCACCGATCATCGCGACCCGGTATCCTGTGCCGATGCGGGCTGGCACCTTCGAGCGCACGATCGAACTCACCCTGCGCGGCCTGTATTCGGCCGCGCTGTATCTGCTGCTGCCGGTCACCGTCTACCACCTGATCTGGCGCGGTTTCCGGCAGCGGGCCTATCTGCTGCGCTGGCACGAGCGCTACGCCCGCTACGGCACCACCGCGGAAGGCGGCGATCATCTCTGGGTGCATGCGGTGTCGGTGGGCGAAGTGAACGCCGCCGCGCCGCTGATCAATGCGCTGCTGCGCGAATATCCGCGCCGGTGGGTGCTGGTGACCACGATCACGCCGACCGGTTCGGACCGGGTGCGCGCGCTCTGGGGCACGCGCGTGGCGCATGTCTATCTGCCCTACGACCTCACCGGCGCGGTCGGCCGATTCCTCCGCCATTTCAAGCCGTGCATCGCACTGATCGTCGAGACCGAGTTGTGGCCGAACCTGTTGTTCGCCTGCCGCGACCACGGCATTCCGGCGCATCTCATCAACGCCCGGCTGTCCGAGCGTTCGCTGCGCGGTTATCGCGCGCTGCGTCCGCTGGTGGGCCGCGCGCTGCGCACGCTGCGCACCGTCGCCGCGCAGTCTGATGCCGACGCCGGGCGTTTCGCGCGACTGGGCGCCCGCGAAGACCAACTGGTCGTCTACGGCAATCTGAAATTCGACATGCGCGTGGATCCGACCATCGCGACGTCGGCGCTGGCGTTGCGCAGCCGCATTCCCGGGCGCCCGGTCTGGATCGCGGCCAGCACCCATCCGGACGAAGAAGCGCTGGTGCTCGCGATCGACCGCCGGCTGCGCCTGCGCTGGCCCGATCTGCTGATGCTCTGGGCGCCGCGGCATCCCGAACGCTTCCGTCCCGCGACCCAGCTGGCGATCGAAACCGGACTGCAGGTGGCGACGCGCACGCTCACCGTGGCGCCGGAAGCCGACGACGCGGTGTTCGTGATCGATACGCTCGGCGAGCTGATGCTGTTCTACGCCTGCGCGGATGTCGCCTTCGTCGGCGGCAGCCTGCAGCCGGTGGGCGGGCACAATCTGCTGGAGCCCGCCGCGGTCGGCACCGCCATCGTCACCGGCCCGCATCTGCACAACTTCAGCGACATCGCCGAACAACTGCGCAGGGCCGACGCCGTGCGCATCGCCGCCGACGCCGACGCGGTGGCCGCGGAGCTCGAAACGCTGTTGTCGGATCCGGATGCGCGCATGCGCATGGCCGAAGCGGGGCGCGCGCTGGTCGAACAGGGGCGTGGCGCGCTGCGGCGCACGATGCAGATGGTCGATCGATCGATCTGAACGGATCGATTCGCATCTTCCGATCCAATCGCTTGATCGAAGCCGCAGTCGCATGCGATCGGAGTCGATGGGCTCGATCAAAAACGCGTTGTCGATCGAAACGGTTTTCTGTTGAGTCCCATTTGTTTGATCCGGATCGACTCTTCGCGAAAGCCGTCGCGCTACAAAGATGGCGCGGGGCATCGCCTGTCGGCGATGTCCACCGCAACCCCGTTGAAGATGAGGAGACGTGTCATGCGACGTGCTGTTCTCACTGCATTGGCGGCAACCGCGCTGGCGTTCGGCATGGCCGCGCCGGCACCGGCGCAGGCTGCCACGGAACTGTCACTTTGCACGGAAGCGAATGTGTGGTCGGCCGAGGTGATCGATCTGCCGATCCTGGGCGGTTATGCGCAGTTGTACTACCTGTGCACGCCCGAGGGCTGGATGTTGTTCGGCGCCACGTATTGCGTCGGCGGAAACTGCAGCTCCGATTGACGATGCGCATGCCGCAGCGCGCGATCTCCGCTGCGGCGCGAGGATTCCCTCGCCCGGAAAACGCCGAAGGGCCGCGTCTTGCGGTGCGGCCCTTCGTTCGATGCGCCGTGATCGGATGCCGTCAGGGCGAAGACTTCGGCGCCGCATCCACGGTCAGCAGGCGATTGATGTCCTGCAGGTCTTCGATATCCAGCGTGCCGGCGGCCTGTTCGAGCAACAGCCGGTTCTGCAGGAAGTTGTAACGCGACTGGGCGTATTCCTGCTCGGCATTGAACAGCGTCTGCTGATTGTTCAGCACGTCGAGCACCGTGCGCGTGCCGACTTCCAGGCCGACCTGCGAAGCTTCGTACGCGCTGCGCGCCGAGAACACGGCGGCCTTGCGCGCTTCGACTTCGCTCACGCCCGCGACCAGCGTGCGATAGGCGTTGCGGGTGTTGCGAACCAGCGCGCGTTTCTGCTGTTCGAGCTCGTCGCTGGTGGCATCGCGCTGGGAGATGGCCTGGCGCACGCCGGACTGGGTGCCGCCGCCGGCGAAGATCGGGATCGACAGCGTCAGCCCGAGGCTGCGCGAAGCGCTTTCGCGCTCGAAGTCGGCGGTGGCGTTGAGCAGATTGTCGGTGGAGTCGCCGTCGGTGCGGGTGCGGCCGAGGTTGGCGCCGAAATACACCGTGGGATAGTGTCCGCCACGCGCGACTTCGATGCCGGATTCGGCCGACTTCACGCGATATTCCTGGGCCTTGAGGCTCGGATTGTTGTCCAGCGCGGACTGCACCCAGCCTTCCGAGTCCATCGAAGAGGGCAGTTCGGGCTGGAAATCCTGCGGCAGCGCCTTCAGCGCCCGCACGTCGCGGCCGGTGATCTCTTCCAGCGCGCGATATGCGTCTTCCAGCGCGTTGGCGGTGACGATGGTGTTGGCGCGGGCGCGATCGTACTGCGCGCGGGCTTCGTGCACGTCGGTGATCGGCGCCAGGCCGACTTCGAGGCGCTTGTCCGCGAAATCGAACTGCTTCTTCAGTGCGGTTTCCTGCGCCTGCGCCGCGGCCAGGGTTTCCATCGCGATCAGGACGTTGAAATACGCCGTGGACGTGCGCGTGATCAGCTGGTCGCCGGCCGCCTCGAGCTGGAAGTCGCCGGCCTGCGCCAAGGCGTTCTGGCTGCGCGCGCGATTGATCGCGCTGTGGTCGTACACCATCTGGTTCAGACGGACCCCGATGTCGCGGGTGGTCGAGTCGCTGCTGCCGTCGGAGACGGTGGGCGCGGACGACTCGTCGTCGCCGTCGGAGCGGGTATAGGACGCCGTGCCGTTGACCTGCGGCAGCAGCAACGAGCGCGCCTGCACCGCGCCTTCGCGTGAGATCAGGCGATTGGCTTCGGCCGCGGACAACTGGGGATCGCTGTTGCGCGCGAGCTCGTAGGATTGGAGCAGGTCTTCGGCCTGCGCGCCGAGCGGCAGCACCAGCAATGCGAGGGCGAGGGCGAGGGGGCGGCGAGTCATGGGGTTCCTTCTTGATCTTGATTGGACGATCCGCGTCCGCGGGTCGGTCGGATCACAAATGGAATTGCGGAATGGGGGCGCCGCCGACGAGATACGGCAGCTCGGTCTCGAACAGCGATTCGATCTCGAAACCGGCGGCGTTGTCCGCGGGTTTCACGAGGGCCGCCTCCATCGCCGGGGCGCGGCCGTGGACCAGGAACATGCGGCCGCCGGGGCGCAACCATTTCAGGAAGTGGACGGGCACTGTCGCGACCGCTCCGCCGACGCAGATCGCGTCGAAACGGCGTTCGCCGTCCCAGGCGAAGGCATCGGCGACATCGATGCGCACGTTGCCGATGCCCTGCGCCTGCAGCCGCTGGCGCGCGGTCTCGGCCAGGTCGGCATGCAGTTCGAGGCCGACGACGTCCCGCGCGAGGCTGCCGAGACAGGCCGAGAGGTAACCGCTGCCGACGCCGATCTCCAGCACGTCCTCGCCCGCGGCGATGGACAGCGCCTGGAGTGTGCGGCCTTCCAGCACCGGCTTCATCATCGATTCGCCATGGCCGATGGGCAGCGCCAGATCGGCGTAGGCCAGCGCGCGGTGCGCCTCCACCACGAAAC
This sequence comes from Lysobacter hankyongensis, assembly GCF_039543145.1. Classification (NCBI taxonomy): domain Bacteria; kingdom Pseudomonadati; phylum Pseudomonadota; class Gammaproteobacteria; order Lysobacterales; family Lysobacteraceae; genus Lysobacter; species Lysobacter hankyongensis. The sequence goes on along the minus strand of NZ_BAABJE010000017.1, from coordinate 239,225 downwards.
GCTCGCGCGGCAGTCGCGCCAGGGTTTCGAGGACGCGGGCATCGAACACGTCCCAGGGGCGGACCTGCTGTTCGACCATGGTTTCTCGGGCTTTGGCGTAATCGATCGTCATGCTCGTGTCTCTCGCAGCGGCTGTGTTCGCGGGTCTGGTTCAGGAGGGCAAGTTTAACGGGGCAGCGCTGCGTCCGTTGACGTCAGCATCGCTTCAACCGGGGTTTTCGGCTGAGTGCCGGAAGTCACCGGGACCGTGGTCACGGGCTCGGCTGGGCCTGGAATCGCGGTCACGGGAGTCATTCCCGGGGGCTCCGACCGGTGCCGTAGGCGCGCAGGAACAGGTCCACGGTCGCTTCGATATGGCATTCGACCTCGCTGTTCGAAGGCGCACCGGCGCACATGCCGCAGAGCATCTGCATGTGCATTTCGCCCTTGATCAGGCAGAAGAACTGCGACGAGGCGCGGGCGATGTCCGGGACCTGCAGTTCGCCGCGGGCCACGCATGCGCGCAGGAATTCGCCGAAGGTGTCCTTCACCTGCTGCGGGCCCGCCTGCCAGAACAGCTCGCGGACATGGTCGTCGCCGGTACCCGGCATCATCATCATGCGTTGCATGCCGATGGCTTCCTCGCTGGCGGCGAGAGAGAAGAATGCGCGGGCGATCACGGTGAGCTGTTCGCGCAGGTCGCCTTCCAGGCCGGCCAGAAACAGCGTCGTCGGCAGCTGTTCCTCGCATTTTGCGCGGATCGCGGCGCTGAACAGCGAATCCTTGTCGCCGAAATGGCTGTAGACGGTCAGTTTGGACACGCCGGCATCGGCGGCGATCTGGTCCATGCTCACGCCGTCGAAGCCGTGCTGGGAGAACAGGCGCTTGGCGACATCGAGAATCGCGGCGCGCTTGCCGAGATCCTTGGGGCGGCCGGGACCCGCCGCTTTGGGCGCGTCGTTCGGCTCGGGCGGGTGGTTCGTTGCCATCATGGTTTCAATACTAGACTAATTGGTTTGTTATTTATACGATACCGGCAAGTTCATTAATCCCGGATCCCGGGCACACGAGGCAGCACCATGGCGATCGACAGGAAAGCGGGCTTGAAGGCGGCGGGAATGCTGCTGGTGGCGGTGGTCCTGTCCGCATGCGGCAATGGTGAACGAACGCCCTCGTCGGCACGGCCGGTGCTGGTGGCGCGGGCCGGAGCCGTCTCCGGTCACGGTCAGGACAACCTGACCGCCTATGCCGGCGAAATCCGCGCCCGCGAGGAAACGGCGCTGTCGTTCCGGGTCGGCGGCAAACTGGTGCGTCGTCTTGTGGATGTCGGCGATCGCGTGCGCAGCGGCGATGTCCTTGCCGAGATCGATCCGGGCGACCTGCGGCTGCAGGTCGAGGCGCTGCAGGCCCAATCCTCGGCCGCCGAGGCGCAGCTCGCCCGCGTGCGTGCCGATCATGCCCGCATCGCCAGCCTCGCCAAGGATCAACTCGTCAGCCGCTCCGCGCTCGACCAGCAGACCGCCGCGTTGCGCGCCGCCGAAGGCGATGCCCGCGCCGCGCGCGCCCAACTCGATCTTGCCCGCAACCAGGCCGGCTACAGCCAACTGCGTGCGCCGCGCGACGGTGCGATCGCCAGCCGTCAGGCCGAAGCCGGGCAGGTCGTCGCCGCCGGGCAGGCGGTGTTCGGGCTGGCCGCCGACGGCGGCCGCGAAGTCGCCTTCGCGCTGCCGGAAAGCAATATCCGCGATTTCCAGGTCGGCCAGCCGGTACTGATCGAACTGTGGAGCGCCGCCGGCGTACGCATTCCGGGCCGCATCCGCGAGATCGCGCCCGCGGCCGATCCGCAGGCACGCACCTACGCCGCACGCGCGACGCTCGACGGCGCCGAGGGCCAACGCATCGATCTCGGCCAGAGCGCGCGGGTCTACATTCCCGCAGGCGGCGAGGTCGGCGCGATGCGCCTGCCGCTGTCGGCCCTGCACCGCGGCGACGGCGACAAGACCATCGTCTGGGTGGTCGATCCCAAGGCGGGCAAGGTGCGTCGCGTGGCCGTGAAAACCGGCCCCTACGCCGCCGATGGCGCTGCGGTCCTTTCCGGCCTGAAGCCGGCCGACTGGGTGGTGATGGCGGGCGGCCATCTGTTGCACGAAGGCCAGGACGTGATCCCGGTCGATCGCAGCAATCGCCCGATCGCGTCGAACTGACCGGAGCGCCGACATGAGCATCGACCGTTCCGGCGCGATCCGCGATTGCCGCGTGCCCGTGCCGACCCGACGCATCCGCGGGGAGGGCTGAGCATGCGTCGATTCAATGTTTCCGAGTGGGCGCTGGCGAACCGTTCGCTGGTGCTCTACATGATGCTGGTGCTGGCGATCGTCGGATTCATGTCGTATCGCAGCCTCGGCCAGTCGGAAGACCCGCCGTTCACCTTCAAGGTGATGGTGGTGCGCACGATCTGGCCGGGCGCCACCGCCGAGGATGTCTCGCGCGAGATCACCGATCGCATCGAAAAGAAGTTGATGGAGACCGGCAACTACGAGGAAGTGCTCTCGTATTCCCGTCCCGGCGAATCGCAGGTGTTCTTCATCGCGCGCGATTCGATGCACAGCCGCGAACTGCCCGAGCTGTGGTACCAGGTGCGCAAGAAGGTCGGCGACATCCGCCCGACCTTGCCCGAGGGCACGGTCGGCCCCTTCTTCAACGACGAATTCGGCGACACCTACGGCAACATCTACGCGCTCTCCGGCAAGGGCTTCGACTATGCCCTGCTGAAGGACTACGCCGAGCGCCTCGAACTCGAACTGCAGCGCGTGCCGAACGTCGCCAAGATCGAGCTGATCGGCCTGCAGGACGAGAAGATCTGGATCGAACTGTCGAACACGAAGCTCGCCACGCTCGGCATTCCGCTGCCGGTCGTGCAGCAGGCGCTGGCCGAACAGAACGCGGTGACCGCTGCGGGTTTCTTCGAGACCGGCACCGACCGCGTGCAACTGCGGGTGACCGGCGCGTTCCGGTCGGTGGAGGAGATCCGCGCCTTCCCGATCCGCGTCGGCGACCGCACGCTGCGGCTCGGAGACATCGCCACGGTCACCCGGGGCTATGCCGATCCCGCGCAACCGCGCATCCGTTACATGGGTGAGGACGCCATCGGCATCGGCGTGTCGATGAAGCACGGCGGCGACATCCTGCAGCTCGGTCAGGCGCTGGACGAAGCGACCGCACGCCTGCGTCCGACCCTGCCGGTCGGCATGGAGCTGCATCGTGTCGCCGATCAACCCGCCGCGGTCCGCGATTCGGTCGGCGAATTCCTGCGCGTGCTCGCCGAGGCGGTGATCATCGTGCTGCTGGTGAGTTTCTTCTCGCTCGGCCTGCGCACGGGGCTGGTGGTCGCGGTCAGCATCCCGCTGGTGCTGGCGATGACCTTTGCGGTGATGCAGTACTTCGGCATCGGCCTGCACAAGATCTCGCTGGGCGCGCTGGTGCTGGCGCTGGGCCTGCTGGTCGACGACGCGATCATCGCGGTCGAGATGATGGCGATCAAGATGGAGCAGGGCTATTCGCGCCTGCGCGCGGCGGCGTTCGCGTACGAAAGCACGGCCTTCCCGATGCTCACCGGCACGCTGGTGACCGCGGCCGGCTTCCTGCCGATCGCGACCGCGGCGTCGAGCACCGGCGAGTACACGCGGTCGCTGTTCCAGGTGGTGACGATCGCGCTGCTGGTGTCGTGGGTGGCGGCGGTGCTGTTCATTCCGTATCTCGGCGACAAGATGCTGCCGGAGCCGAACGCCCTGCCGAAACCCGGGTCGCTCGAAGGCCGCATCCGCGCGTTCCGCGAGCGTCTCGCCGATCGCTGGCCGCAGTACGCCGGTCTGCTCGGTCCGGCGCCGGTCGCGGCCGAAGGCGCGCACGCGCACGATCCCTATCACACCGCGTTCTACCAGCGCTTCCGCGGCGTCGTGCGCTGGTGCATCCGGCGTCGCTGGCTGGTGATCGGTTCGACCCTGCTGGCCTTCGTGGTTTCGATCGCGCTGTTCCGGTTCGTGCCGCAGCAGTTCTTCCCGGATTCGACCCGGCTGGAACTGATGATCGACGTGGAGCTGGCCGAAGGCAGTTCGCTCAAGGCGACCGAGGCCGCGGCGCACCGGCTGGAGAAACTGCTCTCCACCCGCAGGGAAGTCGAGAACTACGTCGCTTACGTCGGCACCGGTTCGCCGCGTTTCTATCTGCCGCTGGATCAGCAGTTGCCGGCGTCCAACTTCACCCAGTTCGTGGTCCGCACCCGCGACATCGACGCGCGCGAAACGCTGCGCGAATGGCTGATGCACGACGTGCGCCTGCAGTTCCCCGAACTGCAGGTGCGCGTGACCCGGCTCGAAAACGGCCCGCCGGTGGGTTATCCGATCCAGTACCACATCTCCGGCGAACACGTCGAACGCGTCCGCGCCATCGCGGAAGAGGTGATGGCGAAGGTCCGCGAGAATCCGAACGTCATCAACGTCAATCTCGACTGGGGCGAGCAGAGCCGGATCGTGCGCCTGGTCATCGATCAGGACCGCGCCCGCGCCCTCGGCGTGAGCACCGAGCATCTGGCCAATTTCCTGTCCAGCTCGCTGTCGGGCCTGCGCGTGAGCACCTATCGCGAGGACAACGAACTGATCGAGATCCTGCTGCGCGGGCCGGAAGAAGAACGCGCGCGGCTGGAACTGCTCGGCAGCCTCGCGGTGCCGACCACCCAGGGCGGCACCGTGCCGGTGATGCAGGTCGCGCGGCTCGAATCGACGTTCGAGGACGGCGTGATCTGGCATCGCAACCGCCTGCCGACCATCAACGTGCGCGCCGACATCGGCAACGGACTGACGCCGGACACGGTGACGAAGCAGATCGACGGCACGCTCGATGGCATTCGCGCCAAGCTGCCCAGCGGTTATCAGCTCAGCGTCGGCGGCAGCGTCGAGGATTCCGCGCGCGGCCAGAATTCGATCAAGGCCGGCATGCCGCTGTTCGTGTTCGTGGTGATCACGCTGCTGATGCTGCAGTTGCGCAGCCTGTCGCGGGTGTTTCTGGTGATGACCACCGCACCGCTCGGCCTGATCGGCGTGACCCTGTTCCTGCTGGTGTTCCGGGTGCCGTTCGGCTTCGTCGCGATGCTCGGCGTGATCGCGCTGTCGGGCATGATCATGCGCAACTCGGTGATCCTGGTCGACCAGATCGAACAGGACATCGCCAGCGGCCACGACCGCTGGACCGCGATCGTCGAATCCACCGTGCGCCGCTTCCGTCCGATCGTGTTGACCGCGCTGGCCGCGATCCTGGCGATGGTGCCGCTGTCGCGCAGCGCGTTCTTCGGGCCGATGGCGGTGGCGATCATGGGCGGGCTGATCGTCGCCACCGCGCTCACGCTGCTGTTCCTGCCCGCGCTGTACGCCGCCTGGTTCCGCGTGCGCGCCAGCGAAGTCGGTACCGGCACGGCCGCCTGATCGTTCTTCTCGTTTCGCGCTTTCGCATCCGGGCCGCCCCGCGGCTTCCTCCCCCTCCCACCGCGGGCGGCCCGGGTTGCGATTTCCGGTTTGTACCGGACTGCGCTAGTGGCAATGCCTGTCATCCCGAGCCGCAGGCGAGGGACCTGCTTTCGAGCATCGCATCCAGCCGTATTTCACGATGAGGCGATGACGCCGTCTGCGATGCATCGCGCTCCCGACGTCGCGCTGGCATATCTTGGTAGAGCGGCTTTCAGGCCGCTGCCCCCGTGCACGCGAGCGAAAGCAGCGGCCTAAAGGCCGCTCTACCGGCTCAGCAACCGCTCGCGCAGCGCCGCATCGTCCGCCGTCAGCGCTTCGCCATACGCCGGCCGCGCAAGACAATCCGCCAATGCCGGCGGCACTTCCACCCCATGCCTCACCAGCGGTTCGACGATGCTGTCGAACTTCGCGGGGTGCGCGGTCGCGACGACCGCCCAGGGGCGCGTATCGCCCTGTGCGCGAAGATTGTCCAGCACGTGCAGGCCGCAGGCGGTGTGCGGGCAGGGGACGATGCCGTGGCGTTCCGGGGCGATGGCAATCGTCGTGCGAATGGTCGCATCGTCGACCGCATGCGCCGATACCGCGGCGCGCAGCGCGGCGTCGTCGGCGTGCCAGTGGCGCAGGCGTTCGAAATTGCTCGGTGCGCCGACATCCATCGCGTTGGCGAGCGTCGCCTTCGTCGCTTCCGGCGCGTAGTCGCCGCCGGCGAAAAACCGCGGCAGGACGTCGTTGGCGTTGGTGGCGAGCACGAGGTCGCCGATCGGGAACCCCATCCGTTTCGCCAGCAGTGCGGCGGCGGCGTTGCCGAGGTTGCCGGTGGGCACGATCAGATTCAGCACGGTCCCGTGCTGCGCGAAAAAATTGCGTGCGGTGTGCGCGTAGTAGGCCAGCTGCGGCAACAACCGGCCGAGGCTGATGCTGTTGGCCGAGGTCAGCGCCATGCGTTCGCGCAGGTCGCGGTCGGACAGCGCGGTCTTCGCCATGCGCTGGCAATCGTCGAAGCTGCCGTCGACCCGGAACGTGCGCACGTTGTCGCCCCAGCATTCCAGTCCGTGCGCCTGGCGCGGCGAGACGCGGCCGTCGGGGTAGAGGATGACGACTTCGAACCCCGGGCGGCGATGGAACGCACCCGCGACCGCCGCGCCGGTATCGCCGGAGGTGGCGACGAGAATCGTCGTGACCGGTGCATCCGGCGCGCGCAGCGCAGACAGGCATTCGGCCAGGAAACGCGCGGCGTAATCCTTGAACGCGGCGGTCGGGCCGTGGAAGAGTTCCAGCAGATGATCGCCGTGGCCGCGCATCGGCACCAGCGGTGCATCGAAATCGTAGGCGCGCGCGCACAGTGCGGGGAGGCGTTCACGCAGCGACGAATCGACGAAGAAGGGTGCCAGCGCTTCGGTCGCGGTCGCGGCCAGCGAGGGCGATGCGGTCTGCGTCGTCGACGGCGCGAAGGCGGGAATGCGTTCCGGCACGTAGAGGCCGCCGTCGGGCGCGAGGCCGGCGATCAGGGCCGCATCGATGCCGGTCGGCGGTGTGCCGCCGCGGGTGCTGACGAAACGCATCAGAGCACCTCCGCACGCGGGGCCGCGACCGGCGACACGTAGGCGCGCGCGTCGTAGCCCGCGGCGACGAAGGCCGCACGCATCACGGGCGCTGCCGCTTCCGCCTTCGCCTTCGACGCGAACCACGCGAACACGCTCGGGCCCGCGCCGGAAATGCTGGCGCCGAGTGCGTCGTGATCGAGTGCGGCCTGCTTGACCGCGGCGAAGCCGGGAATCAGCGGGGCGCGCCGTGGCTCGACCAGCACGTCGTGCAGGCCTTCTCGGATCATGCGCGCGTCGCCGCGCTGCAGGCCGGTGAGGAACAGCGCGAGATGGGTGCTCTGGGCGACGAACTGCGACAGCGGATAAGGGTCGGACAGCGCCGCACGCGCGCGACGCGTTTCCAGCACCTGGTCGGGATGCACCACCACGCAGTGCAGCCAGCTTGGCACGGGCAGCGGAATCATCCGTTCCTGCGTCGCCAGGACCACGCCGCCGAGCAGCATCGGCGCGACGTTGTCGCCGTGCAGACTGCCGCTGGCGACGGCTTCGCCCTGCAGCGAGAACGGATACAGCGCGTCGCGCGACAGCGGCGTGTCGAGCAGTGCGTTCGCGGCGATCAGTGCGGCTACGCACGAGGCCGCCGAGCCGCCGAGCCCGGAGCCCAGCGGAATGCCTTTCTCCAGTTCGATCGCGAAACCGCAGGGCAAGTCCAGCGCGTCGCGCAGCGCGATCAGCGCGCGGCCGGCGGTGTTGCGCGCGGCCTCGAGCGGCAGCGCGTCGACGCCGGGCACGTTGCCGCGGATCGCATCGATCCGCACCTCGGGCGCGTCGATGCGGCGCACGATCGCGATGTCGCGCGGGCCATCGATGGCGTGACCGAGCAGATCGAAGCCGACGCCGATGTTGCCGACGCTGGCGGGCGCGAATGCGCGCGCGACGGCGTCGGCGGCTCGTCGCTGTCGGGGTTCGGCATCGGCCGGGAATGCGCTCATGCGTGGGCTCCGAAAGGACGCGCACCGAGCGTGCCCGCGATCGCGAGGATATCGCCGAACACGCCCGCGGCGGTCACGTCGGCGCCGGCGCCCGGGCCCTGCACCACCAGCGGGTTGTGCGCGTAGCGGCGGGTGCGGAACTGGATGAGGTTGTCGGTGAGCCGGCTGGACAGGCTGGCGTGACCCGGTTCGGGCATCGCCAGGCCCACCCGCGCCTGGCCATCGGCATCGAGCTGCGCGAGATAGCGCAGCCCGCGGCCCTGCGCGCGCGCGGCGTCGAGTCGGGCCTGCATCGGCGCGTCGAGTTCGGACAGCCGTTCGAGGAATTCCTCGCGCGACACCGACTGCAGATCCGCGGGCACCAGGCTTTCGATGTCGATGTCGGACAGCGACAGCGAGGCGCCGGCCTCGCGCGCCAGGATCACGAGTTTGCGCGCGACATCGGTGCCGCTGAGGTCGTCGCGCGGGTCCGGTTCGGTGTAGCCCAGGCCCTTGGCTTCGGCGACCAGCGCGGAGAACGGCACGCTGCCGTCGTAGCGGTTGAACAGCCACGCCAGCGTGCCCGAGAGCACGCCTTCGATGCCGGTGAGCGCATCGCCGGTGTCCAGCAGCGAGCGCAGGGTCTGGATCACCGGCAGGCCTGCACCGACGGTGGCCTCGTAGCGGAACAGACCGCCGCGTTTCTCGGCCTCGCGGATCGCGCGGTAGCGCGCCCAGTCGCCGCTGCCGGCGTGCTTGCTCGGCGTGACCACGTGGATGCCCATCGCCAGCCATTCGGGATAGCGCGCGGCGACCGCGTCGCTGCCGCTGCAGTCGACGATCAGCGCGTGCGGAAGATGTTCGGCGCGGATGTGCGCGGCGAAACGATCGAGGTCGAGTGCTTCGCCCTCGGCGAGCGCGTCGATCGCGGCGGCCGGATCGAGGCGTCCGTTGGCCAGCGCCATGCGCCTGCTCGATGCCACCGCGCGCAGGCGCAGGTCGAGGCGATGTTCCATCCGCGGCTCGTCGGCGAAGCGCGGCAGCGCATCGGCCAACTGCGCGAGCAGCGCGCGGCCGACGTTGCCCGGGCCGATCAGGCCGACCGACAGGGTCGCCGGCGACAGCCAGAACGCGCTGTGCGCAGCGCGCAGACCGCGCACGGCGTCGACGTCGTCGATGGCGACCGAGATGTTGCGTTCGCTCGCGCCCTGCGCGATCGCGCGGATGTTCACCCGTGCCCGCGCCAGCCCTTCGAACAGCCGCGCGGATACGCCGGGCATGCCGACCATGCCGTCGCCCACCGCGGCGAGCACGGCGATGCCCGGGGTGGCGTCCACGCCTTCGACCTGGCCGTCGGCGATGGCCTCGCCGAAGGCGTCGCGCACCGCGTCGCGCGCGCGTTCCGCCTGCGCCGCCGGCACCACGCAGCAGATCGAATGTTCGCTGGAGCCCTGCGAGATCACGGTGACCGACACGCCGGCCGCATGCAGCGCGGCGAACATGCGTTCGGCGGTGCCGGGCACGCCGATCAGACCGGCGCCGGAGAGTTCGAGCAGCGCCATGTCGCGCACCAGGCTCAGGCCTTTCACCGGCGATGCGCCGGTGCGCTGCGCATCGTCGGCGATGCGCGTGCCTGGCGCAGCGGGATTGCGCGAGTTGCGGATCAGGATCGGCAGACGCGCCTGCATCGCCGGCGCCATCGTCTGCGGGTGCAGCACCTTGGCGCCGAAATACGCGAGTTCGCAGGCTTCGGCATAGGACATCGCCGGTAGGCAGACGGCGTCGGGCACCAGTCGCGGATCGGCGCTGAGCACGCCGTCGACGTCGGTCCAGATGGTGAGATCTTCGGCGTCGAACAATACCGCGAAGATCGCGCCGGAGTAGTCGCTGCCGTTGCGGCCGAGCGTGGCCGGGCGGCCGTCGGCGTCGCGGGCGACGAAGCCGGTGATCACCACGTCGGGCTGTGGATGATGCGCGCGCCACGCGGCGAAGCGCTCGCGGGTGCGCGGCCAGTCCACGGCGACGCCGAGTTCGCCCGGATGCGCGACCAGCACTTCGCGGGCATCGAGCCGGGCCCAGCCGGCGTCTTCGCCGCCGAGCGCGGCCTGCAGCAGCCGCGACGACCACACTTCGCCGAGGCCCTGTACCGCGGCGAAATCGTGCGCGTCGAGCGCGCTGCCCTCTGCGCCATCCTCTGCGATTCGGGTGAGCAATGCGGAGAGCATCGCGCATTCGGCGTCCAGCCACGACACCAGTGCGTGGCGATCGGCGCCGTCCAGACGATACGCGGTGGCCAGATGCTGATCGCGCAGTGCCGACCACGCGTCCTGCCAGTCGCGGCCGGCCGCCGCGGATTCGGCCAGCGCGGTCAATGCGTCGGTGACGCCCTGCATCGCCGAGACCACCACGGCGCGCGGCTGCGCGGCGTCCTGCAGCAGGGCGGCGACGTGGCGGTAGCGGTCGGCATCGGCGACGCTGCTGCCGCCGAACTTGTGCGCGCGATGGCGCGGCTGCGCCGGTTCGGGCGCGGGGCGTTGCGCGGGGCGTTCGGCGGAAGCGTGTTGCGCGGGCGAATCCATGGGTCAAGCTCCTGGTGGGAGCCCCGCATCTTCATGTCCGTCGGGTGCCAGCCCCGCGGACCCTGGTCGGGTGCGGGGCGGAAGTCGAAGGGGTCAATCCGTTTCGCTGCCGCAGCCCGCACCGCCGGTGGTACCCGTCCCGGTGGAGGTGGTCGTGGTCGCGATCGACGCGGCGCAGATCCCGCGCGGAGCGCGGGTGGCGGCGGTGTCGATGGCGAACGGGCTGTGCATGGAACAGGTGTAAACGATGCGGGGGCGGGGCGTCAAATGGTTTTTCGGTCAACAGCGATGACCACGTCGTATGTCTGTAGCGCTGTGGTAGAGCGGGCTTCAGCCCGCTGCGCCTCATGACAGAAAAGGCAGCGGGCTGAAGCCCGCTCTACCGTGCGTCATCGGCATGTACTCAATCGCGCAGCACCACCGCCTCGCATTCGACTTCGAGCCGTGCGATCACCGCGGCGGCCATGGCGTCGGTGCCGAGTGGTGGGCGCGCTGCGATACCCGTTAGCGCGAGATCCGCGGTCAGCGCGCCGCCGTCGATCGCATCGGCCACCGCCTTTTCGATGCAGCGCGCTTCGGCGTCCAGGCCCAGCGAATGCCGCAGCAGCATCGCCGCGCTGAGGATCGCGCCGCACGGGTTGGCGATGCCACGACCGGCGATGTCGGGGGCCGAGCCGTGGATCGGCTCGTACACACCGCCGCGGCCTTCGCCGAGCGAGGCCGACGGCAGCAGGCCCATCGAGCCGGCGAGCATCGACGCCTCGTCGGTGAGGATGTCCCCGAACATGTTCTCGGTGACGATCACGTCGTACTCGCGCGGCTTGGCGATCAGGTGCATCGCCATGCTGTCGACCAGCTGATGCTCCAGACGCACGTCGGGGAATTCGTCGCGCGCCACGCGGGTGGCGACCTGACGCCACAGGCGCGAGGTTTCCAGCACGTTGGCCTTGTCCACCGAGACCACGAACTTGCGCCGGCCGCGCGCCAGCGTGCAGGCGCGGCGGACGACGCGCTCGATCTCGGCGACCGTGTATTCGCACAGATCGGAGGCGGCGATATCGGTGCGCGTGCGCCGGCCGAAGTAGACGCCGCCGGTGAGTTCGCGCACCACGATCATGTCGACGCCGGTCAGCAGGTGCGACTTGATCGGCGACGCGGTCAGCGCCACCGGATGGGTGCGCACCGGGCGCAGGTTCGCGTACAGGCCCAGCGCCTTGCGCAGTTTGAGCAGACCCTGTTCCGGACGGATCTCGCCGTCGCTCCACTTCGGCCCGCCGACCGCGCCGAGCAGGATCGCGTCGGCCTTGCGGCAGGCGTCGAGGGTGGCGTCGGACAGCGGTGCGCCTTCGGCGTCGATGGCGGCGCCGCCGATCAACCGGGTCTCGAAACGGAAGGTGTGGCCATAGCGGCGGCCCGCGGCCTGCAGCACCGCGACCGCGGCGGCCGTCACTTCCGGGCCGATGCCGTCGCCCGGCAATACGACGATGTCAGCGTGCATGGAAAGCGTCCTCGTAACGTTGGATGTGGGGTGTCTGTTTCAGCAGATAGCCGAGCTGGTCGACGCCTTCGAGCAGGCAGGTGCGGGCGAAGCCGTCGATCGGGAAGGCGTAGCGGCGGCCGTCGGGCAGTGCGACGGTGGCGGCGGCGACATCGATCTCGAGTTCGATGCCCGGCGTCGCGAGCAGTTCGTCGACCACGGCCGCATCCAGCACCACCGGCAGCAGGCCGTTCTTCAGCGCGTTGCTGCGGAAGATGTCGGCGATCTCGGCGCTGATCACCGCGCGCAGGCCGAAGTCGCGCAGCGCCCACGGTGCGTGCTCGCGCGAGGAACCGCAGCCGAAATTGCGTCCGGCCACCAGGATCCGCGCGCCCTGCGCCTCGGGGCGGTTGAGCGGGAAGTCGGGATCGGGCGTGCCGTCGTCGCGCCAGCGCCAATCGTTGAAGGCGTGCTTGCCGAGACCTTCGCGCGAGGTGGTGGTGAGGAACCGCGCCGGAATGATGCGGTCGGTGTCGATGTTGCGCTCCGGCAGGCAGACGGTGCGCGAGCGGACGTGGGTCAGGGGTTCGGCGCTCATGCCGCGTGCTCCTGCAGGAAATCGCGCGGATCGACCAGATGGCCGGCGATCGCGCAGGCCGCCGCGGTGTACGGCGAGGCCAGCACGGTGCGCGCCTCGCGGCCCTGGCGGCCTTCGAAATTGCGGTTGCTGGTGGACACCGCGAGCTGTCCCGATCCGACCAGATCGCCGTTCATCGCGATGCACATCGAGCAGCCGGGCTCGCGCCATTCGGCGCCCGCGGCGCGGACGATGCGGTCGATGCCTTCGGCTTCGGCATCGCGTTTGACCTGCACCGAGCCGGGCACCACCAGCATCCGCACCCGCGGGTGCACGGTCTGGTCGAGCAGCACTTCCGCGACCTGGCGCATGTCGCTCAGGCGGCCGTTGGTGCAACTGCCGACGAACACCACGTCCACCGGCTGGCCCAGCAGCGATTGGCCGCCGTCGAAACGCATGTAGTCGAGCGCGCGCTGCGCGTCGGCGCCGTCCGCGACCGGAATCCGGGCGTCGATGGCCGCGACCTGGCCCGGATGCGTGCCCCAGGTGACGGTCGGCCGGATCTCGCGCGCATCGATCCGCACGACGCGGTCGAAGCGGGCGCCGTCGTCGCTGCGCAGCGTACGCCACTGCGCCAGCGCCGCGTCCCACGCGTCGCCCTTCGGCGCGCGCGGCGTGTTCGCGAGCCATGCGAAGGTGACGTCGTCCGGTGCGATCAGTCCGGCGCGCGCGCCGGCCTCGATCGACATGTTGCAGACCGTCATCCGTTCTTCCATCGACAGCGCGCGGATCGCGCTGCCGCGGTATTCGATGACGTGTCCGGTGCCGCCGTCGACGCCGATCGCGCCGATCACGTGCAGGATCAGATCCTTCGCGGTGACGCCGGGGCCGAGCGCGCCGTCGACCTCGATCGCGAGCGTCTTCGCCTTGCGCTGCAACAGGCACTGGGTGGCGAGCACGTGGCCGACCTCGCTGGTGCCGATGCCGAAGGCCAGCGCGCCGAACGCGCCGTGCGTGGCGGTGTGGCTGTCGCCGCAGACGATGGTCGAGCCGGGCAGGGTCAGGCCGAGTTCGGGGCCGATGACGTGGACGATGCCGCGGTGGTCGCTGCCGAAATCGAACAGTTCGACGCCGTGGCGCGCGCAGTTCGCGCGCAGCGTGCGCACCTGGTGTTCGGCGTCGGCGGTGTAATACGACAGCGCGCCGTCGGCATCCGGCGGCGAGGTCGGCGTGCTGTGGTCGAGGGTGCCCTTGGTGCGGTCCGGGCGGCGCACGGGCAGCCCGCGCGCTTCGAGTTCGGCGAAGGCCTGCGGCGTCGTCACTTCGTGGATCAGATGCAGGTCGATGTAGAGCACGGCGGGTGCGTCGGCGGTTTCGGGGACGACGACGTGCGCATCCCAGAGTTTTTCGAACAGGGTGCGCGGCGCGTCGGGCGTCGCGATGTCGGGCGTCGGATCGGAGGTCATGGGTGGTGGCGGGTCGATGGCATGCGGGAAAGGATCAGGCGGTCGCGACGCGCGCCGCGACGGGTTGCGGCGCGGCATCGGCATCGGAGCCGGCGGCGGTCGCGTCGGGCGCGCGGCGGCGCAGCAGGCGGTTGACGATGTCGAGCCACGCCAGCGCGCTGGCTTCGAGGATGTCGGTGCTGGTGCCGCTGCCGGTGACTTCGTCGCCATGCATGCGCGCGGTGAGGCTGGCCTGGCCCTGCGCGTCCTCGCCGGTGGTGACGCTGGAGACCTGATAGCTCTCGATGTCCAGATGCGTGCCGGTGCCGCGCGCCAACGCCGCGAACAGCGCGTGCACCGGACCGTCGCCGGTCGCGGCTTCGGTGATGCGTTCGCCGTCGGGCGAACACAGTTCGACGCTCGCCGTGGGCAGGATGCCGTCGCCGACGCCGGTGCTGACGTGCAGCCGGTTCAGGCGCCAACCGCCGAGCGTGCGGCCGTCGATGCCCAGCGCCAATGCTTCGAGGTCGGCGTCGAAGACTTCGCGCTTCTTTTCGGTCAGCGCCTTGAAGCGACCGAAGACCTGGTTCAGTTGCGCCTCGTCCAGCGCGAAACCCAGTTCCTTCAGCCGGTCCGCCAGCGCGGCGCGACCGCTGTGGCGGCCCATGATCATCTGCGACTTCGCCCAGCCCACGGCCTCGGGCCGCAGGATTTCGTAGGTGCCGCGATGCTTGAGCATGCCGTGCTGGTGGATGCCGGATTCGTGGGCGAACGCATTGGCGCCGACGATGGCCTTGTTGCGCTGTACGCCCATGCCGGTGATGCGGGTGAGCAGGCGCGAGGTCGGAACCAGGCGTTCGGTGTGGATGCCGGTGGTCGCGCCGAAATAGGCGCGGCGCGTTTCCAGCGCCATCACCAGTTCTTCCATCGCGCAGTTGCCGGCGCGCTCGCCGATGCCGTTGACGGTGCACTCGACCTGGCGCGCGCCGCCTTCGATCGCGGCGAGACTGTTCGCCACCGCCAGGCCGAGGTCGTCGTGGCAGTGCGCGCTGAAGATCGCCTTGTGCGCGTCCTTCACGTGCGCGCGCAGGTATTCGAACAGCGCGCGGATCTCCGCAGGCGTGGTGTAGCCGACGGTGTCGGGAATGTTCAGCGTGCGCGCGCCGGCCGCCAGCGCCGCGCCGCAGATCTCGGCGAGGAACTCCGGCTCGGTGCGCAGCGCGTCCTCGGCCGAGAATTCCACGTCGTCGACATAGCGTCGCGCCTGCTCGACGCCGGCGACCGCGCGCGCGAGCACGTCGTCGCGGCTCATGCCGAGCTTGTGCTCGCGATGCAGCGGACTGGTGGAGATGAAGACGTGGATGCGCGGGCGCTCGGCATGTTCCAGCGCACGCGCGCAGGCTTCGATGTCGCCGCTGTTGCAGCGCGCGAGCGTGGCGACGCCGGCGCCGCGCACGTCGCGGGCGATGGCAGCGCAGCCGTTGAGGTCGCTGTCCGAACTCGCCGGGAAGCCGGCCTCGATCGTGTCCACGCCGAGTTCGGCGAGCGCGTGCGCGAAGCGGAGTTTCTGTGCGGCGGTCATGCTGCAGCCCGGCGATTGCTCGCCGTCGCGCAGGCTGGTGTCGAAGATGGCGACCCGTGCGGGCGCCTCCGGACGAACGTCGGTGTCCATCAGGCGATGGCCTCCAGTGCGGGAAATTCGGGGGATGACCACTCTTGGGCGGGCGGTTCGGGGGATGTGCGTTCGAGGGCGGTGGGTTGCGCCAGCCGGACGACAGCGGGAGAGAGCGCTGTCGTCCGGCCGGCGCCGGGGGCGGGAAGACGGGTGTCGGCGCGACGCGCGGCGGGTTTCGCCGTGGACGGCGCGGCGTCGTCGTGGGCGCGGCGGCGCGGCTTGCGCGGCGCGCGCGGGCGCACGTCGGCGAGCAGGCCGGCGAGCACCGCGGCATCGATGTTGCCGCCGGAGACGACGGCGCATTTGCGTTTGCCGGCGACGCGGCGGCCGGCGGCCAGCGCCAGCGCGCCGGCGCCTTCGGCGATGACGTGTTCTTCCAGCGCCAGGCGCACCAGGGTTTCGCGCAGTTCGGCCTCGCGCACGATCACCAGATCGTCGAGCAGCTCGGCGAGGATGCGGCGGGTCAGCAGGCCGGGCTGTTTGACGCGCACGCCGTCGGCGAGGGTGGCGACCGGTGGTGCGCCCTCGGGTTCGCCCCTGAGCGCGCGATGCATGGCGTCGACGTGCTCCACCTGCGCGCCGACGATGCGCACGCCCTGCGTTTTCAGCGCCAGCGCCACGCCCGCGGCGAGGCCGCCGCCGCCGATCGGTACCAGCACCACGTCCGGCGCCAGCGATGCGATCTCCATGCCGACCGTGCCCTGGCCGGCGATCACGTCGGGGTCGTCGAACGCGGAGAGGAAGCGGTAGCCGTTCTTCTCGGCCAGTTGCATGGCGAACAGGCGCGCTTCGTCGAAGGTGTCGCCGTGCAGGCGCACGGTGGCGCCCCAGTGGGCGACGCCCGCGATCTTGGTCTGCGGCGCGCCGTGCGGCATCACCGCGATCGCGGGCACGTTGAGCCGGTACGCGGCCCAGGCCAGGCCCTGCGCGTGATTGCCGGCGGATGCGGCGATCACCGGGCGGTCGTCGCCGCGTTCGCGCGCGGCGAGCAGGGCGTTCAGCGCGCCGCGCACCTTGTACGAACCGGTGCGCTGCAGGTTTTCGAGCTTGAGCCAGCAGCCGAAACGTTCGGCGTGATGCAGCGGCGTCGGCGGCAGGTAGCGGCGCAGGCGGGCCTGCGCAGCGAGAACATCGCTGGCCCCGACGTGTACGGAGCCGGCCCGTTGCATGACATCGCCGACGTCGCTGCCGTCCATGCTCAGACCTCGGTCAGCCAGCTGGCCGACCACGCGCTGTCGCCGCGGACGGTGCGCGCATAGACATCGGCGATCTCGCGGCCCACCGGGCTCTGCGCGGCGTACGCGCGACCCGCGTTCTCGCCAGCGTGGATCTCGGCGATCGGGGTGACTTCCGCCGCGGTGCCGCAGGCGAAGACTTCGTCGGCGTCCAGCAGTTCCTCCATGCTGACCGGACGCGATTCGGCGCCGATCAGCCGGATCAGGGTGTCGCGGGTGATGCCGGGCAGGGCGTCGCGATGTTCTACCGCGGTCACGCGCCCGTCGCGCACCACGAACAGGTTCGCGCCGGTGCACTCGACCGCGAAATCGTCGTCGTCGACGAACATCGCTTCGTCGAAGCCGCGCGCCTTCACTTCGCGCTTGGCGAGGATCGAGTTGACGTAGGCGCCGCAGAGTTTCAGCGGCGGCAACGCGCTGGCCGGATTGCGGCGCCAGCTGGACACCGAGACGCGGGTGCGGTTGCCGTTGAGATGCACGTTGGTGGACGAGGTGGCGACCATCAGATGCTGCGGATGGCCGGCCACGTCCAGGCCGAAGCTGCCGTCGCCGTACCACGCGAGCGGGCGGATGTAGGCGTCGCCCTGGCGGTTGGCGCGCAGCGTCGCCAGCACCGCTTCGGTGGCTTCGGCGACATCGAAGGTCATGCCCAGCAGTTCGGCGCCCTTGCGCATGCGTTCCAGATGCTCGGGCAGACGGAACACCGCAGCGCCGCGCTTCGTCGCATATGCGCGGATGCCCTCGAACACGCCGCTGCCGTAATGCAGCGCATGCGTGTGCACGGTGGCCTGCAGGCGTCCGGTGTCGACCAGTTCGCCGTCGTACCACAGCTTCTGCGGCGCGGTCGCGGGTTCGGCCTGCGTCGGTGCGGCGGCAGCCGGGCGTTCCAGCGTGGCGGCGTGGTTCAGAGACATGGCTGCACCTGCACGTCGAGGCAGTCGTAGAGCTTGGCGAGCTGCTGATGCAGGCCTTCGGCGGGGCGTTCGCCTTCCACCGTCATCTGCAGATGCCAGCGGTCGCCGTCGGAATGGGTTTCGCCTTCGACCGTGACCGGACGGAAGCCGCGGCGTTCGGCGGTGCCCAGCACGCGGGTGAGCGCGCCTTCGGACTGGCGCAGGGTCAGATCGAGTCGGTAGCGCATGAGGGAGATTCCTGGGAGGAGGAGGGGAGGGAAGCGGTGGCGGCAGCGGCGACCGTCGCTGCGACCGCGGCGGGCGCCGCGGGCGCGGACGCGGCCGGGGCGCTGGCCGGCGACGCCGGCATGACGATGCGGTCCAGCGTGGTCGCTTCGTCGGCGTCCATCATTTCGGTGTTGTTGCGGTTCGGCGGCACCAGCGGCCACACGTTCGCGGCCTGATCGATCGCGACATGCAGCAGCGCCGGACCTTCGGTGGCGAGCAGCGCCTGCAGCGCGTCCTCGACCCTGGCGGCGCTGTCGAGCTTCAGCGTCTTCACCCCGAAGGCCTGCGCCAGCGCGCAGAAATCCGGGTTGTCGCTGAGGTCGATCTCGGAATAGCGGCGCTCGAAGAACAGTTCCTGCCACTGCCGCACCATGCCCAGCGCCTGGTTGTCGAGCAGCACGATCTTCACCGGCAGCCGGTAGCGCGCGACCGTGGCCAGCTCCTGCACGTTCATCAGGAACGAACCGTCGCCGCTGACGCAGATCACCTGCGCCGCCGGGTCCTGCAACTGCGCGCCGATCGCCGCCGGCAGGCCGAAGCCCATCGCGCCGAGCGCGCCGCTGGTGAGGTGATCGCGCGGATGATCGAAGGCCCAGTGCTGCGCCACCCACATCTGGTGCTGGCCCACGTCGCAGCAGACCACCGCTTCCGGCGCCAGGGTCGACAGCCGCTTCAGCAGCGCCGGCGCGTACACGGTGTCGCCGGGCGCGTCGTAGCGCGGCGCGGCCAGGGTCTTCGCGTGCAGGCAGGCGTCGCGCCACGCGTGGCGGGCGACGCCGTGGCGACCGCGCAGATGCGCGGCCGACGCCGCCATCATCCGCTGCAGGCTGGTCGCGATGTCGCCCTGCACCGGCGCATCGGCGGCGCGCAGCTTGCCGATCTCGCAGGCGTCGATGTCCAGATGCACCACGCGCGCGTTCGGTGCGAACTCGGCCAGCTTGCCGGTGGCGCGGTCGTCGAAGCGGGCGCCGACCACGAACAGCAGATCGCATTCGTGCACCGCGAGATTCGCGGCGCGGTTGCCGTGCATGCCGAGCATGCCCAGATTCAGCGGATGCGCCGCCGGCAGCGCGCCGAGGCCCTTGAGCGTGAGCACGGTCGGGATCTGGGTGGCGTCGACGAAGTCGCGGAACGCCTGCACCGCATCGCCCAGCGCGATGCCGCCGCCGCCGTAGATCACCGGTTTCTGCGCCAGCGCCAGCTGCGCCAGCGCCGCGTGCAGCGCGGCGTCGCTCGCGCCGGCCGGCGGCGCCACCGCGGCCGGCACGTGCGCCAGCAGATGCGAAGCGTCGGCGTTCTGCACGTCCTTCGGCAGATCGATCAGCACCGGGCCGGGCCGGCCTTCGCGCGCGAGGCGGAAGGCTTCGCGCACGACGTTCGGCAGATCGTCGACGCTGCGCGGCAGGAAGTTGTGCTTCACGATCGGCATGGTCATGCCGAACACGTCCAGTTCCTGGAACGCGTCGGTGCCCATCAGCGGCGTGCCCACCTGACCGGTGATGCAGACCATCGGCACCGAATCCAGCATCGCATCGGCGATGCCGGTGACCAGATTCGACGCGCCCGGACCGGAGGTCGCGACGCAGACGCCGACGCGCCCGCCGGCGCGCGCATAACCGTTCGCCGCGAACGCGGCGCCCTGTTCGTGCCGCACCAGCACGTGTTTGAGGGACGATCCGTGCAGCGCGTCGTAGAAGGGCATGATCGCGCCGCCGGGATACCCGAACAGCGTGTCCACGCCTTCCGCGAGCAACGCCTGCACCAGCCAGCGGGCACCGTTCATCAGGCGGTCTCGGCAATGGGATGAGTGGATTGCGACGGGGTGGCGGCCGGCTTCTCCGCCGCCGGCGCGGCGGCCTGCGGCGCACCGTTCTGCTGCAGCCACTGCATCTTGGCGCGCAGTTCCTTGCCGACCTTCTCGATCGGATGGTCGAGATCGGCCTGCTGGAACTTTTTGTAGTTCGGCAGGCCGGCGTCGTACTCGGCCACCCAGCGCTGGATGAAGGTGCCGTCCTGGATCTCGCTCAGGATGTCCTTCATCCGCGCCTTGGTCTCGGCGTTGATCACTCGCGGGCCGCTGACGAAATCGCCGTACTGCGCGGTCTCGGACACGAATTCCAGCATGCGGGTGATGCCGCCTTCGTAGAACAGGTCGACGATGAGCTTCAGCTCGTGCAGCACTTCGTAGTAGGCGATCTCCGGCTGGTAGCCGGCTTCCACCAGCGTTTCGAAACCGGCCTGCACCAGCGCACTGGCGCCGCCGCAGAGCACCGCCTGTTCGCCGAAGAGATCGGTCTCGGTCTCTTCCTTGAAGGTGGTCCTGATCAGGTTGGCGCGGGCGCCGCCGAGGCCGGCGGCATAGAGCTTGGCGAGTTCCTCGGCGCGGCCGCTGCGGTCCTGGTGGATCGCGTAGATGCAGGGCACGCCGCGGCCGATCTCGTATTCGCGACGCACCAGCGCACCCGGGCCCTTCGGCGCGACCAGCACCACGTCGAGGTCGGCGCGCGGCGAGATCATGCCGAAGTGCACGTTCAGGCCGTGCGCGAACAGCAGGCAGGCGCCCTGTTTCATGCTCGGCGCGAGCACGTCGGCGTAGAGCTTCTTCTGCACCATGTCCGGGGTGAGTACGGCGACCAGATCGGCCTGCGCGGCCGCTTCGGCCGGCGATTTCACGGTGAAGCCGTCGGCGAGCGCCTTCACTTCGGTCGGGCCGCCCGAACGCAGGCCGACGACGACATCGAAACCGGAGTCGCGGAGGTTCAGCGCGTGGGCGCGGCCCTGGCTGCCGTAACCGATGACTGCGATCTGGGGCTTGGAGGAGGTGTTCATGATCGGATTCCGTGGTGTTGGAGAGGAGGTTTCTTTCTGTCATCCCGAGCGGAGCGAGGGACCTGTTGTTGATTGTTTTTGCACTTCGGAAAATCAGGTCCCTCGCTTCGCTCGGGATGACGGCCATTTCTGTTTCGTCAGGCGGGCACCGCTTTTTCGCTGTCCGCAGCGGCCGTCAACGCGACATCGATCCGTCGCGTGTCGTCCAGCAGCCCGGGCGACGTCACCGCGCCCTGCGACGCCGAACGCACGTCGCGCGCGTACTTCGCGAGCACGCCGTGGCGCACGCGCGGCGCGATGCGCGCAGCGCTGCGGGTCGACAGATCGGCGGCGACATCGAGCCGGCGCGTGGTCGCGTCGATGGTCACCGCGTCGCCGTCGCGCAGCTTCGCGATCGGGCCGCCGTGCGCGGCTTCCGGCGACACGTGGCCGACCATGAAGCCGTGGGTGGCGCCGCTGAAACGGCCGTCGGTGAGCAGGGCGACGTCGTTGCTCAGGCCCTGGCCGACCAGCGCGGCGGTGACCGCCAGCATCTCGCGCATGCCCGGGCCGCCGGCAGGACCTTCGAAGCGGATCACCACCACGTCGCCGGCCCGGATCTGCCGCGCCTGCACCGCGGCGAACGCGGCTTCCTCGCTGTCGAACACGCGCGCCGGGCCGGTGTGCTTCTCGCGGCCGTGGCCGGCGAGCTTCACGATGCAGCCTTCCGGCGCCAGATCGCCGTAGAGGATCGAATAGCCGCCGCGCGGCTTGATCGGATCGTCGACCGGACGCACGACATCCTGCGTGGGGGAGGTGGTCGCCGCGTTCGCGTCCGCAAAAAAACTTTGGCCGGCGACCGTTGGGACATCCACGATCAGACCGGCCAGTTGCAGTGCCTGCGCCACCAGTGCGGTGCCGCCTTGTTGGAACATTTCCGCCGCGGTGTAGCGGCCGCCCGGTTTCAGGTCGGCGATCACCGGGGTGTTGGCGCTCGCGGCCTCGAATTCTTCCAGGTCGAAGCGCACGCCGGCTTCGTGCGCGATCGCCAGCAGATGCAGCGCGGCGTTGGTGGAGCCGGCGGTCGCCGACACCGCGCGCGCGGCATTGCGCAGCGCATCGAGGCTTAGCAACTGGCGCGGCGTCGGGCCACCTTCGTTCAACAGCTTCATCACCAGCGCGCCGCAGCGCTCGGCCGCCTTCGGCTTGTCCGGATGCGTCGCCGGAATGTCGTTCTCGCCCAGCGGCGACAGACCGAGGAAGGTCAGCACCATCGCCATCGTGTTCGCGGTGAACTGGCCGCCGCAGGCGCCGGCGCCCGGACAGGCCTTGCGTTCGATCTCGCCCAGTTCGGCATCGTCGATGCGCCCGGCCGAATGCGCGCCCACCGCTTCGAACACGTCCTGCACGGTCAGCGCCTTTTCGCCGCCGTCCTTCGACTTGCAGCGCCCGGGCATGATCGTGCCGCCGTAGAGGATCACGGTCGGGATGTCGAGGCGCGCGGCGGCCATCGCCGCGGCCGGAATGGTCTTGTCGCAGCCGACCAGCAGCACCATCGCGTCGAGGCAGTGGCCGGTCACCGCCAGTTCGATCGAATCGGCGATGGTCTCGCGCGACGCCAGCGACGCGCGCATGCCGTCGCTGCCCATCGCGATGCCGTCGGTCACCGCGATCGTGTTGAACTCGATCGGCGTGCCGCCCGCCGCCATCACGCCGCGGCGCACGTCCTGGGCCAGATCGCGCAGGGTGATGTTGCAGGGCGAAACGTCGGACCAGGTCGACACCACCGCCACCAGCGGTTTGGCGATGGCGGCGTCGTCGAGCCCGGTCGCGCGGAGCATGGCGCGGGCGGGGGCGCGGGCGGGGCCGGATTTGATCGCGTCGCTGTGCATCGGTCTGTGGTCTCTCGGATCGTGGTCGGTGAAGCGGTCGTGGAAAAAGCGGAACCCCAGAAAGCGAAAACCCCCGCACCTTCTTCAGGGGCGGGGGTTTCTAGAAACCCGGGTCGTGTGTCGCGCAACCCTATCCCGCACCTGTGGGCGTGGTAATAAGGACGACGACGACAAGAACGAGCGCCGCGATCGCGGCGTGCATGACGCTGACGGCAAGACCCTCGTTGCGCGCTGCAACCGACGCACGCGCCGCGGTGCGGGCGTGGTCGTGGAGCGGTCGATGGATGTTGCGCTGCGTCATGGCTGCAGGGAAACATGCCTTTTCGCGCGGTGTCAAGTCTCCGGCTGCTGACGAATCGGAATAAGCGCCGCCATCGCCTCTGCGCCGGGTGCGAAATCCTGTCCGATCAATGCGATAGCCGTGTGCCGCCCGGCTTCGACTTTGGTCGAAACGCACCCGCGAGCGACCGCAGTGGGGCGAGTTGAAAGCGTATGCAACCGAGTGAGTGCGCAAAATGTGGCCCTCCGGAAGCGTCGCGGACGGGGCTCCGATATCGCCCGCTCCGCCGCGTGACGGCGGGGCGAGCGCGGGGCTAGACTCGGGCTGCAACGCGTTGACCGACGCTCTCGGTCGGATGCCAGCCGCGAGGTCGCAGTGAAGCCGACCGATATCCGCAATCCCGACACCTTCCACAAGGTCGTCGACTGTCAATGGGCCTGTCCCGCGCACACCCCGGTTCCCGAATACATCCGCCTGATCGCCTCCGGCCGCTACGCCGACGCCTACATGGTGAACTGGCGCAGCAACGTCTTTCCCGGAATTCTTGGACGCACCTGCGATCGCCCCTGCGAACCGGCCTGCCGGCGCGGGCGGGTGGAGGAAAACAACGGCGGTGCGCTCGACGAGGGCGGGCCCGAGCCCGTCGCGATCTGCCGCCTCAAGCGCGTCGCCGCCGACTTCAAGGGCGATGTGTCTGCGCTGATGCCGGCCCCGGCCGCGCAGCGCAACGGTCGCCGCATCGCCTGCGTCGGCGCCGGCCCGTCGTCGATGACCGTGGCCCGCGATCTGGCGCCGCTGGGCTATCACGTGACCGTGTTCGAAGCCGACCCCAAGCCGGGCGGCTTCATGCGCACCCAGGTGCCGCGCTTCCGCCTGCCGGAAGAAGTCATCGACGAAGAGACCGGCTACATCCTGTCGCTCGGGGTCGAGTTCGTCGGCAACCGCCGCATCGAATCGATGCGCGAGCTGCTGGCGCAGGGCTACGACGCCGTGTTCGTCGGCAGCGGCGCGCCGCGCGGCCGCGATCTCGACATTCCCGGCCGTCAGGAGGCTGCGGCGCAGATCCATGTCGGCCTGGACTGGCTGGCCAGCGTCTATTTCGGCCACGTGACGAAGGTCGGCAAGCGCGTGCTCGTCCTCGGCGGCGGCAACACCGCGATGGACTGCTGCCGCTCCGCGCGCCGTCTCGGCGGCGAAGAGGTGAAGGTGATCGTGCGTTCCGGCTTCGACGAGATGAAAGCCAGCGCCTGGGAAAAGGAGGACGCGATGCACGAAGGCATCCCGATCCTCGATTACCGGGTGCCGAAGAGTTTCGTCCACGCCAGCGGCCGCCTGACCGGCATGACCTTCGAGAAGGTGCGCGCCGAATACGACGATCGCGGCCGGCGCAGGCTGGTGCCCACCGGCGAGCCGGACGAATTCTTCCCCTGCGACGAAGTCCTGATCGCGGTCGGCCAGGAGAACGCGTTTCCGTGGATCGAGCGCGATCTCGGCCTCGACTTCGACGAATGGGGCATGCCGGTCGTCGACAAGGTCACGCACCAGTCGACCCTGCCGCACGTGCTGTTCGGCGGCGACGCCGCGTTCGGACCGAAGAACATCATCTGGGCGGTGGCGCACGGCCACGCAGCCGCGGTCAGCATCGACAAGCTGCTCAACGGCGAGGACACCCGCGAACGTCCGGCGCCGGACGTGTCGCTGATCTCGCAGAAAATGGGCATCCACGAGTGGAGCTACGACAACGGCGTGTCGAACGACGAACGCTACAAGGTCCCGTGGTCGGAAGCGGCGAAGAAGCTGGACAGCATCAGCGTCGAGGTCGAGCTGGGCTTCGACCCCGCCACCGCCTGGAAGGAAACCCAGCGCTGCCTCAACTGCGACGTGCAGACCGTGTTCGCGAAGGACAAATGCATCGAATGCGACGCCTGCGTCGACATCTGTCCCACCGACTGCATCACCTTCACCGTCAACGGCGAGGAAGCGGATCTGCGCACGCGCCTGACCGCGCCCGCGCTCAACGCCGACCAGGACCTCTACGTGTCCGAACCGCTGAAGACGCTGCGGGTGATGGTGAAGGACGAGGACGTGTGCCTGCACTGCGGGCTCTGCGCCGAACGCTGCCCGACCGGGGCCTGGGACATGCAGAAATTCCTGCTGCAGGAGACGCAGGCCGGTCCGCGTTGCCGCAGCGCACAGAAGAAGGAGGCGGCATGACGCCCGCTCAATCCGCGGCCCCGGGTTCGTCGCAGCCGGCGCTGCTGCAGCATCCGCCGCTGCAATCGATCAACGATTTCGTGGTCAAGTTCGCCAACGTCAACGGCTCCGGTTCGGCTTCGGCCAACGAACTCTTCGCCAAGTCCATCCTGCGCATGGGCGTGCCGGTCAGCCCGCGCAACATCTTCCCGTCGAACATCCAGGGGCTGCCGACCTGGTACGAAGTGCGCGTCTGCGAAGCCGGCTGGCTGGGGCGCCGCGGCGGCGTCGACATGATGGTCGCGATGAATCCGCAGACCTGGGACACGGACATCGCCGAGATCGAACCGGGCGGCTATCTGTTCTACGACAGCAGCAAGCCGCTGCCGAAGTCGAAGTTCCGCGACGACATCCAGGTGCTCGGCGTGCCGCTGACCGAGATCTGCAACGCCACCTACAGCGACCCGCGCCAGCGCCAGCTGTTCAAGAACATCATGTACGTCGGCGCGCTCAGTGCGCTGCTGGATGTCGACGTGCCGTCGATCGAAGCGCTGATCGCCGAACAGTACAAGGGCAAGGAAAAACTGCTCAAGCCGAACATCGAAGCCCTGCATCTGGGCCGCGACTGGGTCCTGCGGCACCTGCCATGCCCGATCGGCCTGCGCGTGCGCAAGGCAGATGCGGTCGGCGACCGGATCTTCGTCGAAGGCAACGCCGCGGCCGCGCTGGGTTGCGTGTACGGCGGGGCCACGGTCTGCGCCTGGTATCCGATCACGCCGTCGTCGTCGCTGGCCGAAGCCTTCCAGAAGTACTGCCAGAAGTTCCGCGTCGACCCGGAGACGGGCGAAAACCGCTACGCGATCATCCAGGCCGAGGACGAGATCGCCTCGATCGGCATGGTGGTCGGCGCGGGCTGGAACGGCGCGCGCGCCTTCACCGCGACCTCCGGCCCGGGCGTGTCGCTGATGAACGAATTCATCGGTCTGGCGTATTTCGCCGAGATCCCGATCACCATCATCGACGTGCAGCGCGGCGGTCCGTCGACCGGTATGCCCACGCGCACGCAGCAGTCCGACATCCTCGCCGCCGCCTACGCCTCGCACGGCGACACCAAGCACATCCTGCTGCTGCCGGAAGATCCGCACGAGTGCTTCGCGTTCTCCGCGGATGCGCTGGATCTCGCCGACCGCCTGCAGACGCCGGTGTTCGTGATGACCGATCTGGACATCGGCATGAATCAGCGGCTGTGCGCGCCGTTCGCATGGGACGACAGCCGCACCTACGACCGCGGCAAGGTGCTGAGCCGCGAGGATCTGGAGGCGGGCAAGGAATTCGCGCGCTACAAGGACATCGACGGCGACGGCATTCCGTATCGCACCTATCCCGGCACGCATCCGGAGAAGGGCGCGTATTTCACCCGCGGCACCTCGCGCAACCCGCAGGCGCAGTATTCCGAGCGCGGCGCGGATTACGTCTACAACATGCAGCGGCTGCTGCAGAAGTTCGACACCGCGCGCGGCCTGGTGCCGCAGCCGATCGTGTCGCGTGCCGATGTGCCCGCGCGTCACGGCGCGATCCATTACGGATCCACCAGTCCGGCGATGCAGGAGGCCATCGAGCGCCTGCACGGGCAGACCATCGCGCTGGACACGATGCGCCTGCGCGCGTTCCCGTTCCCGGACTCGGTGCGCGCGTTCATCGATGCGCACGAGTCGGTGTTCGTGGTGGAGCAGAACCGCGACGGCCAGCTGCGGACGCTGCTGATCAACGAGTTCGGGATCGACCCGGCGCGGCTGATCGCGGTGCTGCACTACGACGGCACGCCGATCACCGCGCGGTTCATCGCCGATGCCATCGCGGCGCGCATCCGGCCCGCGCACCAACAGGACAAGGTGGCCTGACCCATGACCTATCTCGCCAAACCCAAGCTGCACCATCCCACCCTGGCCTGCAACGCGATCGGCTTCACCCGGCGCGACTACGAAGGCAAGATCAGCACGCTCTGCGCGGGCTGCGGCCACGATTCGATCTCCGCGGCGATCATCCAGGCCTGCTGGGAGCTGGACATCGAGCCGCACCGCGTCGCCAAACTGTCGGGCATCGGCTGCAGCAGCAAGACGCCGGACTATTTCCTCGGCCAGTCGCACGGCTTCAACACCGTGCACGGACGCATGCCGTCGGTGCTCACCGGCGCCAATCTCGCCAACCGCGAGCTGATCTATCTCGGCGTTTCCGGCGATGGCGATTCCGCGTCGATCGGCATCGGCCAGTTCGTGCATGCGATCCGCCGCGGCGTGAACATGGTCTACATCGTCGAGAACAACGGCGTGTACGGGCTGACCAAGGGCCAGTTCTCGGCCACCGCCGACCAGGGCTCGGTGTCGAAGAAGGGCGTCGCCAACACCGACAGCCCGCTGGATCTGGTGACGATGGCGCTGCAGCTGGGCGCCAGCTACGTCGCGCGCGGTTTCTCCGGCGACAAGAAACAGCTGGTGCCGCTGATCAAGGGCGCGCTTTCGCACCGCGGCGCCGCCTTCATCGACGTCATCAGCCCCTGCGTCGCCTTCAACAATCACGCCGGCAGCACCAAGAGCTACGACTACGTGCGCGAGCACAACGACGCGGTGAACCAGCTCGACGTGATGGTGCCGCGCAGCGAAATCGCGGTCGACTACGCGGCCGGCGACACCATCGCGGTCGAGCAGCACGACGGCTCGGTGTTGCGCCTGCACAAGCTCGACGCGGCCTACGATCCGCGCGACCGCATCGGCGCGATGAACCTGATCCAGCAGCGCCATGCGCGCGGCGAGGTCGTCACCGGCCTGCTGTATGTTGATCCGGGCGCCGACGACCTCCACGGGCATCTGAAGACCGTCGCCCGCCCGCTGAATGCGCTGGACGCCGCGGAGCTGAATCCCGGCGCCGCCGCGCTGGCGAAGATCAACGCCGGGCTGCGCTGAGCCCGCCGCGCAACATGAACGGCCCGGCCGTCGTCCGCACGGCTGGCGGCCGGGGCCGCGGAATGGTTCAATGACGCCACGAGAAGCGGGGGTATCGCCGGCCCGTCCGGCGATTGAGACACACCCTTCGAACCTGATCCGGTTGAGACCGGCGTAGGGAAGCTTCGCAGTCATCGACGGCCGATCCGGCCGTTCGTGGCGCGCCGCCGCTTCGTCCCTGTCACGAGACACGTCACCAGAGACGTCAGGACGAACGCCGATGAATGCCATTCCCGCCACGCTGCTGCAGCAGACCGAGCAGCTTTCCGAATCCGTCACCCGGCCGATCCCCGGCTCGCGCAAGATCCATGTCGAAGGCTCGCGCCCGGACATCCGGGTCGCGATGCGCGAAGTCGCGCTGTCGCAGACGCCGACGCTGTTCGGCGGCGAAGCCAATCCGCCGGTGAGCATCTATGACCCCTCCGGTCCGTATACCGATCCGGCCGTCGCCATCGATCTCGCCGCCGGCCTCGCGCCGCTGCGCGCCGGCTGGATCGAGGAGCGCGGCGACACCGAGCGCCTGGCCGCGCTGAGTTCGGAGTTCGGCCGTGCGCGCGAGAGCAACGCCAAGCTCGACAGCGTGCGCTTCCCGAACCGTGCATTGCCGCGCCGCGCCAAGGCCGGCTTCAACGTCTCTCAGATGCACTACGCCAAGCGCGGGATCGTGACGCCGGAAATGGAGTACGTCGCGATCCGCGAGAACCAGCGTCTCGACGCGGTGCGCGAAGCGCACCTGCTGATGCAGCATCCGGGCGAGAGCTTCGGCGCGAACATCCAGAAGATCATCACCCCGGAATTCGTGCGCGACGAGATCGCCCGCGGCCGCGCGATCCTGCCGAACAACATCAACCATCCGGAAAGCGAGCCGATGATCATCGGTCGCAACTTCCTCACCAAGATCAACGCGAACATCGGCAATTCCGCGGTGAGTTCCGGCATCGCCGAGGAAGTCGAGAAACTGGTGTGGGCGATCCGCTGGGGCGGCGACACGGTGATGGATCTCAGCACCGGCAAGCACATCCACGAAACCCGCGAGTGGATCATCCGCAATTCGCCGGTGCCGATCGGCACGGTGCCGATCTACCAGGCGCTGGAAAAGGTCGACGGTCGTGCCGAGGAACTGACCTGGGAGATCTTCCGCGACACGCTGATCGAACAGGCGGAGCAGGGCGTCGATTACTTCACCATCCATGCCGGCGTGCTGCTGCGCTACGTGCCGCTGACCGCGAAGCGCACCACCGGCATCGTGTCCCGTGGCGGTTCGATCCTCGCCAAGTGGTGCCTCGCGCATCACAGGGAAAACTTCCTCTACACGCACTTCGAGGACATCTGCGAGATCATGAAGGCCTACGACGTGGCCTTCTCGCTGGGCGACGGCCTGCGCCCGGGCTGCCTCGCCGACGCCAACGATGCCGCGCAGTTCGGCGAACTGGAAACGCTGGGCGAACTGACGAAGATCGCGTGGAAGCACGACGTGCAGACCATGATCGAAGGTCCCGGTCACGTGCCGATGCACCTGATCAAGGAAAACATGGACAAGCAGCTGCGCGAATGCGGCGAAGCGCCGTTCTACACCCTCGGTCCGCTGACCACCGACATCGCGCCGGGCTACGACCACATCACCAGTGCCATCGGCGCTGCGATGATCGGCTGGTACGGCACCGCGATGCTCTGCTACGTCACGCCCAAGGAACATCTGGGTTTGCCGAACCGCCAGGACGTGCGCGACGGCATCATGGCCTACAAGATCGCCGCCCACGCCGCCGACCTCGCCAAGGGCCATCCCGGCGCGCAGGTGCGCGACAACGCGCTCAGCAAGGCGCGCTTCGAATTCCGCTGGGAAGACCAGTTCCATCTCGGCCTCGATCCCGAGAAGGCCAAGGAATTCCACGACGAGACCCTGCCGAAGGACGCGCACAAGGTCGCGCATTTCTGCAGCATGTGCGGCCCGCATTTCTGCTCGATGAAGATCACCCAGGACGTGCGCGACTATGCCGCCGAGAAGGGCGTCGCCGACGAAGCCGCCGCGCTGGAAGCGGGCATGGCCGAAAAGGCCGCGGAGTTCCGCGCGCAGGGTGCGCAGGTCTATCGCAAGGAGTGATGGCCGTATCGGATGAGCGGCCTGAAGGCCGCTCATCCGCGACATCGCAAGCCCCTGTAGGAGCGCCGGGAGGCGCGACGGGCTGCGGACAATCTTTCCCTTGCCAGTCGCGCCTTGACCAGCCATTCGGCTGTTGAAAGCCGGCGCTCCTACATGGAGATTTCGGCAAACGGGTACATCACGCTCAGCGCACGGAAGGCCATACGGTCGAACCCGTTCGTGCGGCGGGCGCCATGCCCCGAGGCGTCGGCAGGTCGCTGTCGTCTCCGTGCGCGGACCCATCGCCCGTTCCGTGCCCGTCGTTGCCGGCGTCGTCGTCCCGGGCGGCGAGACCCGCCGCCGCGCGCAGCCGCCGGCTCAAGCCCCAGGTCGCGCTGCGCAGCTCGTTGATCGCGGTCAGCTCCCAGCAGTCGCCGCGCGCGAGCGCGCCGACGCAATACAGGCCCGACACCGGTTGACCGTCGGCGTCCAGGACCTCGAAGTGCGGCGACACCCGCACGCCCAGGCCCAGCGGGTCGGGCTGCAGGGTGCCAGCCGCGACCAGATGCTGGATCAGCGGATGCGTGGTGCGGGTGATGTCGGTGTCCATCCCGGTCGCACGGATCAACATGTCGAAATCGTGGCGCTCCGCATCGACGCTGCCGCGCGGTCGGATCAGGGCGGACAGGCCGGTGTCGGTGATCCCCGCGCGCAGCAGCCGTCCGGAGACGATCCGCAGTTGTCCGCTGGCGATCGCATCGTCGATCTCCGCCGCCGCCTTCGGCGGCATGCGGTGGCGGTGCGACTCCCAATACGCGCGCACATGGCGCAGGAACCGTCCGCGCTGCGTCTGCGACATCCCGCGCCAGCAGGCCTGGATCTCGGGCCGGATCGCATCGATCACGACGCGCCAGTCGTCGACCACGCGGGTCACCGAGCGCACCGCCGAGACCAGCGCGTGCAGATCGCTTTCGCGCAGCGCCTTGCGCAGGTTGGGCGGCAGTTCCACCGGGTCTGCGGGCGCTTCCGTGTGCCGCTGCGGCAGCAGCCCGTGCCGCGACAGCGCGACGATCCGTCCGCGATGCCCGCGCCGGTTCAGCGTGGCGACGATGTCGACCATCGTCAGCCCGGTGCCGACGATCAGCAGTTCGGCATCGCGATCGATGCGATCGAGATCGCCCTCCTGCCACGGCGACGCGATGTAGCGCGAATGCCGGGCCAGCCGCGGACCCACGCCCGGGAGCCGTTGCGGCGGCAGCGTGCCCACGGCGAGGACGACACGGTCGCTCATGAAACTGCTGCCGTCGTCGAGATGCACGCGATAGCCCTTGCCGTGCACGCGATCGATCTCGATCACCTCGTTTTCCAGCGAGGTCAGATTGGTCGAGGCGACTTCGGCCTCGTGCAGCCGGTCGAGCAGATATTCGCCGTACGCCACGCGCGGCAGGAAGGCATCGCGCGCCCGTTCCGACAGATTCAGCCATCGCGCGAAGCCGGCGGGTTTGTCGGCGGTCGCGCCGAGGTGCCCCGCGCGCGCGTTGAGCAGATGTTCGCCGCGCGCATCGCCGTAGGCGACGCCGCCGCCGAAATTCCCCGGCGTGCCGACCAGGCACACGTCGAGATCGGTGTCGTGGGAGGTCGCGAGTTCGGTCGCGAGCGTGCTGCCGGTGTAACCGGCGCCGACGATGGTGATGCGCATGCGGAGTGTCTCCATGCCCGGGGGTGGGCCGAGTATGCGAACGACTTCCGCTGCGCGTGTGAAAATTCGGTTTTGGTCGAAATGCCCGGGAAAATCGACTATTTCGATGCGGGCCCCACGGTTGCGTGGTTTCCGGGGCGCCGCGCACACGACATGCGCGATGGGCATGTCGTCATACGGACGCGTCGCGATGATGCGCGCGACCGGCGGCGGCCCGAAGGCCGCTCGACCGGGACGGAAGGTCAGCCTTCGACGACCTTGAACGTCAATCCCGCCTTCGCCTGCAGGCGTTCCACGAGGGTCATGCCCATCGCCGCCGCGGGTGTCCACACGCCGCCGGGCGTGCGGCTGCGATCGACGTCACGGGCGAGGCAGAGCGCGGCTTCGGCGATCATCTTCGAGGTGGAGCCGTAGCCGGGGTCGCGGTCGCCGGCGACGCTGGCGGTGAGCGTGCGGCCGTCGGCGGTCTGGCCGAAGAACAGCGTTTCGTGACGGCCCTTTTCGCGCTGTTCGAGGCTCGGGCCTTCGCCGGGCTTGGGCAGCGAAAAACGGCGCAGCAGGGCGCGGGTCGGCGCGAAGGCGAGCATCAGGTTCTGCAGCTTCGACTGCCGCAGCATCTTCCTGGCGCGCTTCTCGCCCGCGGGGCCGTCGCCGGTGAGCATGCGCTCGCTGTAGACGAAGTCGGTGCCCCACGGGTGGCCGAGCAGGGCATGACTGCGGTGCACGTTCTTGGTGTTGATCAGCGCCATCACGAACGGCGCGGTCCAGCTCTTCGCCAGCATGTCGTATTCGGCGACGTGGTCGTTGGGCTGGCGCGGGCCCTTGAAGCCGGGGGTCAGCGCGAACGGATCGACCAGCGCGCGACGCAGCGCGGGCGCGTGCTTCGTGGCTTCGATGGTGGCCAGCATGCTGGCCACGGTGCCGCCGGAGAAGGTGCCCTTCAGCACCTTCACCCGGCCATGCACGCGCTGCAGCGGCGCGCCGAGGCGTTGCTGCGATTCGTGCTGGACGTAGGCCACGCCCAGATCGAACGGAATCGAGTCGAAGCCGCAGGAGAACACGATGCGCGCGCCGCTGGCGCGGGCCTTGTCCTGCAGTTCGGGGATCATCTTCGCCATCCAGCCCGGTTCGCCGCAGAGGTCGACGTAATCGGTGCCGGCGTCGGCGCAGGCGTGGATCAGCGGTTCGCCGTAGGTCTGATAGGGGCCGACGGTGGTCAGCACCACCCGGGTCTGCCGGACCAGATCGGCCAGTGCGGCGGGATCGCTGGCGTCGGCGACCAGCAGCGGCAGGGCCGCGTCGATGCCGAGGGCGTCGCGGACTTCGGCCAGCCGGGCCGCGCTGCGTCCGGCCATGGCCCAGCGCACGTCGCCGCCGACGCCGTAGGTCTTGTTGAGATATTCGGCGACCAGCCGGCCGGTGAAGCCGGTGGCGCCGAAGACGATGATGTCGAAGGGGATGGCGTCGAGGGGGTTGTTCATTCCCCTATCTTGTCAGACTCGCCGCGGATTGGCGCGGCCGGCGGAACGGCCGCCCGGTGGAACGGGGCGGCCGCGGATGGACGGATGTCGCAGTGCGGACTCAGAACGGTGTGGCTTCGGCCGTCGCCCGCAGAATCGCGCCCGGATTCGGGCTCGGGTGGTTGCAGGTGGCCGCGTTGATCTCGTAGATGTCGAACTTGTAGTCCGGGTTGAGCGAGATCCACGGAATGGTCGAGCTGCCCGCCGCCGCTTCGCAATGCACCAGCGACGTGCCGCCCGGAATGCGGACGTAGATGCCGTACTTCCTGCCGGTCGGCGGCTTGGCCCAGCGCAGGCCGACGCTGCACGGGAAGCTGGCCTTGGTGGTGCAGTCGATGTCCTTCACGCCCAGGAAGTCGGCGTTGCTGGACGTGATGTGCATCTTGCGGACGCCGAGCATCGTCGTCTGATAGTTCGAGAACGTGGTGGTGGTGATGAGCGAATCGACCACCGGCCGCGAGAAGTGCGCCGCCCCCGGTGCGGTCGGCCATTGTCCGAAGAACGTGATGTTCAGGAACTCGTTCTGGTTCAGCGCCGCCTGCGCTTCCTGCGCGGTCTGCGCTCGGTTGAAATAGGTTTCGATCAGATGGATCGGCTGGTTCCGCAGCGGGCCCATCTCGTTGTACATCTGGCCGAAGCCGGTGGTCATGTCGTCGTAGATGTCGACGCCCCACATCTTCGGCAGCACGCCGGTGGTCGCCAGCAGGTTCTTCAGCCGGGCGAAGCGGCCGGGCGCCCAGGCGATCGAATAGCCGACGGTGTCGTCGTTGCCGAACGAATAGGTGTAGTCCTGCCACAGGCGCACCATGAACGGTTCGAGCTGGCCGCCGCTGAGGCCGCCGGATTCGCCGCCTAGGTCGAAGATCAGGATGTTGTTCGGCGACGCGTACAGGTGCGACAGGCCGCGGCTGTTCACTTCCTCGCGGGCGGCGTTGCGCGCGTCGACGATGAAATTCCAGGCCTGCTGGTAGCGGGTCTCGTTCCATTGCGTCCAGCCGTCCGGATTGTTGTTGTAGCCGAAGCGGATGTAGATCCGCCGGAACCCGGCGTCGAGCGCGGTGCCGATGACGGCCTTGAGGTTGGCGCGATGCTGCGGGCGCATCGCGTATTGCGAGTCGTCGATGACCTCGCCCCACACGCCGTCGTAGACGCCGTCGTTGCAGGCGTTGTATTCGCAATCTCCGATGCTCGAGTGGTGGAGGATGAGGCCGTAGCCGGTCTGGCCGCTGGCCTTCAGCGAATAGATTTGCGACTGCACGAGCTTCGGATTGAGATGGTAGAAGGCGACGGGCGTCCTCAGGTTCTGCGCGGGGACGTACCAGGTGTTGTTCGGATTATTGCCGTCGGTAGTGCCGTAGGAATGGATGAAGTGGATGGTGCCGCCGAAGTTCGCGCGTTTGGCCGCGGAGACGTCGGTGCAGGCGAACAGCAGCAGTGCGGCTGCGAAGATCCTGACGAGTGCCGTCATGTGAGCGATTCCTTGCATGGAAGGGGGACGATGGAATCCGCTCGACGCGATGGGCCGTCGACGATGCCGCTGTCGACCATGATGTCCTGAAGGATGCGGCGCGCGGGTTTCCGAAAGGATCAGCGGAATCCGCGGACGAAGAGGATCAGCTTAGAGCGTGTTATGCACTTTTTCATGTGCCGCGAAGGCCGTCTACGGGCCTGAGCCAAGGCTGCGCCGCGGAACCTTGTCTCGGCGCCACAGGCTGCGCAACGCGGCACATGAAAAAGTGCAGAGCACGCTCTAGATGCGGGCGCGCGGCGGTCGACTTCACGCCGTGAGCGGCAGGCGCCGGATGCGCGGGCGTGCTGTCCACGCCCGGCCGGAAGCGGGTGCGCGTTGCGCGCACCCGCGGGAGGCATTATTCGGCCACCACCGACCCGCTGCGCGGATAGATTCGGTAGTTGCGGGCCGTGCCGTTGTTGCGGACGCGGATCTCGTCGCCGGCCACGCCATCGAGGTTGGCGTAGTTCAGCAGCGACCACCAGCTGCCGAAGGTGTTGCTGCCGTTGATGTACTGCACGGTGCCGGTGCGCGGGTAGATGATGTTGATGTTGCCGTCGCTGCGCGCGACCGCGATCTCGTTGCCGGTGGTGCCGTCGAACTGGCGCACGCCGTCGCTGAGGATCGCGTACTGGGCGTTGATGATGTAATTGCTCATCGACCCGGTGACGTAGCTGTAGACGCTGATGTAGTTGGGCAGGATCAGGATCAGTTCGGCGCCGGCGGTGCCGTTGAGGTCGCTGACGCAGTTGGGGATGCCGGGGTCGTTGCAGATCGCCCAACTGCCGCTGCTGACCGGCGTGCTGCTCATGCTGCGGGTGCGGTAGTTGTAGACGCGCAACGCGGAGCCGTTGGCGATCGGGACCTCGGCGCCGGGCTGGCCGTCCAGGTCCCTGATGCCGTAGACCGCGACGGCGTAGGTGCCGGACATCGGCTGCGAACTGGTGCTGCGCGCCCGATGGTCGACGACCTTCAGGGAGTCATACGCCACGATCAGGATCTCGTTGCCGGCGATGCCGTTGAGG
The DNA here is from genome assembly GCF_039543145.1 of Lysobacter hankyongensis. Classification (NCBI taxonomy): domain Bacteria; kingdom Pseudomonadati; phylum Pseudomonadota; class Gammaproteobacteria; order Lysobacterales; family Lysobacteraceae; genus Lysobacter; species Lysobacter hankyongensis. Next base: position 203,037 of record NZ_BAABJE010000017.1, on the reverse strand, counting down.
TCGGTGATGCCGCCGGGCGACGCGGCCCACGAGCCGGTGCTGATCTGGTAGTTGTAGCTGCTGCGCGAATTGTGGTTGATGACCTTCAGCGCGCCGCCGATGTTGATCGGGATCTCGGCGCCCGGCGTGCCGTCGAGGTCCTGCACGCTGGTGAAGTTGCCGTACAGCAGGGCCCACGAGCCGGTGCTGATCTGGTAGTTGTAGCTGCTGCCGCTGGTGTTCCTGACGGTGATGTAGGAACCGTTGTTGTAGACCGTTTCGGCGACGTTGTCGCCGTCGAGATCGGCGCTGCCCATCAAGACGCCCTGGGCGGACGCGGTGCCTGGCAGCCATGCGCAGGCGATGAGGGCCAGCGCGGCCAGCGCGGTGCGGAACGGATGTGTCATGTGTGCTCTCCTTGAGCGGGGATCCAAGATATCGATGCGCCGTGGTTGGCGCATCGACCGGGACGAAGGATGCACCGCCTTCCCGCTGCCGTGGACGTTCATGGCGGCGATGTCCCGACGAGCGGTCGCGCGCGCGCGACAAAACGTGACGCGCGACATGTCGTGCGGATATCGGGTGCGTGCCCGCCTCCCTTGGTCGGTGTCGTCAGCCCGCGTAGGTGTAGACGAAATACAGATGCATCAGCGCGAGCGCCGCGAGCAGGCAGCCGGCGCCGATGTGTATCGCGGTGGTCCACTGCCCCCAGCTGCCCAGGCGATGTGCCGGCAGCAGATTCAGCAGCGCGCCGGCGACCACCACCAGCATCGTCACCGCGAACGTGGCGTGCAGGAAGCCCGCGTGCGCGAATCCCGCATGCAGCACCAGCATCGCCAGCATGGTCAGACCGAGAATGCGGTGCGCCAGTTGCAGCGTGCGCTGCGCGCGCCCGCCGATCAGGCGCCGCTTGATCAGCGCCAGCGAAAGATCGAAACCGAGCAGACCGACCAGCACATAGCCGGTGGCCTGCTTGTACGCGTCCATCCGCTGCAGTGCCAGCAGCGACTGCAGGCTCGGTGCCCACAGCCAGGCGATGCACGACACCACGACGCCCACCAGGCCGCACCACGACGCCGCGACCAGCGCGGTCTGATAGACGGACTTCGATGCGGCGGCGTTGCGTTGCAGCGAGGCGCTCACGGCGCGGTGCCCGCGTTGTCCGGTGCGCCGGCGCCGCCCCCGGGCGATGGCGCGGCGCCCTTGGCGACCCTGCGCTGCGCATCGACGCGATCCGCCGCTGCGCGCGTCTGCAGCAACAGGTTCAGCGAGGCGATCGAATTCTTTTCCTCCACGCGTTTGCGGAAGGCCTCCGCGTCGGGCAGATACAGGCCCTCCTTCGGCCAGCGCGCGCCCAGTTGCGGGCGCGTCGCCGCGTCGAAGCTCGCGGACTTCTTCAGATACGCGCCATAGGCGTCCATCGCCGAAGCGCGGTAGGCGGCGAGGATCTCGATCACCTCGTCGGTCGACAGCGTCTTCCTCGCGAAGGACCAGGTCGTGGCGCCCATCACGTCGTTCTGCTTCCAGTCCTTGCGCGGACTCTTCGCATGGTCGTTGTGGCAGCTGACGCAGGCCGGCGCCGAGGCGATGTCGGGGAACATCGCGGTGTAGCGTCCGGTGCTTTCGTCGCGGAAGAACCGAGGCTTGCGATCGCGTTCGATCGCCGCGAAATACGTCGACTGCGCGCCCTTGAACATGTTCGACGCTTCGATCGGATAGGTTGACCCGAGGAAGAGATTGACCTCGGGGACGCGCTGTTGCAGGCGGTTGGCGGTTTCGCGCAGCAGCAGCGCCGGCAGCGGGCCGGCATGTATGTCCTTCGTCTTCCAGTCTTCGCGATATTTCAGCCCGATCTTCAGGCCCGGGGTGACGATCTCGCCGGTGTAGATCGCGCGGATCGATGCGTTCTCCGCGTCGAGCAGGCGGAACAGGGTCTCGACCGGCACGTCGCGCGTGGCGCTGGCGTCGTCGAGGTCGGCCGGGGCGGTGACGAAGAAATAGATGCCGGCCACGGCCAATGCGGCGAGGGCGAGTACGGAGCGGGGAATCTTCGGCAGCGTCATTGCGCGGTCTCCGGCTGCTTGGCTTTCACGACGGTCTCGCCGTAGGGCGAATCGGCGTGCTGGAGATAGGCGGCGACGACGCCCGGCGCCAGCGCGTCGTCGAGATCGTCGGGCGCGTCGTGAGCGTGGTTGCCGTGGAAGTCGTGGCAGGTCAGGCAGGTGTCCCAGCGTTCTTCGGCGAACAGCACGGCATGGGTCGGTGTCGTGGGGTCGTCCTTCACCTGCGTGTCGCTGTGGCAGGCCGCGCAGAAGCCGCTGTCGGTCTGGCTGACGCGGCTGCCGGTGTGTTCGCGATGGCAGCTCACGCACTGCTCGGGGGCGAGCCTGCGTCGCGCGGCTTCGAATCGCGGCTCCAGGAAGCGATGCGCGGGATGGCGATCGTCGGGATTGTCGTGGCAGCCGATGCAGGTCGGGTTGCCGACCGCACGCATGCCGAAATCACTATGGCCGCGCAGTCCCAGCAGATGTTTCGCCTTGGCCTGCAACTGCTGCCGCATCGTGCCCGGGGCGTCGCGATGGCAATCGGTGCAGGCCAGGTCTGCGTGGCCCGGGTTGTGCGCTGCGTTCGGGACGTACTTCGCCAGTGCCGGCGCCAACAGCAACAGCGGCAGGAAGGCCACCGCCAGTCCGGCGGCATAGGCGAGCCGGCGCACGCTGCGTCGCGGTTTCGCATGCGATTTCAGGAAGAACGCTTCCACCCGCACGTCGGCATCGGGCACGCCGGCGTTGCGCAGACCGTCGACCACGTTCCCGGTGTAGCCCTGCGGCCCGCAGACGTAGAAGCGCGCGCCGGGAAACGCCTGCACGGTCTGCCGGATGTCCTCGTCGTCGATATGGCCGTCGACGTCGTCGGCACGCAGGAAGCAGCTCACTTCGCGGCTGCCCGACGCCGAGGCCTCGATGCGGTCGGCATAGACCATATCGCCGCGATACGACGCGCTGTAGTCCACGTGCAGCATCTGTCCCGGCGGGCGACCGTTGAGCAGCGACAGCGCGAGGGTCACGCCGACGCCGGCCACGAAGCACACCACCGGTCGACCGTCGGCCGGATCGGCTTCGCCGGCCGGCACCGCGATGCGCATGGGGATCGCGGCGAAGATGGTTTCGTCGGCATCGAGCAGGCGCGTCGTCAGTTCGCCGTAGGGCAGGCGACGCATCGCGATGCTGACCGTATTGCCATCCTCGGACTGCTTCACCACCGTGTAGGTGCGCGTGATCCAGGCGTCGTCGATCCACGCCTGCAGCACCACATGCTGCGCCGGCTTCGCCTGCGGATAGGGCGGAAAGCCCACCAGCTGCAGGTCCAGCTGCACGATGCTGCGCTGCGGGAAGCGGCCGTCGGTGAGGGTGGTGCGGGTCGCGTTCGCGACTTCGTACCAGGGCGATTCGCCCAGCAGTTCCTGCACCAGCGGCCGGCAACAGCCGCAATGCACGCCGCAGCCGAGCTGGCTGCCGAGGGATTCGAGCGTGGAGGCCGGCGCGGTGGCGATGGCGGCCTTGATGCGGGCACGGCCGACGCCCGCGCAATGACAGACCAGATCGTTCTGGTCCTGATTCTCGCGAACCGGTATCGCGTCCATGCCACCCCTGCCGGCAGGCAATGCCGTACTGTCGGCGGCCGTGGGCCACCGGAATCCTTTCCATCCCCGGCGTTCCGATGCCGGGCACCTGCGCGGGCCTCCTGTCGACACCCCGCGCTTATGCTCTCGGGTGCCTCCCGCTGGCGATATGGTTATCAGCAGCGCCCTGCTTTTTCAAGCGCAATCCGGCGCATCGTCGACCATGGTCGCAGTTGCGGCCTCGGGCACGCGCACGATGAGCCGCGACGCATTAGCATGTCGGGCTCGCTGCAACGCCGTCTTTCTGATGCAACAGGATGTTTCCGTGGCCAATCCTCTCTACGACCGCCTGTTCGCACCGCTCGCCGCGCGCCCGCATTGCCTGATCCTCGCCGACGGCACCGCGATCGGCGGCGCGGCATTTCTCGCCATGGTCCATCGCGCCGCCAACGCGCTGCGCGCGCGCGGCGTCGTCGCCGGCGACCGGATCGCGGCCCAGGTGGCGAAGACGCCCGAAGCGCTCGCGCTCTACGGCGCGACGGTCGCGACGGGCGCGGTGTTCCTGCCGCTCAACACCGCATACACGCCGGCCGAAGTCGATTACTTCGTCGGCGACGCGACGCCGCGGCTGCTGCTGGCCGACCCGGGCAAGGCCGATGCGCTGGCGCCGATCGCGGCGAAGCATGGCGCCGCGATCATGACCCTCGACGCCGCCGGCCGCGGCGGTTTTCGCGACATCTGCGATGCGCAGGACGATGCGATCGCGGTCGCCTCGCGCGGCGTCGACGATCTCGCCGCCCTGCTGTACACCTCCGGCACCACCGGGCGTTCGAAGGGCGCGATGCTCAGCCACGGCAATCTGCTGTCGAATGCGGAAACGCTCGCGCGCGAATGGCGCTTCGGCGCGGACGACGTCCTGCTGCACGCGCTGCCGATCTTCCACACCCACGGCCTGTTCGTCGCCAGCAACGTGTCGCTGATCGCCGGCGCGACGATGCGCTTCCTGCCGGGCTTCGATCTCGACGCGATCCTGCGCCTGCTGCCGCAGTCGACGGTGTTGATGGGCGTGCCCACGTTCTACACGCGCCTGCTCGACGACGCGCGTTTCGACCGCGACCTCGTCGCAGGCATGCGCCTGTTCGTGTCGGGCTCGGCGCCGCTGCTGGCGGAAACCCACGTCGCGTTCGAGGCGCGCACCGGCCATCGCATCCTCGAACGCTACGGCATGACCGAAACCAACATGAACACGTCGAATCCGTACGACGGCGATCGTCGTGCGGGTACCGTCGGCCGGGCGCTGCCAGGCGTGGACGTGCGCGTGGTCGATCCCGAGTCCGGCACATCGCTGGCGGCAGGCGAAACCGGCATGGTCGAGGTGCGCGGGCCCAACGTGTTCAAGGGCTACTGGAACCTCCCGGAGAAGACCCGCGACGAGTTCCGCGACGACGGTTTCTTCGTCACCGGCGATCTCGGCGTGCTCGCCGACGACGGTTATCTCACCCTCGTCGGCCGCCAGAAGGACCTGATCATCACCGGCGGCTTCAACGTCTATCCGAAGGAAGTCGAACTGCTGCTCGACGAACAGCCCGGCGTGCTCGAATCCGCGGTGATCGGCGTCCCGCATCCGGATTTCGGCGAAGCGGTGGTGGCGGTGCTGGTGCCGCAGCCGGGAGCGACGCTGGACTTGGCCGCGATCGACGCCGTCCTGCGCGAGCACCTCGCGCGCTACAAACAGCCGAAGGCGCTGGAGATCCTGCCCGAACTGCCCCGCAACACCATGGGCAAGGTGCAGAAGAATCTGCTGCGCGAACGCTTCGCGACGCGTTTCGCATCGAAGCCGTAGGGCGGGCTCAAGCCCGCCGTTTTGACGATCGAATCAGCGCCGCGACGATCGAAACGCTTTCGATCGGCATGCGACAGGGTCGGCAAACGCGTAGCCCGGGTCTCGGCAAAGCCGAGACCCGGGGCTTTTGCTTCTGATCGAAATCGCGCCCGGTTGTCACGCAAAACGGATCCTCACCGCGCCGTTGCGAAATAATCGCGAAGCGAACGGCTGTTGGCGGTCCAGACCAGCAGGATGATGGGGATGAGATAGCGGGCGATCTCCGCGGCGGCTGCCAACAAAAGCAGTTCAGGCGGGGTGGGGTGCGACTGATGATACAGCCCGAAGGACTTGGCGATGTTGGTGACCGGAAAGATCAGCAACATGCACCACAGGTAGACTTTGAGCAGCGCAGGGTTCCGCATTCTGTTGCCCGACAACGTGTTCAGCATCGCCCCGGAAAATGCGATGACGAGCCCCCCGATCAGAATGGTTCCGATCAATGCGGTCGCGCCTTGCTCGGAAAATGCCGAAATCGCCTTGAGGATCTGAAGAGACTGGGATAGCAACGCCAGCAGCGCGAAGCCGATCACGAGGAAGAGCACGAAGGGTTTCTTGCGCGGCAGCGGAGGTGGCGGCATGTCATGAGCGAGCGCGTATCGGAGGGGGAATGCTAGCAGCCCTCCTACTGCCTTGCATGGCGGTTCAGGCATCAAGCCAGGCGAGCCTCCGTCGCAAACGCCTGATCATCGAGGCGCGTCCAGGATTCGGACCTTTGGCTTCCAGTCGGTCGATTTCCCGCTGCAGCGCCGTGCGCGCATGGTCGCGGGTCAGATATTCGACCATCTCGCGACGTCTCTTTTCACGCAAGAGCTGCGCATGCAGCGCGGCCCACTCGCGCCGCTTGCGCTTCGGCGGGACCGGAATCCTATAGCCCAGATACGCGCACAACCTGCCGCAGTTCGGGCAGGGCACGTCGCCCTCGTATTGCGTGTGGCGCCGCACCGCACTGCGGCAGTCGAAACAGATCCATGCGGCGGTTCCCATGGGTGGCGTTCAATCCCGCAGCCAACGCAGCATCTGCGGATAACGCACCGGCAGCGGTTCTGGCGCGAAGCCGGGCGCGGCGGTCAGGCCGGCGGCGCACAGGCCCTGCAGCCCGGGATACACGCCGAAGGTGTACATCTGCAGCAGATCGCGCGATTTGCCGTTGTAACCGCCCTCGTGGATCAGCACGTCCGGCGGCAGCCCGATCTCGACCACCGCCGCCCAGGCCCAGGCCATCGCTTCGAGTTCGCCCGCATGGTCGACGCCGAATTCCACGGCCAGATCGTCGTTCGCCTTGTCCCGCATCGCCGCGGGCAGCACCGCCAGATGACCGGCCTCGTGCAACAGATCCCCGGGCCAGACCAGCGCGTTCGGGTCGACCACCAGTCCGCCGTCGCGCAGCGCGACGCCGGGCAGGAAGGTGTCCGCGGGCAGCGTCTCTTCGGCGATGTCCAGGCCGATGCCGGCGATGAAATCGACGATGGCCCGATAGTGGTCGGCGTGATGCATGCGGCGATCGTGCCGGAACTCAGTCTCCGCCGCCACCGCCACCGTCGCCACCACCTCCGCTATCGCCGCCCGCGTCGCAGCTGTCGGAACCGCCGCTGTCGTTGTTGTCGCAATCGTCGTTGCGGTCGTTCCACGATGCGCTGTCGCTGCTGGTGTAGCTGTCGCTGCTCCCGGACTTGCGATTCGACCCCGATGCGCGCGAAGCGGTGTACACCACGAACAGACCGACGAAGACGACGATGAGGGCGATCCAGATGGCCATGAGGGCAGATCGAGAAGGGATGAGGGAGATACGGTATCGCAATTTGGCGTTCAGGTTTCAGGGCGTGGCGCATCCGGTCCCCACGCAATGCCGGCCGCGCTGACTGTCAGGCCGACATGGCGCGTCATCGGCACCCATGACCTCGCGCGGGTGTGTCGTATTCGATGATCCCGTAGTCCCTGCCGCAGGTCGGCCAGTCCCGGCACAGCGCAACATTCGGATGCGCATCCCGGGCGATGGACGTCGAGCGCATGCGGCACCCCCGCAGAACTCGCCGATCGGATCGGCATGCGGCCTCTCCAATCACGGAACAGCTGTGCTTGCGGCCGATGATCCCGAGTGCGTGGGGAGGAAACAGGAAAAGCATTCATTCGCAGCAGAAGGATCGGTTCTGCACGCGGCGGTCTGCTGCCGAATACAAGGTGCCGTTGCGACGGCATCCACCACGGTTGTTTCAGGCATGGGGGGGCGGCCCTCGCGTCGTCGAGGTTTCACTGCCGGCGAGCGGTGGATGCATCGCTGCTTGGCAGAGAAGGCTGCGCGCAAGATGAACGTCGAGTGATGAAACGCATCGGTCTTCCTCGGCATGGGTATCCGGCGCGGTTCGAGCGAGAATGAATATCGTTTTTCTGTTGCAATCGTTTTCGATGAGGTCACGAAAATTTCCCGATTCTCAACAGGTGTTTCAATAAAATTTACGCCGACAGGATTTTCGTGCTTGGTCTCGACCGTTTATTGACGCGATTTTTCGCCTTCGTGTCGTTTCATCGAATCGTCATGTTCGAAAGAAATTCTTTCATGCCGTGTTTTCATGGCGTTTATTCGCTGAATCGTGATCGTGGCACTCTGCTTGATGCGCAGTCGCGCATACTATGCACGCGCTGCGATATCCGGTAAGGTCGAAATGTCGCAGTTGAAGTTCGGGTCCGAGCGGTATCGCCTGCGAGATCGCAAGTGGGTCGTGCTGATCTCCTTGCAGTCGCCGATGAGCAGTGTTTCTGTCGGCATTCAGGCAGATCGGTTCGCACTCGGATCTTCGGCCGTTTGCCAAGATGGCTCGTGCGGAGTGGCGCTGGTCCAGGGCCGCCACCGCTGGCTGCGGTTGTCCGGATCGATGCCGGATGGACGGTCGTCAGGAACTGATCGATCGATGCAACGTTGTGCCACGGAAGCTTTATTCATCAAGGAAGGACAGTCATGACAACCGCCGATCCAACCCATTTCCACAAGCTGTACGGCGTGAAAAGGCCGAGGACGACCTACCGGGGCAAGGACTTCTTCGATTACACCCTGATGACCGTGATCTGCGGGGTGGCGCTCTATTTCATCTACGGCCCGACCCACGTGCTGTCCTGGGTCACGATCGCCCTCTGCGTCTACATGATCGTCGCCTTCGCTTTGAGGCACGGGGTGGAGGCGGCGGTGCCGCTCCTGCTGCGCAGGCCGCAGGACGCGCTCTACATGATCGTGTACAAGATCCAGAACATCAAACCGGTGTACTTCTTCGCGGTCGCGGTGCTGCTGCTGGAAAACTACATCATCCGCATCACGCCGGATCTGCCGCACCACGTGGGGTTGATGCGCAATATCGCGCTGTGGCTCTTCTACATCCACCTCGGCGGCATCACGATCTACAGGACCGTCATCCTCGTCGCTCATCTGCGCGAGCGGGTGCTGGTCCGGGACTTCCTGATGGAAACATCATGGAAGAAGGCGTTCTCGAGGCGCGACAATGTCGTTCTGGAGATCTTCCACGCCTACTTCACCGGCTTGCTGGCGCATATCGTGACCCTGGCGCCGTGGTATCTCATCATCACGCATTTCGAATTCTCAGTCCTGGCGTTGCCCTTGGCGCTGGTACTCAACGTGTTCACGGAGTCCTGGTACCTGAAGGTCGTGAACGACTGGTTCTATCGCGACCATTGGCTGGGGCACAACTCCGAACTGGAGTTCATCTATCTGCACGGCACGCACCACGACGCGATCCCGAGCGGACTCATCGCCGTCGCCGGAAACGGACATCTCGAAGGCTTCGTTCGCTACCTGATCGCGTTTCCCACCTTCTTCCTGAATCCCATCGCGACGTTCGCATTTCTCACCCTGATCGTGCAGAAGGACATCGCCACGCATCAGTACATCCCCGGCGTGTATCCGAAACTCGGGCGGAAGTACCTTGAGAAGGCGCAGCACGCGACCCATCACATGGGGCAACTCGAGCCCTACAGTTTCGGGCTGAAGAAGGAGTTGCCGGGCGAGGCGCCGGCGCCGGTCAAAAAGTCCGCCGCCGCGATTCCGGACGAACTGATGAACTCCATCGGGTTGGACGAGCACTTGACCGGATTCCAGTGGGACAACGAAAGCCACCGGAAATACATGCGTCTTTTCGACAAGTATTCCAAGGCATCGGAAGAGGAATCCGATTCGCCAAGCCTGGAAAGCGAACCGCCCCCCATTCAGTAGGCGCTTTCAAGTCTGTCGATATTCGGGGTCGAAACCCGTGCCTCCGGCGCAACGCGCCGGACGCGACCGACGGGGGCAGACACGCGCTCGCGCGCAGCAGGCGCGCAGGGGCTGAGGTCCCAGTGCTGCGCGCACTGGGCAATTGATTTTTCATCGATCAAAAAGTTTCGGTGCGCCGGAGCCTGAGGTATCCCCACATTTCATGCTGCGATTGAAGCGGTTTCGATAAAACGCCGCAGTACCGCGTTGACCGCATCGGTCAGCGTTGGTGGCCAGATTGACATTCGCAACCACTCCAACGCTCTTCTGAAAACTGAGTAGCTGTGCAGCAGTGAAGGTCGGGCAGCCATCGGGTCTACCTTCACGGCTCCTTGCGCCAACGCCAATCCCAACAGCCATGCCGTGAACCCCGCCAGCATGTTCAGCAACAGCAACACCGACAATCTGCGCTCGTTGCGCGTCTGGCAGTCTTCGAAACCCATGCCATAGAGGTGGCTCTTCAGATCCCGGAACGATTCCTCGATCTGCATGCGCTTGCCGTACATCGCCACCGCCTGGGCAGCCTTGCCTTGATCCGATGGCAGCGACGTCGCCAGGATCCACGGCTCGCGCGCGGCCTTGCGCGCTCTGCGCGCCACGGTGCCCTGCTGCGGTTGCCCGGACCGAGTCAGCTGATCCCGCTGTTTGCGTTCTCGTCGTATCCGGATCAGTCGACTGGGCATCGGTTCGCCCTGCACGATCTGGTGCTGGCCGCGATCTTCCGGGCGCGCACGTGCCTGCGCATGCAGCGTCGCGCAGGGGCGCCAGTTCGAGTTCGCATCGTCCCTGATCTTGACGTTGTTCCTGACCCGACCGATGTAATCCCATCCATATCCGGCCGCCGCACGGAACCAGCCGCTCCGGAAACCAGCGTCCGTCACCACGATCGGTCGTACGCCTTCAGGCATGACCTGGGCCAGCATGGCCAGAAACTCGCGCTCGGCCGCCGGCGTATTGATGCGCACGATCGGATAGATGCGTTCGTAGACCGTCACCGTGCGCCCTGCGGCCGGTGTCGCCGCCCGCAAGGTGCACCAGCCCCCGTCGCGTCGCAGGTCGACCCAATCCACCACCAGCACAGGGCGCGGGGCCCTGAGCAACCATGCGCTCATGGCCCGGCTCAACGGCAGGATCGACTGCTGGACATGGACATTGCTCAGCAGCCGATCCACCGCCTTCAGCGGCGCATGCGAGAACGTCGCACCCGGCCAGGAACGCGACAGGTTGGTCATGCTCAGACGGCGCCCATCGATCAGCGCCTGCAGGGCCTGGAGCAGGACCCGGCGTCGGCGGGCGTGCATCGGGGCTAGCACACCCGACAGTGATTGGCACAGAATCCGTTGTGCGTGCATGGCGCGGATCTCAGGCATAGACAACCCGAGAATAACCGCGCCATGCGCGCATCACTGCGCCGAAGTCAATTCATCGCGTTGATCCACATTGAAAAAATGTGGGGATACCTCAGGCCGGAGCGCACCCTATGGGAGTCGTGCGAGTTCGAACTGCGTGCGACCGCTGGCGGTCGTAGAAAGAAGCAGAACGACACTCAAAGTTGGGGATTGCCTGACAGACGCTTACGGTGTTTTCCGACAGCGCAGCTCCCGGCGCATGCGGAACATGACCGCATGACTCGATCCCGCATCGCCCCACCCAATGCCGCAGGCACCTACCATTGCGTCCAGCGATGCGTGCGTCGCGCGTTCCTGTCCGACCGCAGCGAGGGGGAGCAAACGAGGGAAGAGATGGGTGGATAGGGACATGTTCTTTCCTTGGCGTGGGTTGGTTCAGGCGTCTTCAGACGGATAACTGGTTTCGCGGTACGAAGTTCCCGTCGGCAGTGCGGCACCAGACATCCTGAGATGTGTCTGCACGCGAGCCATCGGCCTGGACTTGAACATTCAGCGTCCGGCAGTAAATGCCTGTATCTTTTGCAGACTTGTACGAAGCAGAGGGCTGCATTGTACCGTCGAACGTGACATTTACAGCGCGTCCGCGGCCGTCATCGCCACGCCATTCTGCTCGCTGGGGTTGACCCGTCTTCATCGCATTCAGGCTCGCATCGGCGATATATTTTTTGTCTCGCTTGTTGTTGAACAACAGCCAGACACCGCAGGATGCAGCGCCTACCAGAGCGCCATCCCGCGCATCTCCCCCGAGCGCCTTGGCCAAGGCTGCGCCGCCGGCGACCATCGCAACGCATCGGATGATTTTCTGCTCGGAAGTGAGCGGCCTCCGGTCATTAGGCATGGTGGCGCATGCAGTAAGGGCCGTGGCTGCGACTGCCATCAATGCAAAAGACAGCGTTATTCCATTCGCGAAGCGCATATATTTTCCTCCATCCTAGAAATCTGCGTTTTGAACAAGACTAGCTTCGATTTTGAAGTCATCCTGCCCCTGTATCAGCACACGAGCGATAGCGGCGTCATATATCCTTCCGACAAGCTTTTCGTTTTTAAGGCTGATCTCCCAGCTCCGCATTCCGCCGAAAGGCATGGCATCGTCGAATGCGGGCTCTGCGCCTCGCGAGGCGATCCAGGCTTGTGCGAACAAGCCACTATCCGAACGCAACTCGCAGCTGCCATCGGTTTTGCAAGCGCCGCCGCCTGTCATCGGGATGCCTTGAGGGCTTCCCGGAAGAATTACCCAAGAATTGACGAGTTGGTTGTTCTGATCAAGCGCGATACGGATGTTGATGATCTCGCGGTATGAGGTGCCGACGACAAATGCCTCGCCCGAATAGCGGAGGATTTTGGTCGGTGCGGGCGTCGCCGACAGGCTTTCCGAGTCCTCTGACCAGCTGTTCAGGTTTGCGCCCATCGCCAGGAAGGACGATGAGAGATAACCTCGGGCGGATTCAGATTGGCTGCCATCGCCGACGACTAGGATCTCGGCATTTCCAAGCTGCGTTTTCTGCTTGGCTCCAAAGATCAATCCCGCTTGACGTGCTTTGGTCAGGTCGGTCGGCACGTCGTCGAGGAGGTGGTCGGAGATGATGATGATGCGAGGAACCGTTTCCACTTCCCTGTAAATGGACCCTCCGGCCGCAAGGCTTTGGAATACGCGGCTATCGGATGGCGGCTCGAAAGAATTTTCCTTCGAGGCATTGAGAAGAGATGCAACGACGCGGGATCGAAAGTTCGAAGCCGCTTCGTTTATGTCCTGCTCTGATCCTCCGGTAAAGAAATTCGACATTGAAGATTCCTTCTCTTTGATCTTCTGCCGATCTGCCGATGAGAGCGCAGGCAGACACCCGGTGAAAATCTTTTTCGGCGCCGAGCCGTCTGAAGGCGCAAGAATCAGTGTCACGCGCTCTCTGGCGGCGGACTTGCCGTACTCCACCGCCAGCGCCGGGTCGGTGAATGCCAATACGGCATCCCTGGTGCGCGCATTCTTTTCGTTGAATTCCTGCGGGCTCTTCGTGCCCAGAAGTTTTTTTTCGTCTATCACGATGAAAGTCTGACGAAAGGGAGTGCTCATTCCCGGCATCGTGCAGAACTGATCCATTCGCTGCATTGGCTTGTCGGCCTTGCCGGGAGGAGACGTGCCGTCATCTGTACAGCCGGTGCCTGCAAGAATGAGAATTAGGGGCGCGAGGAAGATGGATTTGCGGTGCATGGAAAGTCCTTTTGGTCCGATCAGTCGTCAAACATCCAGAGCTGAAGGGGGTGGGCGGCGAACTCCTTGCTGCTGAAATGGCGAACGGTACGCAACGGATCGCCTGAGAAGTCTTTCATCGAAACGGTCGTGCCGGGTTGCAGGCGCTCCGCCAATTGCCTGCGATAGTCCTGCAGCATGGCGATCACTTTTTGATCCATGGCGCGAATGCGCTCGAAACGCTGGAGTACTGTGGCGTAGCCGGGTTTTCCTATCATCGCCCGGTTTTTCTGGCGGATAGCGTGGCGATCGGACTCAAGGCGACGATCGATTTCCTTGCGCATGCCATTTAATCTGGAACTCCGTTTCATGAGTTCCTTCTTTCTCTTGCCGAGGTCTCTCGCTGCCGATTCATACTCGGGATTGGGGTCGTGCATCACGAAAGCAACCATGGCGGTGAGCAGGAAGCAGAGCAGGTTTCCAAGCATCAGGCCGGCGACCGAGCTGTAGATGTTCGGCGGTTCGTTGCCCAGTGCGATCATCTCCGCGATCTTCGGCAGGATGAAGTGATAGCGGGCGACAGCCACTGCCGCAAGTGCCAGGATCAGGCACCCCAATCCCATCCAGAGCATCGGCCATCCGGAGTTCCGTCGAATATTGTCGTTGCCTCGGCGGTAATAATTGAAGCGCCGAATGAAGATGCCAAGGGAGTGGCCGCCGAAAGCAATCGCCATGCCGACGATCAAGGTGATGCCGGATGCCATGGCGGCTGATCGGATCATAGGCGCCACGCGGAAGCTCTCGTAGTTGAGCGCGCTTTCGGGAATCAGCACCACCAGAAACAGGATCGAAAGCGCTAGCAAGCTGGGCGTCTTCGCTTCTCGGCCTTCGTTGTTCCTGTGGCGAACATAGACGGTTTCGAGTTGGTTGTGCCGCTCGATCAAGGCCGAATTCTTGTGTATGAATTCCTGAGTTGCTGTGGCAAGATCTTTCGTGCGGCGACGTTGCGCGCTCCCCAGTGCAAGCGGCTCGAGGACGCCATCGTCGCCACCGTCGAGGGTGATTCTCCTGGCTTCGTTCGCGACCTCCGCGATCGCCAGAACGCGCTTAGGCGCGATATGGTTGTTGAACCAACTGAGTGCGAACGGCGGAAGCCCCTCGGCCGGAGAGCCGTCGTCGTTTGCCTGGCTCAGGAAGATTTCTTTAGTCGTCGCTTCCTGTTGGAGCCCGGAAAAGAGTCCGGCCCGTAGTGCATCAAGGTCGATTGAAGCATATGTGTCGATGTTGTCAGCAGCTTGATTCACGCAGGCATCCCCTGTTTGGTATGGCGGCCGCACTAACGAAATGGATTCGGATTCCGGGCCGGTTGTGATTCCGAGCCGGAGCTAATGTCTTATCTGCCCGGTGTCGCGGTTCTTCGCGTTGGATCGATGGTGAATCGCCGGCCTGGAACAGGGTTCAATACGCGAATGGCTTGGGGGCGCGTGTTGATGGCGGCATCGGGGGGGCGGGATGGATTGGTGCCGTCTTTGGATCCGTCCGGTTCGATGCGGCGTGCAACATGCGTCGGTCTGTTCAGTGTGCTTTCTTCCTCACGCAATTCGATCGCTTCGTAGGTGCTCTTGAGGGCCAGTTCACGCTTGCACTGTTTGGCATCGGACTCAGAATTCGATGCGCACAAGCCGTCGATTTGCATGTCGGCCATCCAGATCGCGATCGCGGCGGGTGTGCCCGAAAACAGGAATTCGACTCGACGGTTGTATCCCCACCCGGTGGGTCCGGTATTGGGCACGAGCGGCATGTCCTCGCCGAAGCCTATCCACCAGAGATTGCGCGACATACCGCCTTTCTCGAAGATTCTCTTCGCGACGGCATAAGCACGGTCGATCGACAGGTTGTAGTTGTAATCGGAACCGCCGCGCGGGTCGGTATGTCCAGCGACGAAGACAGTCACATCCGGGGCGTCCTTCTTGAGTGCTGAGACGATGATGTCAACTACCTGGTCGGCTTCCGGGCGCAAGAAGGATTTCCCCGTATCGAAGAAAACACGCTGAGGGAACACCACGCGGAGGATGGGCACATCCGAAGTCGCGCCTTTTGGAAGTTTGAAGCGGGGTACGCGCTCGACGTAAAACTCGGGTTCTGCTCCGTCAATACGCTGGTTGGCGATCATCGCCAATTTCTGCAAACGAAAGCAGTGCTCGAACTCAAGCGCCTGATCCGGAGCTTCGAGCACATCGTTGCTCTTGATTCGCTCGTCTAGAAATTCGTTGCAATTATAGTTGAGGGGATCGATTCGCTGACTCATGTAAACGGTGGCTTCGGCGCGAGCGTCGAATACGCCAATCAGCCAGAGGCTGATTGCGAGCAATATGCCTTGAGGCCAACGTTTCTCTATCCAAATCATCATGAGATCAATCCTTGAATTCTCGATATGCTTCGAAGGGCATTGCCCTTGCCGACATATGGCGACTTCCTGATCCGCTGCCGGCGAGTCCGGCCGTCTGCCTTAATGCTGGCCGCGAAAACAAGACGTTGATCAATCGTCGTGTGCCTTTTCTTCCGCGATTCGCGGGGTTCGCCTTCCGATGCCGGCGAGCGACGCCACTGCGCGAGGAGTACGCACAGACGGCATTGCCAGCCGCATCGCTTCGAATCCAATGGATGCGCTCACCCCGAGCGCTGAAGAATGCCCATCACCGTTTCCCCCTGTCGTCCTGTCCCTGCGCGATCGCGTATGACTTGCGAAACGTGGCTGCGGGTCGAATCTGCCACTGCGTTTCCGGAGTGTCAACGGGCGTATGTCTTGTTTTCCTGACCTCGATCGAATGACATCGCGTATGAAGCTGCTTCAACGAAAAAGCGCCGGTTTTCCGGCGCTTTTTGCTTGAGGGGATTAATCGATTTCGTCAATCGAAAAACCCGGTGCGCCGGGCTCGCCCTATGGGAGTCGTGCGAGTTCGAACTGTGTGCGACCGCTGGCGGCGGTGATGAGGGCGAGGACGCGGGTGGCTTCGCCGTCGACCATGTCCCAGGTGAAACGCCAGGTCCAGTTGTGGTCGCCGACGGTGCCGGGTGTGTTCATGCGGTGCTCGACGCCGAGGCCGAGGACGTCCTGCAATTGGCAGACGGCGAGGTTGGCGACGGAGTTGCAGCAGGCGCGGATCATCGCCCAGTGCACATCGCCGTCGCTGGCGGGGAGATAGCTGCCGGCGTAGGCGCGTTCGCGCGCGGGTGCGCTCTGCCACCAGCCGCGGACGGTGTGGTTGTCGTGGGTGCCGGTGTAGGCGACGAAGGGGCGGCCCCAGTTGTGCGGCAGGAAATCGTCCGTGGCGTCGGTGCCGAAGCCGAACTGCAGGATCTTCATGCCGGGGAAGCCGCAGCCGTCGCGCAGTTCGACCACGTCGGGCGTGATCAGGCCGAGGTCTTCGGCGACGATCGGCAAGGGACCGAGCACGCGTTCGATCGCGTCGAACAGCGCCTTGCCCGGGCCCGGGCGCCACTCGCCTTCCTCGGCGGTGGGGCAGGTGGCCGGAATCTCGTAATAGCCGGCGAAGCCGCGGAAGTGATCGATGCGGAACACGTCGGCCTGGTCCAGCGCGCGGCGCAGGCGTGCGGTCCACCACGCGAAATCCTCTTTCGCCATCCGGTCCCAGCGATAGAGCGGATTGCCCCAACGCTGGCCGGTGGGCGCCATCGCGTCCGGCGGGCAGCCGGCGACCGACGTGGGTTGATGCGCGGCGTCGAGCAGATACAGATCGGGACGCGACCAGCAGTCGGCACTGTGATGCGCGATGAAGATCGGCAGGTCGCCCATGATCGCGATGCCGCGCGCGTTGGCGTAGGTCTTGAGCGCGTGCGACTGGGTGTCGAAACACCACTGCACGAAGGCCCAGAATCCGATCTCGGCGGCGTGCTGTTTGCGCGCGGTGTCGAGTGCGGCCTTGTCGCGCGCGCACAACGGCGCCGGCCACTGCCACCACGGTTGTCCGTCGTGCGCGGTTTCCAGGGCCATGAACAGGGTGTAGTCGTCGAGCCAGTCGGCCTGCGCCTCGCACCACTGCGCGAACGCGGCGTGTTCGGTCTTGGTGCCCTTCGCGATGAAGCCGGCATGCGCGGCGCGCAGCTGCGCCTGGCGCCAGCCGATGACCTTGCCGAAGTCGACCTGATGCGGTGCGAAGCCGCCGTCGGGCAGGGTCGGCGCGGGCAGCCAGCCGGCGCCGATCAGCGGTTCCAGCGCGACCATCAGCGGGCTGCCTGCGAACGCGGACACGCTCTGGTAGGGCGAATTGCCGGGACCGATGGGATTGGTCGGCAGCCACTGCCAGATGCGCTGGCCGGCCGACTGCAGCCAATCGACGAAGCGATAGGCGTCGGGTCCGAAATCGCCGATGCCGTGCGGGCCGGGCAACGACGTCACGTGCAGCAGCACGCCGGCCGCACGTTGTTCGAGATCGATCATCGGTCACTCTCCTGGGAATGCGGTTCATCGCCATGCATGGCGCGGCGCAGCAGCAGCAATGCGCGGGACGGTACCTCAAGCGCGCCGTCGGCGGCCTGTGCGGTTGGTCCTGCGTCGAGCGTGCCGCTGCTGTCGATGGCGAGCCGCCATGGGCCGTGCGGCAGACGGAAACGGGCCGGCTGCGCGCCGGGATTGAAGACGATGCACCAGCGCGGCGTCGACGCGGCGTCGGCCGCGAGCTGGCAGGCGAAGGCGTGCGCATGCGCGTCGTGCCAGTCGTCCACCTGCATCGCGTCGCCATCGGGGCGCAGCCAATGGATCGCCGGTTCGCGCGCCTCTGGCGTCGGCGAGAACCAGCGCGCATGGCGCAGCAGCGGGTCCTCGCGACGCAATGCGATGAGCGCAGCGACGAAATCGATGTCGTCGTCCGCTTCTCGAGGCGCCGGCCAGTCCAGCCAGCCGGTGGCGTTGTCCTGGCAATAGGCGTTGTTGTTGCCGCGCTGGCTGTTGCCGAACTCGTCGCCCGCGCAGAGCATCGGCGTGCCCTGCGCGAGCAGCACGGTGGCGAGCAGCGCGCGGCGCACGCGACGGCGGGTGTCGACGAGCTGCGGATGATCGCTCGGACCTTCGCTGCCGAAGTTCGCGCAGACCTCGTGCGAATGACCGTCGCGGTTGTGCTCGCCGTTGGCGAGGTTGTGCTTCTCGCGATAGGTCACGACATCGGCGAGCGTGCGGCCGTCGTGCGCGGCGACGAAATTGACGCTGGCGGCGGGCAGGCGATGGCCGTGGTGGAACAGATCGCTCGACGCAGTGAAGCGGCGCGCGAACTCGCTGCGGCCGACCTGCGCGCCGGCGTCGTGGCCGAGCCAGTAGCCGCGCGCGGCGTCGCGGAAGCGGTCGTTCCATTCGAGGAAGCGGCCGGGCAGACGGCCCAGTTGATACCCGTCGTGGCCGCAGTCCCAGGGCTCGGCGATCAGATGCACCTGCGACAACACCGGGTCCTGGCGCAGCGCGATCCAGAACGGCGCGGTCGGATCGAAGCCGTGGCGCGTGCGTCCCAGCGCGGGGGCGAGGTCGAAACGGAAACCGTCGACGCCCATCACTTCGACCCAGTAGCGCAGCGAGTCGAGCACGAACTGGGTCACGCGCGGATGGATCAGCCGCAGCGTGTTGCCGCAGCCGCTGGCGTTGTCGCAGCGGCTGCGGTCGTCGGCCATCAGCCGGTACCAACTGGCGTTGTCGAGACCGCGGAACGAAATCGTCGGCCCGTGTTCGTCGCCCTCGGCGGTGTGGTTGTAGACCACGTCGAGCACGACCTCGAAGCCGGCGGCCTGCAGGGTCGCGACCATCGCCCTGAATTCGGCGATCGCGCCGCCGGGCGAGCGGTCGTGGGCGTAACGCGCGTCGGGGCAGAAGAAGCCGAGCGTGTTGTAGCCCCAGTAGTTGGTGAGGCCGCGCGCGCGCAGCGCCTGTTCGTCCAGCGCGGTCTGTACCGGCAACAGCGACAGCGCGGTGACGCCGAGCCGCTGCAGATGCGCGATCGCCGCCGGATGCGCCAGCGCGGCGTAGGTGCCGCGCAGCGCGTCGGGGATGCCCGGCAACGTCATCGTGAAGCCCTTGACGTGCAGTTCGTACAGCACCAGCTCCGACAGCGCGCGGCGCGGTTGCCGCGGTGATCGCGACGCCGGCGCATCGGGCGCGGCGACCCGCGCCTTCAGCGCGAACGCCGCGTTGTCGCGGGTGTCGAGGACGCGCGCGCCGTCCGGATGGCCGCTGGCATGGGCGAAGTGTTCGGAGCGCCATTCGAAGCGGCCGACGATCTCGCGCGCGTACGGGTCCAGCAGCAGCTTGTGCGGATTGAAGCGATAGCCCGATTCCGGCTTCCAGCTGCCGTGCGCGCGATAGCCGTAGACCAGGCCCGGGCCGGCATCGGGCAGCACGCCGGCGAACACGCCGTCCTCGACATGTGGCAGTTCGCAGCGCGCGCGTTCGTGCCGGCCGTCGTCGTCGAACACGCACAGTTCCATCCGCTTCGCGCGCTGCGAGAACACCGCGAAGTTCACGCCGCCATCCACGACATGCGCGCCCAGCGGTGCGGAGCGGCCGGCTTGCAGCGCGATGGGCGACGGCTCAGCCATGATGCGCGGCCACGGCATGGGCAGGGTGGCTTTTCGTAGGAGCGACGCAAGTCGCGACTGGACGGCCGGGTTCGTCGGATCGCAGGCAGGTCGCGACTTGCGTCGCTCCTGCGAAAGGCGAGAAACCGGCGTTCAGGCGATGGTCGATCATGCCGGCACCAGGATCAGCGTCGACAGCGGCGGCAGGGTGAGCGCGAGCGAACGTGCGTGGCCGCCGGCCGGCACCTGTTCGACGTGCAGCGCCTGTGCGCCGTTGCCGAGGTCGCTGCCGCCGTAGTGGCGCGAGTCGGTGTTGAGGGCTTCGCGCCACGCGGCGGCGCCGTCGTCGGGCACGCCGAGACGATAGCCCTGTCGCGGCACCGGCGTGAAATTGCAGATCACCAGCGCGCTGCCGCCGTCGCCGTCGCGGCGGATCCACGCGAACACCGACTGGTCGCGATCGTCGCCGACCAGCCACGCGAAGCCGGCTGCGACGCAGTCGAGCCGGTGCAGCGCCGGGATGTCGCGATAGACGCGGTTGAGATCGCGGACGAGATCGCGCATGCCGGCATGGCGCACGTCCTCCAGCAGATGCCAGGGCAGCGCTTCGTCGTGGCGCCATTCGTGGGGCTGCGCGAATTCCTGGCCCATGAACAGCAGTTTCTTGCCCGGATGGCCCCACATGAAGCCGAGATAGGCGCGCAGGTTGGCGAAGCGCTGCCAGTCGTCGCCGGGCATCTTCTGCAGCAGCGAGCCCTTGCCGTGCACCACTTCGTCGTGCGACAGCGGCAGCACGAAGTTCTCGCTGAAGGCGTAGACCAGGCCGAAGGTCATCAGGTCGTGATGCCAGCGCCGGTGCACGGGATCTTCGTGCACGTAGCGCAGCGTGTCGTTCATCCAGCCCATGTTCCATTTGTAGTGGAAGCCGAGGCCGCCGACGTGCGTGGGCGCGGACACGCCGGGAAAACTGGTGGACTCTTCGGCCAGCGTGATCGCGCCGGGCATGTCGCCGCCGATCCGCGCGTTGATCGTCTGCAGCAGCGAGATCGCTTCGAGGTTCTCGCGGCCGCCGAACGCGTTCGGAATCCACTCGCCTTCGTTGCGGGAGTAGTCGCGATACAGCATCGACGCCACCGCGTCCACGCGCAGGCCGTCGATGCCGTACTGCTCCAGCCAGTGCAGTGCGCTGCCGGCGAGGAAGGCGCGCACTTCGGTGCGGCCGAAGTTGTAGATCAGCGTGCCCCAGTCGCGGTGTTCGCCTTCCTTCGGGTCGGCGTATTCGAACAGCGCGGTGCCGTCGAAGCGGGCGAGGCCGTGCGCGTCCTTCGGGAAATGCGCCGGCACCCAGTCGATCAGCACGCCGAGCCCGCGCGCATGGCAGGCGTCGACGAAGCGCGCGAAACCTTCGGGCGCGCCGAAGCGCGCGGTCGGCGCGAACATTCCCAGGGTCTGATAGCCCCAGGAACCGTCGAACGGATGCTCGGACACCGGCAGCAGTTCGATGTGGGTGAAGCCGAGGTCGGCGGCGTAGGCCGGCAACTGCGCGGCGAGCGCATCCCAGTCGGGAAAGCCGTCGTGCGCATCGCGCCGCCACGAGCCCGGATGCACTTCGTAGATGCTGATCGGCGCGTGGCGATCGTTGGCGGCGGCGCGCTCCGGCGGCAGCATGCGCGGCGGCATCGGCGCGGCGACCCGGCTGGCGGTGCCCGGACGCAATTCCGACGCACGTGCGAAAGGATCGGCCTTCGCCGGCAGCAGGGTGCCGTCGCCCGCGATCAGTTCGAACTTGTAGAGATCGCCGGTGACGACGTGCGGCACGAAGATTTCCCACACGCCGGCGGTGTGGCGCAGACGCATCGGGTGGCGGCGGCCGTCCCAGCCGTTGAAATCGCCGACGACGCTGACGCGGCGCGCGTTCGGGGCCCACACCGCGAAGCGCACGCCGTCGATGCCAGCGATGGTGCAGGGGTGCGCGCCGAGGAAGGTATGCGGCCGCAGTTCGCGGCCGTCGCGGAAATCCGCGAGCTGGTCTTCGTCGAGCTGCGGGCCGAAGGCGTAGGCGTCGCAATAGGTGCCGGTTTCGCCGCTCTGCCAGCGCACGCGCAGCCGGTAGTCGAAGCGCTTGCGCCGCAGCGGCACGCGCGCCTCGAAGAAACCGTCGCGATGGTGGAGCAGATCGGTGAGCGCGCGGCCGTTGGCGGCATCCAGCACCTCCACCGATTCCGCGCCCGGCAGCAGCGCGCGCAGCCACAGTTTGCCGTCGGCATCGGCATGCAGACCGAGCACCGCGAACGGGTCGGCGTGCCGCGCCTCCAGCAGTGCCGCGATGTCCCCCTGTGCCAGCATGCTCAGCCCGACGTCCGTCCGGGTTCCGGCGCCAGGGCGTGGCCGGACCAGACCTTGTCGGCGTATTCGCGCACGGTGCGGTCGGTGGAGAAGAAGCCCATGCCGGCGATGTTGCGCAGCGCGCGGGCGTTCCATGCGGCGGGGTCGCGATACAGCGCGTCGACGCGCGCCTGGGTGGCGACGTAGTCGGCGAAGTCCGCGAGCAGCAGGTAGGGATCGGCGCCGAGCAGGCCGTCGACCAGCGCGCGGTAGCGCTTCGGTTCGCCAGGGCTGAAGCTGCCGTTGCCGATGGCGTCGAGCACGCCGCGCAGCGCGGCGTTCTGGCCGGCGATCCAGCGCGGGTCGTAACCGACCGCGCGCAGTGTCGCGATGTCGTCGGTGCGCAGGCCGAACACGAACATGTTCTCTTCGCCCATGGCTTGCGCCATTTCGATGTTGGCGCCGTCCCAGGTGCCGATGGTCAGCGCGCCGTTCATCGCGAACTTCATGTTGCCGGTGCCCGAGGCTTCGGTGCCGGCGGTGGAGATCTGTTCGGACAGATCGGCGGCGGGAATGATGGTTTCGGCGAGGCTCACGCCGTAGTTCGGCAGGAACACCACCTTGAGCTTGCCGCCGAGCCGCGGGTCGCTGTTGACGGTGCGGCCGATGTCGTGGGCGAGGCGGATGATCTGCTTGGCGGTGTGGTAGGCCGAGGCGGCCTTGCCGGCGAGGATCACGGTGCGCGGTACCCAGCCTTGCCCATCGGGGCCGTCGGGCTGCGCCAGCATCGCCTGGTAGCGCGCGACCACGTGCAGCAGGTTCAGCAGTTGCCGCTTGTATTCGTGGATGCGCTTGATCTGTACGTCGAACAGCGAATCCGGATCGACCTCGATGCCGAGTTCGTCGCGGATCAGCGCGGTGAGCCGCAGTTTGTTCGTGCGCTTGACCGCGGCCAGCCGCGCGCCGAGCGCGGCGTCGTCCGCGCGTTCACGCAATGCATCGAGCCCGCCGAGGTCGCGGCGCCAGCCATTGCCGATGGTGTCGTCGAGCAGCGCCGACAGGCCGGGGTTGGCCTGCTGCAGCCAGCGCCGCGGCGTGACGCCGTTGGTGACGTTGATGAAGCGCTCGGGAAAGAGCTTCGCGAAGTCGGCGAAGATGGTGTCGACCATCAGGTCCGAATGCAGCTTGGCGACGCCGTTGACCCGGTGCGAGGCCAGCACCGCCAGCGCGGCCATCTTCACCCGCCGGCCCTGGGTTTCGTCGATCAGCGAAACGCTGCGCACCAGCGCTTCCGCGCCGGGATGACGCTGGCGGACGCTGTTGAGGAAGTCGTGGTTGAGGCGATAGATGATTTCGAGATGGCGCGGCAGCAGCGCTTCGAACATCCGCAGCGGCCAGGTTTCCAGCGCTTCGGGCATCAGCGTGTGGTTGGTGTACGACACCGCGCGGCGGGTGATCGCCCAGGCGTCGTCCCAGGCGAGATTGTGCTCGTCCACCAGCAGGCGCATGAGTTCGGCCGGCGCCAGCGCGGGGTGGGTGTCGTTGAGATGGATCGCGTTGCCGTGGCCCAGTTGTTCCAGCGCACGGCCTTCGCCGAGATGGCGGGCGATGAGATCCTGCAGCGAGGCGCTGACCAGCAGCGCTTCCTGTTTCAGGCGCAGTTCGCGGCCGGCATCGGTGCTGTCGTCGGGGTAGAGCACCCAGTTCAGGGCGTCTGCAGCGACCTGATGGCGCGCGGCGCCGGCATGGTCGCCGCGGCAGAACGCCGCGAAGTCGATCGGTTCCTCGGCGCTGGCCTGCCATTGGCGCAATGTGGACACGCGCTGGCCGTGATGCGCGGGCACCACGAAATCGAAGGCGCGCGCGACCACGCGTTCGGCAGGCTGCCAGCGGCGGCCGCCGATGCCGTCGGAGCCGACGCTGCCGCCGAAACCGACGATGTATTCGACGTCCGGGCGTTCGATGTCCCAGAGCGCGCCGTGGCGCAGCCAGTCGTCGGGGCGCTCGATCTGGCGGCCGTCCTGGGTCGCCTGCGCGAACATGCCGTAGCGGTAGCGCAGGCCGTAGCCGAACGACGCCAGCCCGGTTTCGGCGAACGAATCGAGGAAGCAGGCGGCGAGCCGGCCGAGGCCGCCGTTGCCGAGCGCGGCGTCGGGCTCGGCTTCGAGCACGTCGGCCAGCGACAGTCCGTGCGCGGCCAGTTCGCGCTGCAGTTCCGGCTCCAGTTTCAGCGCCGCGAGCGCGTTGCGCAGGGCGCGGCCCATCAGGAATTCCATCGACAGGTAGTGCACGCGGCGCTGCGACGGATCGCGACGCGCGTCCTCGGCCTGGGTCGCGGCCCAGCGTGCGGCCAGCGCATCGCGGCAGGTGTCGGCGGCGGCGCGCAGCGCGGCGCGTGCGGCCGGGACCGCATCGGATCCGGCGACGGAATCGCCGCGGACGGTCGCCAACGCGGCGCGGAACGCCGGCAGAAGATCCGTCGCGGCAGATGCCGTCGCCGGTCTCCGGGTGTCGTCGCGCGTCGCGCTGGAATCGATCTGATGCATGTATCGCTCTCCGCAGGGGACCTGCACGGGTCCGGGGTACGGCGGTCGCGAACGACCCCGTCTCGTAAACCCACGAAGCTTAGGAGCCGCATGCCGCCGGAGCGACCCCGCTACAATCGTATTCACCGGGAGAGTGGGCGCGCGGGGCCGGAACGCGGTGTTGCATACGTATTCATGCCGTGCAGTCCGCACGGTCTTTTTTGCGATGCAGCATCGTTCGCCGCAGATTCCGGCGCGACTACGGCACGACCTCCTGCGCGACGGGCGTCGCCACCGCCATCCCACGACGAGGTCCATTGCATGCATCGACGCGAATTCCTGGCTCTCGGTGCGTTGAGTCTGGGCGGGGCCATGGCCGCGCGATCGGCGCAGGCGGGCGCGCCGGTCGATGCGATCTGGTCCGAGGTCTTCGCGCGGATGCCGCCGGCACTGGCCGCGGTCGCGAGCGATCCCGTCCATGCGGTCCAGGTGCGCTGGCTGCGCGGCGAGCGCGATGCCGATGGCGCGCGGCGCTGGTCCACGCACGATTGGGGCATGACCCCGCGACGCTGGTTTCCCGCGGCCAGCGTGGCCAAGTTGCCGATGGCGCTGCTGATGGCCGAAGCGGTGCAGGCCGCGGGCGGCGATGCGGACAGCGTGCTGCGCCTGCATGCGCCACCGATCACGGGCGAATGGGGCGAGGAAGCGCTGGACGAATCGTTCGCCCGTGGGTTGGCCCGCACCTTCGCGGTCAGCGAGAACGTGCCGTTCAACCGCTGGTACGCACTGCTCGGCGTCGACGCGGTGCACCGGCGCCTGGCCGAGTTGGGCTATCCGCATGTGCGCCTGATCGCGCGTCTGGGGTCGTCCGACATCGACGCGAACCGGCGCAGCGGCGGCGGCCAGCTGCTGTCTTCGCGCGGAGATCAGCTGCGGAGTTTTCCGCCCGCCGTGGCCATCGCGCGACGGTTTCCGTTCGGCGCGGCGTTGCTGGGCGACGGCTGGCGCAACGACGACGGCAGCATCACCCCGGGGCCGCACGATTTCTCGCATGCGAACTTCCTGCCGCTGGCCGACGCGCTGCGCATGCTGCAGGCGTTCCTGCGCCCGGACTCGGTGCCGGCGTCGCAGCGCTGGCGGATCGACGATCCGCTGCGCGCGCGTCTGCTGCGCGCCCTGAGTCTGCGTCCGCGCGACAGCGTCGATCCGGTCTATCCCGAGACCGACCATCCGGACGGCCATGCGCGCTGGTTCCTTGTCGGCGATGGCCGTGCGCGCTATCCCGACGGCGTGACCGTGTTCGGCAAGAGCGGCATGGCCTACGGCTCGCTCAGCGAAGTGGCCTGCATGGTCGATCGCGCATCGGGCGTGGAGTGCCTGCTGGCCGCCAGCATCCGGGTCAACGCCGACGGCATCTACAACGACGACCGTTACGAATACGACGGCATCGGCCTGCCGTTCATGGCAGCATTGGGACGTGCGGTGCTCGATGTCGAGCGCCATCGCAGTGCGGGAGGCGCGCGCGGATGAACATGACGATGCGGCGGTGGATGCGGAATCCCTCGCGGACGCTGCTGTGGGTGCAACTGCTCGCGCTGCTGCTGTATCCCTTCGTCGGCGACAGCCGCGCGGGCCACATCGTGTCGACCGCGATCAGTGTCGGCGTGCTGTCGGCCGCGGTGTGGATGGTGCACCGCTCGCCGCGACCGGGCTGGATCGCGGGCGTGCTCGCCGCGATCGGCGTCGGCGCGTGGATCGCCCACAACGTCACCGGCAGCGTCGCGCTCGGTGCGCTGGGGGCCGCCGGTTACGCCGCCGCGTATTTCTATGCCGCGGTGTCGCTGATCTCGTACATGATGAGCGACGAGCGCGCGACCCGCGACGAACTGTGGGCGGCCGGCGCGACCTTCATGCTGTTCGCCGAGGCCTACGCCTGGCTGTTCATGCTTTGCCAGCAGTGGCAGCCCGATGCGTTCCTGGCACCGGGCGGCAAGGTCCGTCCGCTGGACTGGGTGGAACTGCTGTTCCTCAGCGCGACCAACTTCTCGGCCACCGGCCTGAGCGACATCATTCCGTTGTCGCCGCATGCGCGCACCCTGGTCATCGTCGAACAGTGGAACGGCGTGATGTACATGGCGCTGATCGTGTCGCGGCTCGCCGGCATGCTCGGCCGCACGCGCGCGAACTGAGACGCTCGGCCGCTGTGCCGAGTTTGGCGGCCTGGATGTCCTTCCTTGACCCGTCGTCCAGTGACCTGCGGCACTGTGTCGAAGGGCGGGTTGGGTGCAGTCTGCTGCGACGGCCTTTCGCCACGACCGGCGCGCATGCGTCCCACTCCGGGCTTTGCCGATGCTGAAATCCCACGCCAACCTGCTTGAGCCGCGCCCGTCCGATCGTCTGCGGATCGGCGACCGCGTCGTCGACATTCCGTTGCGCGAGATCGCGCCGCTGGACGGCGGCGAGCCGGTGCGGGTGACGCTGAAGTCGCTCGGCGTGCTGCTGGTGCTGGTGGCGCATGCGGGCCGGCCGGTGAGTCGCGAGGCGCTGCTGGAATGGGTGTGGCCGGACACCTTGCCCACCGACGACGTGATCACCCAGGCGATCACGCAGCTGCGCAAGGCGCTTGGCGACGACCGCGAGCGCCCGCGTTACATCGAGACGCTGGCGAAGCAGGGCTACCGCCTGATCGCGTCGATCGAATGGCAGGTGGCGCCGGACGCGCCGCCCGCGGACGCGCCGGCGGCCGCCGCGACGGCGGAATTGTCCGCGCCGCGCGCGCGCAGGCGCTGGGTCGTGCCGGCGTCCGCCGCCGCCGGCGTGGTTCTGAGCCTGTTCGCCGCCGGCTATCTGCTCGAACTGCGTCCGAAGGCCAGCACCGACGACCTGGCAGTACCGTCGTCGGGTGCGCCGACCACGGCGCAGCGCCTCGAATTCCAGCGCATCGCCTCGATGCCCGCCGCCGAGGAACGGCCCAGCCTGTCGCCCGACGGCGCGCTGGTCGTCTACACCCGCAGCGGCAAGCAGGGCGCCAGCGCGACCCTGATGCTGCAGACCTCCACCGCCACCCCGCCGCGGGCGCTGACCGAAGCGGTGCCCGGACAGTACGACCTGATGCCGGCGTGGTCGCCCGACGGCCGCGAGATCGCGTTCGTGCGCAGCGGCCCGGACCGGTGCCAGGTGATGGTGATTCCCGCCGCCGGCGGCAGCGCGCGCGAGATCGGCGACTGCATCGGAGGCGAATCGCATCCGCTGGCGTGGTATCCGGACGGCCGCGCGCTGGTCGGTGCGCGCCGCACCGGCGATGGCACCCGCACCGGCGCCGAGAAGGCGCTGTACCGGATGGCGCTCGATGTCGGCCGCTGGGAACGGATTCCCTACGCCCGCTCGCCCGCGGACGAAGACCTGTCGCCCGTGGTGTCGCCGGACGGGCGCTGGATCGCGTTCCAGCGCAACGTCTCGCTGGCCGACCTGTGGCGGATCCCGGTCGGCGGCGGCACGCCGCAGCGGCTGACCGATCTGCGCACCAACATCTACGGTCTGGCGTGGACGCCGGACAGCCGCGGCCTGCTGTTCACGCGCTATCGCGACGGCAAGGTGGTGCTGTCGACGCTGGATCTGGACAGCGGCCGCATCGTCGACCACCCGGGCGGCGAAAGCAGTTTCATGTTCCCCTCGGTTTCCGCCGGCGACGGCACGGTCGCGTTCGAGGTCGAGAACATGCGCTCGATCGCGCGTCGGCTCGCGATCGACGATGGCGAAGCGGCGCTGGGCAGGTCGGAGGTGGTGTTCGAGAGCACCGGCTCCAACATCCTGCCCTCGGTCGCGCCCGACGGCCGCCAGGTGCTGTTCGTGTCCGATCGCACCGGCGACATGCGCCTGTGGTGGCAGGACGCGAGCCGTCCGGACACCCTGCGCTCGTTCGCGGACTTCATCCCGATGCCGCGGCATCCGGTGATGTGGCATCCGGAGTCGCAGCGCGCGCTCGCCATCGGCCGCGCGCCGGGCGGTACCGCGGGCGTCTACGAGATCGAGCCCGCACGCGGCCGCATGACCCGGCTGGCGGTGCCCGATCGCGATCCCGTGCATGTCGCCTATCACCCGGACCCGAACCGCCTGCTGGTGGTCGCCGACCGCGGCGGCGGCCGGCTCGGGGTCACGCTCTACGACCGCAGCGCGCGCCCGTGGCGGGCGCTCGCACAGGTGTCCGACGTGGCGGTGGCGGTGGTCGATCCGCGCCATCGCCGGATCGTGCTGGCCCGCACGGCCACCCCGGAACTGCTCGGCGCCGACCTCGACCTGCGCCATGTCCGCGCCGTCGACCGGGTGATCAACCAGCGCCGCAACCGCATGCTGGTGAGCACCTCGGACGGGGTGCGGGTGATGGATGCGCGCGGCTGCGCCCTGTACTGGCGACGGGTCGCCGTCGATGCCGCGGACAAGGACGCGCAGCAGAGCGGCCGCTGTCTCGGCAGCGAGGGATGGTGGCTCGAAGGCGTGACCTACGCCGCCGCCGCAGGTGCGGTCTACGTGTCGGTGATCCAGGACATGCAGACCGACATCGGCGTCGCGCCGATCCCGAGCGTCGGCGGCGGTCCGGCATCGATCGTCCGCCCGGTCGCAAGTCGTTGATCCGTAAGGTTTCGGAACGATTTCGGAACGGATTCGCGTTGATTTAGGCGAAATCTCCACGGAATTTCCTGCTGCTCCGCCGCGATCCGGTCACACCGGAGACCACACTCGGCACGGAGCGCAGACATGCAACTCGAACACGCGACAGCGACCCCACGCATTCCCCCGTCCATGGTCCGCCACCACGCGCTGGCGGATCGTGGCGGCACGGTGGATCTCGAACACGGCCCCCATCTGAGCGCCGTCCGCTGGCTCGCGGTCGCGCGCATGGGCAGCGTCCGCGCCGGGGGTGGTTTCTCGGTCTGGTTCCAACTGCGCGGACGTACCCGGGTGCAGGCGCGGGAGGGCAGTTTCGTCCTCAACCCGGGAGAGTGGCTGGCGCTGGATCGCGATTCGGCCCCGGAGCTGGTGGCCGCACGGCATGGCGCGACCCTCGGTCTGCTGTTGCCCGCCGATCCAGGCGGCGCCCGGCGCGCCGACCTCTTGCCGGGGCGCGGCGTCATGAGTCGTCGCGATCTGCGCATTGCCATCCGCCTGTGGCGCAACGGTCGCGACGCCGGCGCCGGCCGGCCGGGCGGCCAGGATGCGGCTTCGCGCGCGCTCGGCGCGATGCTGCTGCACCTGTGCGCGCTGCAGCGCGATCTGGATCGCGGCATCTCGCGTTGTCCGGGGCGTTCGGTGCGGCGCAAGCGCCAGGTGTTCGGACGCCTGCAGCGCGCGCGGTTGTTCCTGGACGGGCATCGCGACCGCGTAGTGCGCCTCGGCGAACTCGCCGAGCTGACCAGTTTCTCCAGCTGGTATCTGTCGAAGACCTTCCACGAGATCTACGACGAGAGTCCGCAGGCCGCGTCGGTCCGCCTGCGTCTGGAGCACGCCTGCGAACTGCTCGCCGCCACCGACGATGCGATCAGCGAGATCGGCGCGTGCTGCGGTTTCGACAACAGCTGCAGCTTCGCGCGCGCGTTCCGTGCGCGCTATCGCACCACCGCCACCGCCTGGCGCGAAGCGTCGCGGCGTGATGCCAAGGTCGGCACAGGCACGAAACCCGCGGCGCAAAGCGGCGCATCGGCGCGAAACGTAATGTGGTCCGAGCTTTAACGCCGCGCTAACGCGATGCCGCGAGACGCAGCGATGCATTCGCGCATCGCCGTGCGTCCGCTTCGAAGGCATCCGCACATTCCTGCAACAACTTCTCACGCCGATTTTTACGCTCATTTCTCACGCTCATTTTTCATGGAGACGACGATGACCCCATCCCATCCGCACGCCATCGCGCCGGCCGCGCTGCCGTTCGCCATCGCGGCCGCGCTCGCTTCGGGCGCGCTGATGCCTGCCGTCGCGCAGGCCCAGGACGCCGAAACGCAGGACGAACTCGACACCGTCGTCGTCACCGGTTCGCGCATTCCGCGCGCCGCCGAAGTGGAAAGCACCTCGCCGGTGCTGACCATCGATCGCGCAGCGATCGAGGCCACCGGCCTCACGTCGGTCGGCGACATCCTGTTCAACATCGCCGCCAGCGACGGCGGTGCGCTGCGCAACGTCACTACCGGCACCAACGGCAGCGACGGCACCCAGAACATCTCGCTGCGCGGTCTCGGCGCCAACCGCACGCTGATCCTGGTCAACGGCCGCCGCTGGATCACCGCCGGCATCACCAACGCCGCGGTGGTCGATCTCAACTCCATCCCGATCTCGGTGGTCGAGCGCATCGAAGTGCTGAAGGACGGCGCGTCGGCGATCTACGGTTCCGACGCTATCGCCGGCGTGATCAACGTGATCACCCGCAAGAATTTCGAAGGCGCCGAAGCCAACGTCTATCTCGGCGGCTACAGCAAGGGCGACGGCTTCCAGCAGTCCTACGATTTCACCGTCGGCGCGGGCAGCGATCGCTGGAACGCGGTGTTCAGCATCGCCTACCAGGACCAGGAGCCGGTGTATGCCGGCGACCGCGAAATCTCGTCGGTGCCGGTGTACGGCGGCGGCGATCTGGCCTCGGGCGGCCTGTTCGGTTCGGGCACCAGCCTGCGCGGCAATTTCACCCGCTGCGCCGGCGCGCTCACGCCCACCGCGTCCGGTTTCCAGACCTGCACGCCGGTGGCCGGCGGCCCGTACACGCTCACGCCGGGCGAAGACGGCCGCCAGGCCACCGATTTCCGCGCCTTCATCAACTACACCGTCGACGGCTCAGGCAGCTCCGACCGCTACAACTTCGCGCCGGTGAACTATCTGCTGCAGCCGATCGAACGCTTCAACGTCTACGGCCAGGCCAGCCTGCGCCTGACCGACCGCATCAACTTCAACGCGATGGCGACCTACGTCCAGCGCAGTTCGGACCAGCAGTTGGCCGAAGTGCCGCTGACCATGGACGTGCGCGGTCTCGCCGGCCCGCAGTGGGCGTTCGCGCCGACCGCCGGCAACGTCTTCAACCCGTTCGGGCAGGATCTGCGCCAGGCCAATTTCCGCGCGCTCGCGGTCGGCCCGCGCAAACCCTATTTCGACAACGACAACCTCGCGGTGACGCTGTCGTTCGACGGCGCCTTCGATCTGGCCGGTCGCGATCTGTACTGGGATGTCGGCTATTCCTATCTGGATTCGCGCATCGCCCAGCGTGGCGAGAATTTCATCAACCTGTTCAACCTGCGCCGCGCGGTCGGCGACTCCCGCCGCAACCCGGTCACCGGCGCGCTGGAATGCCTCGACGGTTCCGGCGCGGTGATCGCCGGCTGCGTGCCGTTCAACGTCTTCGGCGGTCCCGATCTCGGCCTCGGCGCGGGCGTGATCACGCGCGAAGAATACGAGGCGATGGTCGACTACATCAGCTACACGCAGAACGCGCTGCAGCAGATGACGACGAAGGACTACTTCGCCAACCTGTCGGGCTCGATCGTCGACCTGCCGGCCGGTCCGCTGGGCTTCGCGGTCGGTCTCGAACATCGTCGCACCGCCTTCAACAACCAGCCCGATGCGCTGGTGGCCGGCGGCGGTTCCTCGTCCAACTTCACCGAGCCGACCAACGGCAAGGTCAACGTCGACGAAATCTACGCCGAACTGAACATTCCGCTGCTGGCCGACCTGCCGTTCGCCAAGCTGCTGGAAGTGAATCTCGCGGCGCGCAAGTCGGACTACGACTCCAGCGGTTTCTTCGGCGGCACCTCGGTCGATCCCGACATCGGCGGCGACACCTCGAAGAAGATCGGCGTCAAATGGCAGGTGATGGACGACCTGATGTTCCGCGGCACCTTCTCCGAATCCTTCCGCGCGCCCGACGTGCTCGACCTGTATCTCGGCGGCGCCGAAAGCTTCCCGGCCGCGATCGATCCCTGCAACACCGCGAACATCGCCCTCGCCACCACCGATGCCGCGCGCTGCGTCGCGGACGGCGTGCCCGGCGCCGGCGTGGCCCAGCCGAACGGGCAGATCCGCTCGCTGCAGGGCGGCAACCCGGACCTGCAGCCGGAATTCGGCGAGACCAAGAGTTTCGGCGTGGTCTACAGCCCGAGTTGGGCGCCGGGCCTGAACTTCACCCTCGACTGGTACAACATCACGCTCGAGGACGTGATCACCTTCCGCGGCACCCAAGCCATCCTCACCGCCTGCTACGGCGCGCCGGGCAGCGTCGGCGCCGCGCCGGACCCGGCCCAGCGCGCGCTGTTCTGTTCGTTCGTCACCCGCGACAACGTCGGCAACATCATCGACGTGCGCCAGAGCCAGTTCAATCTGGCGCAGGGCGAAGTCGAGGGCTACGACTTCCAGGTCACCTACGCCATGCCGGAGACCGCATGGGGCAAGTTCTCGTTCCAGTGGGACAGCACCTACTCGACCGACAACACCCTGTTCGGCGTGGTCGGCCAGTACAACGGCGCGCCGGCCTGGCGCCTGCGTTCGAACCTCACCACCTCGTGGCGCAAGGGCGACTGGGACGCGACCTGGGCGGTGCGCTACTACTCGGCGATGGACGAGGGCTGCCCGTTCGGCCCGAACTACTTCGAGTACGGCATCACGCCCACCGAACTGTGCGACAACGATGTGCTCGACGCGAACGGCAACCCGCTGCGCTTCGAGAACCGCATCGGCGCGCGGTTCTATCACGACGTGCAGGTCGGCTGGAAAACGCCGTGGAACGGCAAGATCAGCCTCGGCGCGCGCAATCTGTTCGGCAAGGAACCGCCGATCACCCGCAATTCGTTCGCGCATTCGTTCGACGGCGCCTACGACCTGCCGGGCGGTGGATTCTTTTATCTGCAGTACAACCAGAAGTTCTGAGCGCCGGGTTCGGGATCTCGGCGAGGGGTCTCTCTTGTCGATGCAGACGGACGACAGTCCGCCTGCATCGAATCAGGGATCCACTGTGGGAGCGACGGAAGTCGCGACAGGCTGCGGAAGGAATCTCTGCAATCCGTCGCGACTTCCGTCGCTCCCACAGGGGCTTCGATCATCGATCGGACCGTTTCATGGGCGCTATGGCCCCGGTCTCCCCGGGGCCGTGTCGTGTCCGGGCGTCCCGTCGGGCCGCCGGCCCGGGTTTGATCGGGCGCAAGCGGCAGGCGCGCGGAATCTGCCTAAAATGCCCGCCATCGCCAGCAATCCGGGGCCGCGGCCTTGAAACTCCAGGTACCTTTCATCCAGTTGCCGCTACTGTTCGACGCGGCCGTACTCGCACAGGAAATCGAGGCGCTGGGCGAGTCGGTGTGGAAGCCGCATCCGCAGGGCTTCGCCGGCAATTCGATGCTGCCGCTGCTTGCGGTGGACGGCGACCCGGACAACGAAGCCTTCGCCGGACGCATGCGGCCCACCGCGCACCTGCAGCGCTGCCCGTATCTGCGGCAGACGCTCGCCAGCTTCGGTGCCACCATCGGTCGCACCCGGCTGATGCGTCTGGCCGGGCAGGCCGAGGTCGCGCGCCACGCCGATCAGGGCTATTACTGGGTCGAACGCGTGCGCGTGCACGTGCCGCTGGTGACCCAGCCGACGGTCGCGTTCGAATGCGACGGCCACACCATCCACATGGCCGCCGGCGAATGCTGGATCTTCGATACCTGGCGCCAGCATCGCGTGCTCAACGACGCCGTGCAGTCGCGCATCCATCTGGTCTGCGACACCGTCGGCGGCGGCGCGTTCTGGGATCTGGTCGGCCACGGCCGCCCGCACGATGCGGACATCCCCGGCTGGCAGCCGCGTCGCGTGGTGCCAGATCCCGCGGCGCCGGCCGATTTCGCCTGCGAAGCGGTGAACCTGCCGGCGGTGATGAGCCCGTGGGAACTCGGCCAACACCTGTCGTTCCTGCTCGGCGAATGCCTGCCGCATCCGCAACTGCCGCAGTTGCAGCAGCACACCGCGCGGCTGATGCGGCAGTGGAAAGGCCTGTGGGCGCAGTACGGCGACGCCGCCGAAGGCCGCGCCAGTTTCCGCGCCGCGCTCGATGCCTATGCCCTGAGCGTGCGCCCGCTCGCGCAGGGCGTGATGCTGCGCAACGAGATGCCCTGGCTGCAGGTGATGACGGTGATGCTGGCGCGCACCGCGGTGGCCTCCGCCGATGCCCGCGCGGCGGCGAAACCGGCGGGCGAGTACGCCTGATCGCGCGGCGCGCGATCAGGCGTCGCGAGACCCGCGCCGCATTCACGCCGCCCGCTGTCTCCTGTCCGCGGCCGCATCGCATTCCAGCGCCGCGTTGACGAAGAAATCGCGCTGCAGGTCGGCGAAGCTGCGGTAGCCCTCGCGGGCGAGTTCGAGGATGCGTTCGCGCGGTTCCGGGCGATAGCGCGCCGCGAGTTCCAGCGCCTTCATCGCTTCGGCGAGGTGTTCGGCCTCGACGCCCTGCGATTCGAAGGTGGCGTGGATCGTGATCCATGCATACGCATGCACCAGTTTGCCGCCGAGCTCGACGCGGTAGTCGCGTTCGCGCAGGTACTGGTAGAAGCCTTCCTCGTGGCGTTCGGCGCGGAACACGCGGTCGATGATCGCGTACTCGCGGTCGGCCATCGATTCCGACGCGATATGCGTGCCGATCGAGCGGATCAGGGCTTCGGCGTCGTGCGCGACGCTGCCGTAGCAGGTGAAGGTGCGCGCGACCACGTCGCGCAGCCACGCGGGTGGTTCCGAAAGCGCGTTGCGTTCCGACAAGGTCAGCCCGGCGTAATCGGCCGCGGCCTTGCGCATGGCCTGGGCGAGGGTGCGATGCGGGACGCGATGGCCCTTGTCGAGGTGTTCGTCGACGGTGGCGTCCAGCACGTGCCCGGCGACATCCATGCCGCGCACGGCCTGCGCGCGATCGGGTTCGTTGGGATCGAGGAACAGGTCCTGCGATTCGCCGAGGTTGCCGGAAAGCTTCGCGACCAGCGCGCCGGCATACCCGTTCCAGCGGGTGTAGCGGTCGATGAACAGGAACTGCGCGAACGGGTCGCGCACGGCGGCGTCGCAGGCGCGGCGGATCGTGGCCTCCATGGCCTCCAGTTCGGCGGCGGTCTGGAATTCTTCGAGACGGAACATCGGTTCTCCGGCGGGGGCGGGGGGCTCGGCCTTCTGTATCCGCGGAGCGCACGGGGTCTGTCAAGCCGCGGGCGGCCGCGCGCGGTCCGCAACCGAAAAGCCCGCGCGGGCGCGGGCTTTTCGGTGGAAGCATCCGGGTCGCTGCGGACTCAGAACTTCGGCTTCTCGCCTTCCGGAGTCTCGTTGTAGCGCTCGATCGACTCCAGGATGATGCGCTTGGCTTCGTCGGCGTCGCCCCAGCCGTCGAGCTTCACCCACTTGCCCTTCTCCAGATCCTTGTAGTGCTCGAAGAAGTGGCCGATGCGCTCCAGCCAGTGCGGGCTGACCTGGCCGATGTCGGCGATGTGGCTGTAACCGGAGAACACCTTGTCCACCGGCACCGCCAGCAGTTTCTCGTCGCTGCCGGCTTCGTCCTTCATGCGCAGCACGCCGACCGGGCGCACGCGGATCACCGAGCCCGGCACCAGCGGCAGCGGCAGGATCACCAGCACGTCGGCAGGATCGCCGTCGCCGCAGAGCGTGTGCGGGACATAACCGTAGTTGCAGGGGTAACGCATGGGCGTGGACAGGATGCGGTCGACGAAGATCGCGCCGGTGGCCTTGTCCACTTCGTACTTGACCGGCTCCGCGTCCTTCGGGATTTCGATGATGACGTTGATTTCTTCCGGCGGATTCTTGCCGGTGGGGACGAGGTCCAGGCCCATGGCGGGTTCCATACGATGCGGGGAGGCGCGCATTCTACGCCGCCGCCTGCTGCGTCGCAGCATCCGCGGCGGCGATCCGCGCCGGGGCGAGCCGATGTCAGGGGCGATGCCCGGGCCGAAGTGCCGCCGGCAGACGTGCGAACGGCGGCCCGGAGGCCGCCGTTCGGGGTGACGCGCCGTGGATCCCGCTTACGGCATCTTCACCCGCACTTCCACCCGGCGGGCCTCGTCGGGGTTGCCGTCGCCGGTGGTCAGGGCCGGCTTCTCCAGATCGATCATGCCTTCGCCCACGCCTGCGGCGTACAGCGCTTCCTGCACCGCCTGGGCGCGCTTGCGCGCGATGTCGGCGTTCTTCGCCGGATCGCCGCTGGCGTCGTGGAAGCCCGAGATCACCGCGCGGGCCTGCGGGTTGGCCTTCAGCGTCGCGACCACCTTCTCCAGGGTCTGGGCGGCATCGGCCGGCACCGCGGTCGAGCCGGTGGGGAAATACAGCTTGGCGAAACCATCCGGCGCATCCGTGCCGGCCGCGGCGGCCTGCACGTCCGCGGCGGTCTGGGCCATGCCCGTGGTTGCCGCGGCCGCGGCGGCCGCTTCCGCCGCAGCGGCTTCGGCGGCGGCAGTGGCCTGGGCGACGGCCGCGTCGTGACCGGCCGGCATGCCGCCGTCGGCCTTGTTCATCGGCAGCATCGGCACCAGCAGCAGGGCGACGATGTTGATGATCTTGATCAGCGGGTTGATCGCCGGGCCGGCGGTGTCCTTGTAGGGATCGCCGACGGTGTCGCCGGTCACCGCGGCCTTGTGGGCCTCGCTGCCCTTGCCGCCGTGGTGGCCTTCCTCAATGTACTTCTTGGCGTTGTCCCAGGCGCCGCCGCCGGTGCACATCGAGATGGCGACGAACAGGCCGGTGACGATCGTGCCCATCAGCAGGCCGCCGAGCGCGGCCGGGCCGAGGAACAGGCCGACCAGGATCGGGATGATCAGCGGCAGCAGCGACGGCAGGATCATTTCCTTGATCGCGGCGCGGGTCAGCAGGTCAACGGCCTTGTCGTATTCCGGCTTGCCGGTGCCTTCCATGATCCCCTTGATCTCGCGGAACTGGCGGCGGACTTCCTCCACCACCGCGCCGGCGGCGCGGCCCACGGCCTGCATGGCGTAGGCGCCGAACAGGAACGGGATCATGCCGCCGATCAGCAGGCCGATCAGCACGTCGGGACGATCGATCGAGAAGTCCACCGCGTTGACGCCGAACTTGTCGTCGAGCTTGTGCGCGTAATCGGCGAACAGCACCAGCGCGGCCAGGCCGGCCGAACCGATGGCGTAGCCCTTGGTGACGGCCTTGGTGGTGTTGCCCACGGCGTCGAGGGCGTCTGTGGTCTTGCGGATCTCCGGGCCGAGCTCGCTCATCTCGGCGATGCCGCCGGCGTTGTCGGTGATCGGGCCGTAGGCGTCGAGCGCGACGATCACGCCCGCCATCGACAGCATCGACACCGCGGCGACCGCGATGCCGAACAGCCCGGCGAGTTCGTAGCAACCGTAGATGGCCGCGGCCACCGCGAGCACCGGGGCGGCGGTCGACTTCATCGACACCGCGAGACCGGCGATGACATTGGTGCCGTGGCCGGTTTCGGAGGCCTTCGCCACCTGCTGCACCGGCGCGTATTCGGTCGCGGTGTAGTACTCGGTGATCACCACCATCGCCGCGGTCAGCGCCAGGCCGATCAACGCGCAGTAGAAGACCTCGCGGGCGTTGGTCTGGATCATCGCGTCGGTGACGAACCAGAAACCGATCGCGGACAGCACGCCGGCGACGATCAGGCCCTTGTACAGCGCCTTCATGATCTTGCCGTCGCTGCCGACCTTCACGAAGAAGGTGCCGACGATGGACGCGACGATCGACACCGCGCCGAGCACCATCGGATACATCACGCCGCCATAGCCGTAGGTGGCGAACGAGATGCCGGCGATCAGCATCGAGGCGACGATGGTCACCGCATAGGTTTCGAACAGGTCGGCGGCCATGCCGGCGCAGTCGCCGACGTTGTCGCCGACGTTGTCCGCGATCACCGCCGGGTTGCGCGGGTCGTCCTCGGGGATGCCGGCCTCGACCTTGCCCACCAGATCGGCGCCGACGTCGGCGCCCTTGGTGAAGATGCCGCCGCCGAGGCGCGCGAAGATCGAGATCAGCGACGAGCCGAACGCCAGGCCGATCATCGGCTGCAGTGCGGCCTTGATCGCCGCTTCATCGTTGACGAAGCCGCCGACGATCGCGAAGTAGCCGGCCACGCCGAGCAGACCCAGACCGACCACCAGCATGCCGGTGATCGCGCCGCCGCGGAAACTCACCGCCAGCGCGTCGTTGAGGCCTTTCGTCGCCGCCTGCGTGGTCCGCACGTTGGCGCGCACGGAGACGAACATGCCGATGAAGCCGGCGACGCCGGACAGCACCGCGCCGATGGCGAAACCGATCGCCGTGGACCAACCCAGTCCGGGCACCAGCCCGATGACGACGAACAACACGGCGCCGACGATGGCGATCGTGGTGTATTGCCGGCGCAGATACGCACCGGCGCCTTCCTGGATGGCCGCCGCGATCGTCTGCATGCGTTCGTTGCCGGCAGGTTGCGCCATGATCCAGCGCGCGGACACGATGCCGTAGAGAATCGCGATGGCCGCTGCGGCCAGTGCGATCCACAAAGCGTGTTGCTCGAGCATGAAACCCTCCCCAGAGTCTTGAAGTTGTGACAACAGGCGCGGATCGCGATCCGCGACCGGAACGATGCCGTGCCGATGCATCCATGGCCACGGACAACCGCCCGACTATGGCATAGCGGCCGCCCGGGTTGGAACCGGCATGCATGCGGATACGGATGCGAATGGATGTCCGCGGTGGATGGTGCGCCGCAGCATGCACGGATTCGGGTCCGCAGAATTTGATCCAGCCCAAGTTCACCCGCATTCGGGCAGTGTCCGGGTCCCGCAACCCGCAGGACATCGACATGTCGTTCGCTCCGTCCCGCCATGCGACCGCGTTCGCTCTGGTGCTGGCACTGACGCCGGCGCTGGCTACGGCACAGACGCCGGAAATCCGGCGCGCGCCGTTTCCGCCGCAGGCCACCGGCACCGTTCACACCATCCGCATCATTCCCGAGACCTGCGCCTATCTGCAGGGCGGCTTCGTCGCCGACCCGGCGCGGCCCTATCGGTTCGGCGCCGCGCGCACCTCGAAGCGCTGCCAGGCGCGGGCGCGTCTGGTCGATCCGGCCCAGGCGCAGCCCTCCGCCGCGGCCGGCTGGATCCTCAACGATCTCATCCGCATTCCCAGCGCCGACTGCCCCGCGCGACAGGCGGTGATCCACGTCTGGCGCAAACCCGCGAACAACGTGCCGCCGCCGGCCGACGCCCAGGGCCGGCCGCGGATCTATCTCGAAGACGCGAAGCGCCAGGCCGAGGCCGGCAGGATCGCACCGCTGGCGCAATACGCCGCGGTGCTGACCATGGAAGGCGCATCCTGTCGCTGACCCGCGTTCAATGCCGCAGCGGCACGCCCACGCTGCGCAGGAAGGCTTCGACTTCGCGGGTATAGGCGTTGTCTTCGCCGAGGTCGCGGTTGATCTGCATGTGCGACAGCGGCTTGGGCAGCAGTTCGGCGCGACCGCCGAGGCCGCGGGCCTTGTCGACGAAGCCGCGGTTGTCGTCGCAGGAATCGCGCCGAAGGCTGGCGCAGACCGCCAGGATCGGCGCGGTCTTCGCCTGCAGTTGATGCAGCGGCGACGCCGCGCGCCAGAACGCCGGGTCGCTGCCGAAGGCGTTGTCGAACAGCGCCGGCGCACCGCCGTCGAGCCGCGACACCACGTCGATCGCGCCCGCGTCCAGCAGCACGCTCGCGCGCCAGGGTTTCACGTCGAATTCGCGCGCCATCGCCGGCGACGCCGCGAGCAGCGCGACCAGATGCCCGCCAGCGGAATGGCCCATCAGCACGAAACCGTCCGGGTCGCCGCCGAGGTCGGCGACGAGCGCCTGTGCCTTGCCGACGGCCCGCGCCACGTCGCGTGCCTGTTCCACCGGATCGGCATCGGGCACGAGCCGGTAATTCGTCGAAATCACGATCGCGCCGGCCGCGGTCCAGCGCCGCTGCTTCGCTTCGATCAAACCGCGCATCGCCTTGTCGCCGCGCTGCCAGCCGCCGCCATGCACGTAGACGATCGTCGGCGCACCCTTGGGCCGGGCCGGCAGATAGACATCGAAGCGCTGCCGCGGATGCGGGCCGTACGCGATGTCGCGCATCGCCGCGGCATCGGTCGTCTGCGCGGCGGCCGGCGCTGGGTCGCGCAGCAGCGCGCCGACGGCCAGCACCAGCAGGAACGCGAACGACGGCCACGGATGTTTGCGGCCGAGCGCGTTCACGGCGTCGTCCCATTCCGCCGACGATGCGTGCGCAGCCATTCGCGGCGCTGTTCGGGCGTCATCGCATTCCATTGCCGATGCAGCGCATCGCGCTGTTCGGGCGTCATCGTCCGCAGATGTTCGCGCAGCGGTCCGCGCTGTTCCGGCGGCATCGATTCCAACTGCTCACGCGCGGTCGCGCGCTGTTCCTTCGCCTGCCCACGACTCTGCTCGTAGGCCGCGCGGGCGCGCGTACGTTCTTCCGGCGACATCTGTTCCCAGCGGCGCTGGCCGTGCTGCGCGTCGCGCCGTTGTTCGGGCGTCATCTGCCGCCAGCGCTGGGCGTGCTGCAGCATCCGCGCGCGTTCGCCCGGTTTGCTGTTCCAGCGTTCGCGCACCATCGCGATCATGGCCTCGCGCTGCGCCGGCGTGAGTTTGTCCCATTCCGGCAGCGCGGCCGCGCTGCGTGCGGGCGCGCCGGCAGGCGGCGGAGGCGGACGGTTCTGCGCAGCGGCGATGCCGCTGCAGGCGAGCGCCGCGCACAACAGCAAGTGCTGCAGAGACGAGCGGCTCATAGCGCCTCCGTGACATCGGCCTGGCCTTCGTTCGCGGCCAGCCAGAGGTAGAAATCGGGATTCTCTTCGAGCGAATCGAGGCCCACCGCCTGATCGCCGGCCGCGAACTCCGCCGCCAGCCATTCATCGGGCAGGGCGTCGACCTCGACGCGCTCGTTCTCGACGACCGGTGCGAGGGTGTCGTTGGTCGCGACTTCGGGTGCCTGCCCGGACAGCTGCCCGGCCACCTGTTCGGGCGCGACCTGCGGCGGTGTGGTCGGCACGGTGTCGGGTGCGATGGCCACCGCCGGTGGCGCCACGGTGGCGGCATCGTCCGCACCGCGCAGCACGAACAGGCCCACGGCCAGCGCCAGGGCTGCCGTGCTGCCCAGCGCCAGCATCGGCCAGGCCTTGATGCCGGTATCGCGCGGCCCGGCCAGCGCGGCGCGACGGCGCTGCGCCAACTGCGCGCGGACCCGCGGCGACAGGCGATCGAGCGAGGCCCGGTGCGCGCGGCGCGCGGCGTCCTCGAACGGCAGGGCCGGATCGCGGTCGTGGGAATGGGGCGAGTGGTCCGAGGTCATCGGAAATCCTCCAACTGCTTCTGCAAAGACTCGCGGGCGCGGGAGAGGTGGGTTTTCACCGACCCTTCGCTGCAGCCCATGATGCGGGCGGTGGTGGCGACATCGCAGTCCTCCAGCACCCGCAGGGTGAAGGCCTCGCGCTGGCGCGCGGGCAGCGCGCGCAGGGCCGAGGCCAGGGTGTCGTATGCCTCGCGGTGATCGTGCGCGCCCGACGGATCGGGGCCGGTGTCCGCGGCCTGGTCGGCCCAGTCGATCCCGTCGTCGTCGTCGCGTCCGCTGCGCGCCGGCACCAGCCAGCGCATCCGGAACAGGCCGCGCCGCTGCATGTCCACGATCCGGCTGCGCAGGATGCTCCAGAACAGCGGCGTCCATTCCGCGGCGGGGCGTTCGCGATAGCGCATCATCCGGATCATCGCGTCCTGCACCGCGTCCAGCGCGTCTTCGCGATGGCGCAGCCCCAGTTCGGCGAAGCGGAACGCACGCGTCGCGATGCCTTCGAGGAAGGCATCGAAAGAAAGGCCCTCGGCCGCCACCGGGGTGGAGACGGCCGAGGGAACGCGTTGTCCGGAATCCGGGCTCACGCGGGAAAGCATAGAGGGGGAACGCTCATCGTGGGCGCTGCCGTCCGCCATGGGGGCATCGATCCGTCCGCAGGCTCAATGACGGCGGTCCCAGCGGCGGTCGAAGCGCTCGCCGCGGCGGTCCAGGCGGTTGTCGGCATGGTCGCCCTTGCGGTCGAGACGGTTCTCGATGCGGTCGCCGCGGTCGTCGAAGTAGGTCGCGCGGCGCTCGTGGCCGTGGTTCTCGGCGATCTCGGCGCGGCGGTCCAGACGTTCGTCGATGCGGTCGCCCCGGCGGTCGAGGCGGCGGTCGATCTGGTCGCCCTGACGATCGAAGCGGCGTTCGACGCGGTCGCCGCGGTCGGCGGCCAGGGCGGT
Organism: Lysobacter hankyongensis; assembly: GCF_039543145.1. Lineage (NCBI taxonomy): Bacteria > Pseudomonadati > Pseudomonadota > Gammaproteobacteria > Lysobacterales > Lysobacteraceae > Lysobacter > Lysobacter hankyongensis. The sequence goes on along the minus strand of NZ_BAABJE010000017.1, from coordinate 159,995 downwards.
ACCGGCGGCCAGCGAGGCCAGAAGCAGGCAGGAGACGATCAGGGATTTCATGGGCTGTCCTTCGGGGATGGGAGGCGGGTTCGCGTGCCGGCCGGCGGGACAGGAAACGCCTCCGCGGTGCGGCGGTTGACAGCCACCCGCCGTATTCATCCGCCGGTTATGATGCCCATAGACCCCTTCGAAACAGGATGGCGAACGTGGATGGTTTTGTGGCGCTGTACATCTTCATGCTGGCGGCGATTGCCGGCCATGTGATCATTTCGCGCGTGCCGGTGATCCTGCACACCCCGCTGATGTCGGGCAGCAACTTCATCCACGGCATCGTGCTGATCGGCGCCATGGTCGTGCTCGGCCACGCCGACACCACGCTGGAGAAGGCGGTGGGCTTCGTCGCCGTCCTGCTGGGTGCCGGCAATGCGGCCGGCGGCTATGTCGTCACCGAACGCATGCTCGACATGTTCAAGTCCTCGAAGAAGCCCGACGGCAAGGGAGACAAGGCATGAGCACGCCCGAACTGCTGTCGCTGCTGGTCAAGATCAGCTATTTCGTCGCCGCCACCCTGTTTCTGCTCGGCCTGCAGCGCATGGCCTCGCCGAAGACCGCGCGCAGCGGCATCCAGTGGGCCGGCGTGGGCATGGTGCTGGCCACCGCCGCCACCTTCTTTCTTCCCGGCCTGCACAACATCCCGCTGATCGCCCTGGCCATCGCGCTGGGTCTCGTCGTCAACTGGGTCTGGGGCAAGAAGGTCGCCATCACCGACATGCCGCAGATGGTCGCCCTGTTCAACGGCATGGGCGGCGGCTCGGCCGCGGCCATCGGCGCGGTGGAACTGCTGCGCTTCTCGGCCGAAGGCAAGGCGCCGAACATGGTGACCCTCGGTCTTGCGGTGGTCGGCGCGCTGATCGGCGCGGTCTCGCTCACCGGCTCCGTCATCGCCTGGGCCAAGCTCGACGGCCGCATGGACAAGCGCTACACCTTCCCGGGCCAGCAGATCTTCAACGCCCTGGTCGCCATCGCCGCGGTCGTGCTGGGCGTGCTCGCCCTCACCACCCTGCAGGTGCCGTACATCATCGCGTTCTTCGTCGCCGCGCTGGCGCTTGGCGTGCTGATGACCCTGCCCATCGGCGGCGCCGACATGCCGGTGGTGATCTCGCTCTACAACGCCTTCACCGGCCTCGCGGTCGCGTTCGAAGGCTACGTGCTGGGCAACGAGGCCCTGATCATCGCCGGCATGATGGTCGGCGCCGCGGGCATGCTGCTGACCAAGCTCATGGCCAAGGCGATGAACCGCTCGATCAACTCGGTGCTGTTCTCCAACTTCGGGGCGACAGGTGAAGCGGCGGCCATCGAAGGCAGCCAGAAGCCCATCGACGCCAGCGACGTGGCCGCGATGATGGCCTTCGCCGAACGCGTGGTGATCGTGCCGGGCTACGGCCTCGCGGTCGCCCAGGCGCAGCACAAGATCTGGGAACTCAGCCAGCGCCTGATCGAACGCGGCGTAAAGGTGAAGTTCGCGATCCACCCCGTCGCCGGCCGCATGCCCGGCCATATGAACGTGCTGCTCGCCGAAGCCGGCGTGCCCTACGACCTGATCGTGGATATGGACGACATCAACCCCGAATTCGCGAACACCGACGTCTCGCTGGTGATCGGCGCGAACGACGTGGTCAACCCCGTCGCCAAGACCGACCCCAACTCACCGATCTACGGCATGCCGATCCTAGACGTGGTGAATTCGAAGAACACCATCGTCATCAAGCGCGGCAAGGGCACGGGGTTTGCGGGGATCGAGAATGCGCTGTTCTACGCCGACAATACGCGGATGTTGTATGGCGATGGGGCGGATATGGCGAATCAGTTGGTCAGCGAGTTGAAGGCGTTGGATGGGGGGCATTGAGTTGTAGGTTGGGTCGTTGACCCAACTGTTTCGTGCGGTACTGAGTTGGGTCGATGACCTAAGCTGCGAGCTGTTTTTGTGAGGGCGACATTGTGGTGAGTTGAGGAGTGGTGTGGCTGCTTCAGGTTTATTCCTGTGGGGGGGGTATGAAGCAATTTATGGCGCTTGTTGATGAACAGCTGTCTGGGTTGTTTGTGGAATTCTTTGGTGGGCTCCTGCTCGTTATTTTTATGGCGATTTTTTTTGGGCTCCCAAAGCGAATTTATTTGAATTTGAGAGCTTTTTTTCGTGCCAGAGTGTTGGAAAAGCGGTTGGCACAGGGGTCCTTTGATTCGGGTGTCATCGTTCGGGCTGTTAAGTACTACGTCCGTCCAATGTGTTCGAATGTCGACCCTTCAATTGAAGACGAGCCTCTCTACGCGCTTTCAAAGGTGAGGGAGCCATTGTTTCAATTGCTTGACAGGTTTCTTAAATATCGGGATTCAAAAGAAAAGCATCTGCTTTTGCTTGCGGATTCTGGGATGGGTAAAACATCTTTTTTCATAAATTATCTCAATTACAAGAGTGGGTATTTCTCAAATTGTTCGATCAGACTGATTTCTCTTTCGCAGCCAGATTGTGATTATCTGATCAGTAGAATTCCGCTTGAGGAGCGTCCATTCGTCGACATCTTTCTTGATGCTTTGGATGAAGATGCAGCCGCCTATGGCAGGCTGCGCGAGAGAATGGAAGAGATTTTGAGCATAACCAGTTCTTTTCGCAGTGTTGTGATCTCGTGCCGCACTCAGTTCTTTACAAAAGATGACGAAATTCCAGAAGGGACGGGCTTGTTTAAGCTCGCGCCTGTTTCTGCCGGTGAGAGTAAAACTTATAGATTTCAGAGGATTTATTTGTCCCCATTCGATGACAATCAAGTAAAGGAATATATAAATAAGCGATACCCGGGGTGGATGAGGTGGGGGAGCCGAGCAAGAGCATACGCCGTAGTGAAGAAGGTTCCGGCGCTTTCTGTTAGACCGATGCTTCTTGCCCATATATCTGAAATAATTGGGGCGGAAGATAAATTATTGAATTCAGTCGGTGTCTATGCGGCGATGGTTGATGCATGGTTGCGCCGAGAGAGCTGGTGGGTTTCTCCGGAAGTGCTGCGATTATTCTCGAGAGCACTTGCTGTTGATTACCATGTGGGTCGAGCAGAAAGGGGGCTGGAGTCCGCATCGCCTGAAGAAATTGATCGGCTAGCAAGGTCATGGAATTTTGATCTTGACCTTAGTCATTTGACTTCACGCTCATTGTTAAATCGGACCAGTGACGGCAGATACAAGTTTGCGCACAGGTCGATCATGGAGTACTTGGTGATCGATGCGTTGTTTTCAGGGAAAAGTTTGGGAAACTGTCAGCTTACTGACCAGATGATCTTCTTTCTTGTTGAGCGACTCGGGCTGCCTAGTGAATTATCTAATTTATTTTACGGCAAGAGCGTTGTGATTGATTGCTTACGTCCAAAAACGGTTCTTGGCTATGCCACGGATTATTATCTTTTCCGGGGAATTACTTGCGATCTGGTAGAGTCCGTTTTTATGAGCGTAAGGCTCAAAAAATATATGAGCTCTAATACTGTTGTATCTCTTGGCGAGGCATTGGCTCACATGGCTGGTCAGGCCAATTATTTGAGTGCTGGTGGCGTCAGGGAGACAGTGCTTAGGTTGAGTTTTCGTCGGGCGGCTGGCGTGACTGTAGTTTTTTGTTACAGCACGGTTTGGCTTAGAAATGCGGCAATTATGGTGGAAATGCTCTTGGATGAATTTGATTTTTCTGAAAAATGCTATGAGCTTTTTTCTTTGTGTGAAACCAGCGAATTAATGGTTTCTATTGATGGATTAGGGCAGAGGAAGGCTGTTGTTTCGATCCGAAACGGCATTTCTTTTCCTCAAATCATGATTCCGGGGGTGTCCTTCTCAGCAGGGGAGTCGTCCGACATCAAGATTTTCGTCCACGAGGAACACCTCTTCCCTCGGGAATGTCCGCTGGCGTATTTTGGTGTGCTTGGTTCTGTAAGCTATTCGCCGATGGATAATGCTGCCGGCTACCTTCTTTCGCCGAGAGGGAATCCTGGTGATGGTGCTCATAAGTCAATAAATTAAGCCCGTAAGGCGGGTCAAGACACGCCCTATGGTGCATCGTTCTTGTAACCCGTAAGGCGGGTCAAGACCCGCCCTACGGGGCATCGCTCTTGTAAGGCGGGTCTTGACCCGCCGATCGCAGGTGCGCGAACTCGTAAGGCGGGCTTGAGCCCGCCCTGCAGCCGGGCAAGAAAATGCTTTTCGTAGGGCGGGCCCTGGGCCCGCCGATGCCGAAGCGGACAACCAGGCAGGCGTGCCGAACCCGTAAGGCGGGTCAAGACCCGCCGATCGCAGGTGCGCGAGCGACGTGGGATACCTCAGCAAGTAGCAAGTAGCCCGGGTAAGGCCGTAGGCCGCACCTGGGAGCTTCGGTGAGGAATGCGATGGTTTCTCCCGGGTGCGCGCTTTGCGCTTACCCGGGCTACGGAGCTGTTCGTGGTGTGTGCCGGAGTACCGATATGACATCTGTTGTTGACATCATCCTGCGCTGCCCGGAATGCGAAGGGCTCAATCGGGATTCCGTCATCGCCTCCTCGATGCCCTGCCTCATGCTCGCCTGGAGCGATAGGGATTCCATCCCGCCCTGCAGAACGTTGCCGTTTCTCCGCTGCGCTTTGTGCGGTCGTTTGAACGCAAGATCTTCATTCGAGCCTCTGGGGCCGATCAATCATGGCCGCCACGAGTTTTTCCTTCGTCTGGGCGGGCTGGACCCCGGGCCAGTGAAGGTCATGAAACGTTTGCGTGGCGCATTCGGATGGGATGTTGGCGAGATCAAGTCCCGCCTCGCATCGCTCCCCGTTGATCTGCCGAAGATGGTTTCCTTGGAGGATTCGCAGAAGTTGCATGCGGGGTTGACCGAAGACGGTGCGCGCTGCGAGATCATGAAGATTGTGATAGAACCGGCGGATCCGCCCGAGCGACTGGATGCGCCATGGGCGATCTCGGCCGAGTCTCCGTCGAAGCTGGAAGGGGCGATTCATCAATTTATGCCCGGGGAAAAACAGGGGGCAGAGTAGATATTCTGTTGAACACGCCTGAACGTATGACTCCTTCAGCTGATGCGCCCCGAGGTGCCGACGCAACTCGTAAGGCGGGCTTGAGCCCGCCCTACAGCCGGGCAAGAAAATGCTTTTCGTAGGGCGGGCCCTGGGCCCGCCGATGCCGAAGCGGACAACCAGGCAGGCGTGCCGAAATCAAAGGCGACAAGCTGACCCATTAGCGGGGAAAAATAGCGCGTAAGGTGGACTTGTAGGATGGGGTGAGCGCAGCGATGCCCACCCATGAAGCGCCGGTGTCGCTTGATGTTGTCGGGGTCTGATCCGTCGCGATGGTGGGGTTCGCTGCGCTCACCGCCACCCTACGCGGACCGTCGCGCGCGGAAACGTCAGGACGGGGTTCTCTCGACCGCAAGCGGTTGTATCGCTGCGACGTGAAGCGCCGTGCCGGCGGACTGTTCCGATATGCCAAAATCCGCGGCATTCGAATTCACGGGATCGGACCATGCGCAATACCCTCTGTCTGCTCGTCCTGCTGGCGGCGAGCTTCGCGACGGGGCACGCCGTCGCCCGCAAGATCGACTATGCGATGCCGCCGACGCCGGCGATCGCCGAAGGGCTGACGTTCAAGGTGGCGGCGCCGGTGCCGCCGGACGCGGCCCCTGCGGATGCGAAGCCCAAGCGCGGTCTGCTCGTCGCCACCAACACGCTGTATCTGGACGACGCGCGTCGCATCAGCTACCGCCAGGATTTCGGCGGCGGTGGTCTGGCGACCGGCCTGCTGCTCGGTCCGCTGGGCGCGGCCGCGAACGCGAAGGCGATCCAGAACGCCAACGAGCGCGAGTCAGCCGCGCTGCGCGGCAAGTTTCCTTTCACGCCGGACGATCTGCTGGGGCGCGCGCTGGCGGCGCGACCCGCGGTCGCAGGCGCCACGGTCGACGCCGAACTGACGCCCAGCCTGTTCGTCACCCGCGACGCCAACGAGCGTCTGATCTTCTGGGCGATCGTCGACGTGTCGATCGGCGAATGGCGCGGCCGCTACAGCGCGCTGATGCAGGGACGCGTGCCGCTCGCCGACGCGACCCAGGGCCTTTCCGGCGACCCGCTGCGCAATCTCGAATGGGGACTGCAGAGCGCCTACGCGAACGCGCTCGATGCGATGACGGCCGATATCGCCGGCCAGCTCACGGGATTCTCGAAACAGCACGCGAAGATCGAAGCGCTGTCGCCGCGTTTCGCCGGGATGGTGAAGTACGAGCATGTGCTCCGCAGCGAGGAGCGCGTGATCGTGCGCGCGCTCGCGCCCGGCAAGTATCTCGCCCAGGGCATGGGGTTCATCGGCGTGCTGGTCGTGCCGGCGTCGGATGTGACGTTCGGTCCCTGAGCCCTGCGTCTCCGGCACGCCCGGTCACTTGCCCGCTGCGCGGCCGTTGGCAATAATCGCCCCGCCCGCGGGATCGCGGTGTGCATGCATCAGGTTCCGATCGCGCGTGCCGGATCGCCGCGAGTCGAAGCGTACAGGGGGAAATTGAAGATGACATCGCGAATGCTCGCGGCCGCGCTGCTGGCCGTTTCGCTGTCCGGCTGCGCGACCGGATATCACAGCGCCACCAATCCTCTTCTCGGCTGGACCGGCGGCTACTGGGATGAAAAGGGGCCCGGCAGCACGATCAAGGTCGGCTTTTCCGGCAACGGCTACATCAAGCCGGAAAAGGTCGGCGTTTACCTGATGTACCGCAGCGCGGAGGTCACCCAGCGCGAAGGCGGCACGCACTTCGTGTTGTACACATCGCTGCACGACGCCGTCGGCGACGTGCGCAGCAGCGAGCGCAAGGTGAACAGCGTCTGGGGCAAGCCGACCACGCATGCCTACATCTGGATCGTGCCCGCGGGCGAACGCGATGCGTTGTCCGCGGCCGAGATCCTCGAACGCTACGCCGCCGAGGTCAAACCCGGCAACGACGGCAAGGAGAACAAGTGATGCGACGTTCGTTTTCCCTGTTCGCGCTCGGCCTCGTCGCGCTGTCGACCGCGGGCTGCATGAGCGTCTACAAACTGCCTGCGGGCGCGCCCGCCACGGTGATCGAAGTGCCGAAGGGCGTCACGCCCTGGATCTGCGCGAACACCGAGCCGCAGCTGCTCACGCGCAATCCCGAGGGCAAGGTGATGATCCCGGCCGGCGAACGCATCGTCGTCGGCGCGAACTTCGCCAGCAGCGACGGCTACATGAACTACTACTGCTCCGCCAGCGCCAGCCTCGTCCCCAGCGTCGATCATCAGTACCAGCAGGACTTCGAGATCGAGGGCCGCTATTGCTCCTCGATCGTGTATCGCAAGGCACCGGACGACACCCGCATCGGTCTCGCGTTCGAGCCGACGCTGCGTGCGGACAATCAGGCCTGCCGGTTCAAGAAATAGCCGGCGCGGGGCAGGTTCCGGCCTGCCCCGGGTCTTCTGTCGACGAATGATCGAGGCGAGCGTTCGAGAGCGTCTCGTCGTCGCGAAGAGGGCGGTCGCGGGTGCCGCATGCGCCCGCTTCGATCATTGCGCCAATCGTTGTGATCGAGATGCGGGACTCGATTGATCGAGTCGATCATGATCGCGGGCAGGTGCGAAAATTCCCTTGAATTCGTGCATCTCCGCGCGTGACGACGGTGTCGGCCGCGGTCGTGCGTCGCATTGACAAACATGAACGGCGCGCCCTAGATTGCGAGCGGGGACGCTTGAACACAATCGCCCCAAAATCCGTCTCCAGCCCAAGGATCTGGCGCAGGTTTCTAACGGGTATGTCGTCGATGCCTCGCGCGTTCGTCGATGCGAGGGGCGCGTCCGTCCCGCATTCCAATGCAGTTCCCCTTTCCAACATGGCCCGGCGTTCGCTGCCTCCGATCGGATTGCGGAAATCCGTCTCCAGACAAGGAACTGGTCAACTCGTTTTTGTTCATCAACTACGGAGATTGCCAATGTCTAGCTCGCATGTGTTGTATGGGGTCGCGATGCAGGAAGCGATCAAGAGCGGTGTATTCGCCGACCTGCAGCAGGTCCGCGACGCTGCGGTCCAGCACCTCGCCGATGCGGCGGAGATCGCGCGCCTGTTGCCGGAAGTGGAGAAAGCGCTGGCGGCCCAGGGCGCCGTCCCCCGGCCCCTGTATGCGGTGACGATCCAGGATGCGCTGGCGCGCGGGGACCAGACGGAACTCGCGCGCATCAAGAGCGAAATCGCCGCTTATTCGCAGATGATCTCCAACCCGGAAAGCGGCGCGGTGTCGGTGACGCCGTACGGGCTCGCCATCCAGCAGGCGAAGGATCGCGGCGATCAGGCCGAAGTGGAGCGGCTGACCCGGGTCGCGGAAGGTCTGCTCGCCCAGTTGAACGCCGGCAAGTCCTGACGGGGACGTCCCGATCGGGACGCTGTCATCAGCACGCCGTCATCGGCACGTCGTCATCGGCAAGTCATGATCGCTCGGGCGACCGGCCGTTCGCGGCCCGTCGCTCCTTCGTGCACGGGAATGCGCAGCAGTCGAAAGGGAGAGTCGAGATGGAGCAGCATGCAGCACCGCAACCGGCGCGCGCGCGCAGTCTGAGCGATCTGAACCGACATGTCCCGGTGCATGTCGTCTGGGAAATCACGCTGTCCTGCAATCTGAAATGCCAGCATTGCGGGTCCCGCGCCGGAAAACGGCGCAGCAACGAATTGAGCACCGAGGAAGCGTTCTCGGTGATCGATCAGCTGGCGGCGCTCGGCACGCGCGAGATCACGCTGATCGGCGGCGAGGCGTATCTGCGCAGGGATTGGCTGCAGCTCGTCGAACGCATCGCCGGCCATGGCATCCGCTGCGGCATGCAGACCGGCGCGCGCGCGCTGACCCGCAAGCGGCTGGAGGACGGCAAACAGGCCGGCTTGTTCGGCATCGGCGTGTCGCTCGACGGCATGGAAGATCTGCACGATCGCCTGCGCGGCGTGAAGGGCTCGTGGCAGGAAGGCCTCCATGCGATCGAATACGCGAAGGAGATCGGGCTCGGCGCGAGCTGCAATACCCAGATCGGCGCCGAGACGATCGATCATCTCGAACCGCTGTTCAACCGGCTGATCCAGGCTGGCGCCAGCCACTGGCAGCTGCAGATCACGGTGGCGATGGGCAATGCCGTCGAGAACGATCATCTGCTGCTGCAGCCCCATCGCATCCTGGAGCTGATGCCCCTGCTTTCGCGCCTGTACACCGAAGGGCTGTCCCGCGAATTCCTGCTGACCTTCGGCAACAATCTCGGCTACTTCGGGCCCTACGAACACCTGTGGCGCGGATTCGGCGACGAAAAACTGCACTGGACCGGCTGTGCGGCGGGCCAGAACGTGATCGGACTGGAAGCCGACGGCACGATCAAGGGCTGTCCGTCGCTCGCCACCGAAACCTATGGCGGCGGCAACGTGCGCCTGGAAAGCGTGGCCGACCTCTGGAATCATTCGCCGGAACTGCACTTCGGCCGGTTGCGCGACATCGATTCGCTGTGGGGCTTCTGCCGCACGTGCTACTACGCCGATGTCTGCCGCGGCGGGTGCACCTGGACTTCCGATTCCCTGTTCGGAAAGCCGGGCAACAACCCGTACTGCCATTACCGCGCGCTGGAGCTTGAAAAGCGCGGCGTTCGCGAAACCGTACGCAAGGTCGCGCCGGCGCCGAACAAGCCCTTCGCCACCGGACTGTTCGAGTTGATCGAAGAGGCCATTCCGGGCCGCGACGTCGTGCCCGCCACCCCCAGGCCGGAGCCGTTCCAGCCGGTGCGCCATGCAGGCGAACCGTTGCCGCGGATGCATCTGTGCCGCAACTGCTCGCAGTACGTCTGGCCGCACGAGCGGACGTGCCCGCATTGCAGCGCCGACATCGCCGCGGCGCAGGCGCACCACGATCGGGAGATCGCGCGGCAGCAGGCGGTCCTGCAGGAACTGCGCACGGTGCTCGATCGTCTGAAGCAACTGACGACACCGTAGAGGCAGCGCAGCGCCCGAGGGGCGCCGCGCTTCCGGTCGCGACATCCGAATGCCTTCGCGATCCGAGGGGGCGCACGGGTCTCCATCGCTGAGACGCTCGTTTCCTACACTGTGCTTCGCACGGCGACGCCGTCGCCGCTGCGGTGATCCCCCATCAGAAAAGGACCTTTCATGAAGCGCATGTGCCTCGCCGCGCTCGCGGCGTTGCTGTTCTCCGGTTCCGCTTCCGCCGCCGGCTGGCAGTCGCTCGGGCGTCTCAATGCCATGACCGCCATGCCCGACACCGTGCTATGCAAGCAGCGCGTGATCAATCACTATCGGAGCACCAAGCCGACGTTCTACCCGAACGCGGTCATCGTCTACTCGGCCAACAACATCCAGTTCGTTTTCGATCTCGACGTGCGTTCGCTCAGCGACCTCGTCAGCAACTCGCCGTCCAACTCGCGCTTCCCGACCGCCGTCAACGCGTACAACGCGCAGACCGGCGCCAAGAGCCTCTACGGCACGGTGTCCGTCGGCGAGTTCCGCAGCGTGGGCATCATCGCCTCCTACGTCGACGCCAAAGGCGTGGTGCTGGGTCTCGGCTGGCCCGTGGTGGCCTCCGAGCTGCAGTACTACGAAGTGCAGCAGTTCTGCCCGCAGTAAGTCGTTCTCCGGCCTTCCCATGGGCCACGGGCACCGCTTGCGGTGCCCGTTTTCGTTCGCGGATCGAAATTGATGTCGGCAGCGGATCCTTCGGCCGGTTCCTCTCGCGATCGCCCGCACGATCAATCCGCTGGCCCGCCATTGCGAGGCGCGATCCCGTGGCGTCTTCAACGTGCGCGCGTCGATGCGATGTTCCGACGCGAAGTGCCGAATCCCGAATCCCGAATCCCGGACGCCGGACACGACGACGTGCAGGACGATGTCCTGCACGTCGCGTCGCATGCGCCGCGTCGCGGCTTACTCGGTGTAAAGCTCGCTGCTGGACAGCTTGACGTTGGTCGAGGTGCTGCCGCCGGCGAGCACGGCCTTGCCGTTGCCGGCGAGACCGGCGCCGAGCAGGTAGCGGCCCTGGGTCAGATTGCCTGCGCTGGACCAGGTGTTGGTCGCCGGATCGTAGAGCTGGGCCGCGGTGGTGGTGGCGGGCCAACCGCCGGCGATCAGCACTTTGCCGCTGGGCATGGTGATGGCGACATGCTGTTGCCGCGCCGCCGACAGCGCGCCGGCGCTGCTCCAGGTATTGGTCGCGGCGCTGTAGCGTTCCGTGCCGGTGATCGCGCCGTTGTTGCCGGCACCGCCGACCACCAGCAGATCGCCGTTGGCCAGCGCGGTCGCGGTATGCCAGGTGCGGACGGAGGCGAGGTTGCCGGCGGGGCTCCAGGTGTTGGTGGCCGGATCGTAGAGTTCGGCGCTGGAGAGCTTGATCCAGTTGAGACCTTCGCCGCCGGCGACCAGCACCTTGCCGTTGCTCAGCAGCGTCGCGGTGTGATCGCGGCGCGGCGTCGCCATCGGCGCGACCAGGGTCCAGGTGTTGGTCGTCGGGTTGTAACGCTCGACCGTCGTCTGCGGCGTGCCGCTGGTCACCGCGCCGCCGATCGCCAGCACGTCGCCGTTCTGCAGGGCGACGAGCGTGTGCGCGTAGCGGTTCTGGTTCAGCGGAGAGGCGATCGTCCACGCGTTGGTGGCGGGGTTGTAGATTTCGGCGGTGCTCTGGATGCCGGAACTGCCCAGACCGCCCGCGATCAGCACCTTGCCGTTCTGCAGCAGCGCGACACCGGGCAGATAATGCGGGGCGATGCTGTAGCTGCTCTGGGTCCACGTGTTGGTGGCGGGGTTGTAGAGATCGGCGGTGTAGAAGGCGAAGGCCGAGCGCTTCGCATCGCTGCCGCCCACCAGCATGACCCGGCCGTCGGCCAGCGACACCGAGCCGGCGCCGCCGCGGGCATTGGTCATGGCGGGACCCGCGGTCCAGCCCGCGGCGCTGGCGAGGCCCGAGGCGGCGAAGCAGGCGGTGAGGGTGGCGGTGGCGAGCAGTCGCCGGGAAACCGTGAGGCGGGAATGGGTGCGATGGGGAGCGGTGCGACGCGAAGCGGTGTGGCGGACAGGGTACGTCGTTGTCATGGTCGTCCTTTGCGTTCTGAAGTGGAGAAGCGCATCGCGCGCGTCGCATGGGCCGCCTGGAGGCGGCCACGACGTCGTCGCGTGGCATGCGGCGATTCGGGATGTGGTCGATCGGACCGCGTGCGGCCCATTCTTGAGCCGTCGAATCGCCGACCGCCATGATCGCCCGACGATGTATCGCGGATTGAGACTGCGCGTATCGATGCGCATGCCGCCCTCCGCACGCGGATCGCTGCGTCGCCAGGCGATGCGTGGCCGACGCGCGCGGCGCCGGAATGTGACGATGGCTGACGACACATGCGCGCATGGGGACGGGTTGCGATCCTCTCTGCGCAGCCCAACCGGAGCGGTGACATGGCATCCCGTCCCTCGATCGTCTTCCTGAAAGCCCTGAGCGGATTTCTGATCGGCATGAACGCGTTCGCGCTGATCGTGCTCGTGTTCGCGTTCGGACTGGGATTCGGGACTTCAGAACAACGATGGGAATGGTTCTGGCATCTGGGCTTGTCGATGCTCGTGCAGTTGCCGCTGCTGGTCATGGTGCGGCAGGCGGAGCGCCGGGAGCGCGAGCGTTCGAAGCCTTAGCCCGCCGCTCGGTCGCTGGACCGCGATCCCTCGAAGCGGTCATGCTGTGTCGTCCGCCGCTCGTTCTCCAACCCGCAGGCTCGTCCGGATGTCGCAGGTCGTTGTCGATCCGTATTCCACCCGATGGCCGGTCGTGTTCGATACCGTCCGCGACGAGTTGTCGTCCGCGCTCGTCCCGGTCGAGGCGACGATCGAGCATATCGGCAGCACCTCGGTGCCCGGCCTCGCGGCGAAACCGGTCGTCGATGTGCTGGTGGGCGTGCGCGCGCTCGCCGACGTCGAGTCGAGGATCGCCGCGCTCGGTGCCTGCGGTTACGACTACATCCGCAAGTACGAGCGCGAGTTGCCGATGCGGCGGTATTTCGTGAAGCCGTCGGTGTCGTCGCTGCGCATCCACGTGCATGCGGTCGAGCGGGGCTCACGGTTGTGGCGCGAGCACCGCGCGTTCCGCGATGCGCTGCGCGCGGATGCCGGGCTGCGCGCGCGCTATCAGCAGCTGAAGCTCCAGCTCGCGGCGGCGCATGCCGACGACAAGTCGGCCTACACCGCGGCGAAGGCGCCCTTCATCCAGTCGGTGCTGGCTTCGCTCGCCGATGCCGGCGAGCGCGACTGATCGCGACGATGCGCGGCCTTCAATCGTCGTCACACTGCGCCAGCATGGCTTCGATCGACGTGCCCGTGCCCGGCAGCGCGTTCCAGCAGGCCTGGCCTTCGCGGCATTGCGTCATGTAGGCCCAGTGCGCGACCTGCCGGGTGTCGCTGCCGGTCGCCATCTGCATCGCGAACGCCCAGCCGTCGGGCGTTTCGCTCATCTCGCCGGTGCCGCTGGTGATGCTCGGCCGCCCGCGCGCGGGCTGCGAATTGAAAGCGATGTACACGCGGCCGGCCGGCGTGATCGAACCGATCATGTACTGGCACATCGCCGATCCGTCATCGAGCTGGGCCACGGCCGGGCCGAAAAAATAGCCGTTTTCGAAACGTTCGATGTGCCAGACCGTCTGGTCGCTCACCTCGGTGGCGGCGGCCGGGTCGTCGGTGTTCCATCGATAGGCCGGGAGATAGGCGGTCGGGACGTACCAGTAGGTGCCGCCCTCCGCGCCGACCCAGGCCCAGCGCGAGGCGGTGGACGATGCGGCCGTCGGCGCATCGGCGGCCTGCGCGACGGTCGACAGCGACAGCGCGCAGATCAGCAGGGAACGGGGAAGCAGACGGGTCATGTCGCAGGTCCTTTGCGTGCGCCGGCAGCCGGCGGTATCAGCGTAGCGGAATGACGATGCTGATGGGCGAGTGCGATGGGCGGGTTACCATGCGCGCTCTTCCGATGACGACGCTGGAGCGGTCGTGAACGTGCTCAGGACTTTGTCGCTGTTGTTCGTCGCGCTGTGGGCCGCTGCGGTCCGGGCGCAGGTGCCAACGGCACCGTCCGCGGCCACGCCGCCGGTCGCCGCGACGGCCGGAAGTGATCCCGCGAGCGAGGTCGGGAGCGAGCCTGAGCCGGATGCTCCCGCGCCCGGCGAAAAGCGCGAAGGCATCGACAAGGCCGCCGCCATCGCCCAGTGCGCGCGTCCCGAGTATCGCGGCTGTCTGGCGCTGGATGTCGCCGGATGCGAGGCGGTCACCGCGGTCGCCGTGGACAAGGCGAACGCCGAAGTCGATGCGCTCGCCGCGAAACGCACGGAGGAAGAGATCCAGTCGCCGTTCTTCCAGGGCATGGCGCTCGGCGTCTACATCCGGCACATGGATGCGGGCACCGACGGGCGCTTCATGGCCTGCATGCAGCAGCGGGAATAGGCGGCCTGCCGCTCACAACAACCGTTGCGTGATCGCCTTCAGCACCGCATGCGTGCGGTCGCGACAGTCCAGTTTCACCAGCAGTTCGGAGACGTAGTTCTTCACCGTGCCTTCGGACAGATGCAGGCTGCGGCCGATCTCCTTGTTCGAGTAGCCGCCGGCCACCAGGCGCAGGATCGAACGCTCGCGTTCGGTCAGGCGCACCGCGCTGTCGACGACGGCCTCGCCGGTCCACGCCGCGCGCACCGGCCCCAGGCTCACCGGCTGCAGCAGGGTTTCGCCCGCGGCCACGCGCTGGATCGCGGCCTTCAGGTCTTCGGGCGACGCGTCCTTGAGCAGGAAGCCCTGCGCGCCGGCGTCCACCGCCTGCATCATCAGCCCGGGGTCGTCGAAGGTGGTGAGCAGGATCACCGGCGTGGCGTCGCCGCGTTCGCGCAGGGTGCGGATCAGGCCGATGCCGCCGAGACCGGGCATGCGGATGTCGCTGACGATCAGATCGACCGGGCGCTGCGGCAGGGCCGCGAGCAGGCGCTCGGCGTCGCTGCATTCCAGCGCGATCTCGACGCCGAGATCGGCGAGCAGGCTCGACAGCCCGCGCAGCACCAGCGCCTGGTCGTCGCACAGCGCGATGCGCACCGCGCGCGCGCTCATGCCGTGCGCTCCGGCAGGCGGGCGAGCACGCGCAGGCCGCGCGGCGGCGTCGGCACCAGCTCGAGCGTGCCGCCGAGCGCGGCGATGCGCTCGCGCATGCCGGTGAGGCCGTTGCCGGCGTCGATCTTCGCCGGCGCGATGCCGTCGTTCGCCACCGCGAGTTCCAGCACGCCGCGGTTGCGATCCAGGCGCACGACGATGCGGCTCGCACGGCCGTGGCGCAGGGCATTGGTGATCGCCTCCTGCGCGCAGCGCAGCAGCGCTTCGGCCTGATCGAGATCGTCGACGCGCAGGCCGTCTTCGACATCGACCTCGATCCGCGTGCCCGCCACCGGATGCGCCAGCGCTTCCAGCGCCGCGCGCAGATCGAGCCCGTCGTGCGCGCGCAGCGTCGACACCACCTGGCGGATCTGGCCGAGCAGTTCGTCCGCCAGCGTCGCCGACATGCGGACCTCCTCGCGTTCGGCGAGCGCCGGGTCGCGCGCCAGCCGGGCGAGATTCAATTTCAGCGCGGTCAGCGAATGCCCGGCGACATCGTGCAGTTCGCGCGAGAGTTTGAGGCGTTCGCCGGAGCGCGCGGATTCTTCCAGCAACCGTCGCGTCGCCAGCAGTTCGGCATTGACCCGCGCCAGATGCTCGCGGGCGAGTTCGCGGCTGCCGGCGTAGTGGCCGGTCAGCGCGGCGAAGGCCTGGAAGCCGAGCACCGGCAACAGCGACAGCAGCACCGGCGGCAGCGAGCCCGCACGTTCGAACCACATCGCGCCGATCGCCACGTTGAGCGCGAGCATGTAGGCGACGAAGGCCCGCATCGGCCACAGCAGCACCATCTGGCCGGCGACGATGATCAACAGCACCGCGGTCTGCCCCCCGCGCAGCGACCATTCCGCGAGCAGCACCAGCAGCCCTTCGGCGGCGACCAGCCACGGCACGCGCTGCATGCCGGCGGACACGGCGCGGGCGGCGCAGGCGACGAACAGCGCGAGGAAGGCGAGCAGTGCGGTGACACCGAGCCATTCGCGCGGATCGCCCGCGCGCAGTTCGGCGAAATCGATCACCGCCAGGCACACCGCCAGCCAGGTCACGTAGGCGGCGATGTTCAGCGGCGTGAACAGGCGCTGCGCGCAACTGCCGTGATGCGGCTGCAGCAGACTCGGCACGTGGCCGTCCAGGGCGGTGGTGTCCGACGCGGTGACGGGATCGTTCATGGCCGACAGCATGGCAGCGGCGCGACGCGCGGGGAAGGTGCGCGCTGTGGGAGGTGACTTTTCTCACCCCTCGCGGGTGACCTCGGGCATGTGGGCCGAGAGGCGGGCGATCCGGAGACTGTGCCCATCCTTTCCGGAGTCTCGCCATGGAAACCGCCTATCAGTCGTTGCTGCTCGTTCACGGCCTCTGCGGCCTCGTCGCCCTGATCACGTTCTGGGTCGCGGCGTTCGCGAAAAAGGGCTCGCCGCTGCATCTGCGCGTGGGCAGGACCTACCTGCTGTCGATGATCGGCATCGTCCTCACCGCCCTGCCGATGGCCGCGATCATCGCCGGCAAGGGCAAGCCGGGCATCGCGACGTTCCTGGTCTATCTGGTGGTCATCACCGCGAGCGGGATGTGGCTGGGCTGGCGCGCGGTGAAGCGCAAGCGCGATCAGCCGGCGTTCCGCGATCGCGCCTATGTCGTCGTCGCCGCGCTCAATCTGCTGGCCTCCGCGATCGTGTTCGCGATCGGCCTGCAGATGTCGCAGCCGCTGCTGATGGGCTTCAGCGCGGTCGGCACGATCACCGGCGTGCAGATGCTGATGCGTCGCGCACGGCCGATGGACACGCCGCGCTGGTGGCTGCAGGAACACTTCAGCGCGATGATCGGCTGCGGCGTCGCCACCCACATCGCGTTCCTGGCGATCGGCCTGGACCGGATCATCCGCGCGGTCGGCATCGATCCGCCGTCGTGGTATCACCTGATCGCGTGGTTCCTGCCGCTGTCGCTGTCGTTCGTTGTCGCCGCGTGGCTCAAGCGCAAGTACATGCCGAAGAGCAACGGCGGCGCGGCGGTGATGCAGCGCGCCTGATCCGCATCGTCTCCGCGCAGTGCGAACGAAGCATGGGCGATCACACGCCGAGTCGCGCGCGCACCAACGACACCACCTGCGCCTCGGCCTCGCCGGGGCGCAGCGCGTCGACGAAGCGATCTGGATGCAGGCCATGCTCGCCATCGAGCACGCGTCGCAGCGCAGGTGCGATGTCGCGGGCGTCGCGCAGCCGCAGCGCCACGCCGGCCGCGTCCAGCCGCGCGGCGTGATCGAACTGGTCGTAATCCTTCGGCAACACCAGCGCCGGCACGCCGGCGCGCAGGCATTCCCACATCACCCCGGCGCCGCCGTGATGCAGCACCGCGCGCATCCGCGGGATCCACGTCGGATAATCGATCCACGCATGGCGCCGCAGCGCGGCGTGGGCGGTGTCCGCCGCGTCATCCAGGCGGCCATCGCTGAAATGCAATCGCAGTTGCGGCATCGTGCGCGCGATGCCGTCCAGCGTCGCGGCCAGCGGATCCTTGGCGAAGCCCAGATGCGTGCCCAGCGTCGCCAGCACCTGCGGCGCGTCGTCGTCCGGCGGCGGCGCGCCGATGCCGGGCGGGCTCCACAGCATCGGGCCGACGAAACGCAGCGCCTGCGGCCAGTCGCGTTCGAATTCGAGCGCGCGCAATCCAAGCCCCAGGATGCATTCGTCCGAATACGCCGCTTCGCTGCCGTCGTCGCGATACAGCGATGGAAAGCCGAGCCCGCGCAGCCGTTGCCGATGCAGGCGATGCACGCTGCGTTTGAATGTGCGAACCGCACTCGCCGCGACCGCGTCGCGCGCGCGGCCGAATATGCCGACGCCCGGCATCCAGCCGCCGACATACGCCGGCGGGCCCCCGCGCGCTTCGATCACGCACGGCGACGGATGCGAGGTCCACCACGGAATGCCGCGCCTGCGCGCCACGGCGCCGGCTACCGGCAGGGTGAAGTCGGCGATCAGCAGATCCGGGCGTCGTCCGGCGTAGCGCGCAACGAGCGCGGCGGCGAAGGCGTCCAGAAGATCCAGACTGCGCTGGAACTGCGCGTGCAGGCGCAGCGGATGCGCGCCGACCGGATGCGGCGGATCGGTGATCGCATGCAGCGCCGCGTCGGCGCCGGGCACCACGGCGATGCCGGCCAGACCGGCGGCGCGGATCCGCGCCTGCGCGGCGTCGGTGGAGATCACGGTGATGTCGGCGATCTCGCGCAGCGCGCGACCGATGGCGAGGATCGGATGCAGATGTCCCGCGAACGGCGGCGCCAGCAGATCGATCTTCGGGCGATTCATGTCGGCCGGTTCATGCCGCGCCCCGCAGCCACGCGAGATGCGCGCGCGCGGCTTCGACCACCGCGTTGCCGCCGAGATAATCCATGTGCCCGTGATCGACCGCGATGGGGCGCGGTCCGTCGGCCGGACCGAGCCACGCGGCGATGCGGTCGCGACGGCCGCGCAGCTGGCTGCCGTGAATGCCGGCCGGCCAGCGTGGCGCGACCCCGCCGTAACTCACCGCCCGCAGTCGCGCGCGCTGCGTGGCATCGAACGGTGCGATCAGCGCGTCGAGCACCGCCAGCCCGCAACTGCCGACCAGCAGCAGCGTGCGCGGCGCGGCGAGCAGATGCGCGCGCGCGGCTTCGCGTTCGGGCGTCGACAGGCTCGGCACATCGCCGCGGTGCGCCGCGAGATACTGTCGACCGTTGGCGACGCTGGCGCGAAGCAGCGGCACCGCGCGCCACGGCGCGGTGTCGGCGGCCCACGGAAAATTGTGCGGCAGCAGATCGACGTCTCCGGCGTGCGGCGCCAGTGCATCGAGCGTCGCGCACTGCGCCGGCGACAGCGCGCAGCGGCCGGGATCGCTCTGGCCGGTGAGGAAGGCGATCCGCGGCTTCATCCGATCTTCCCGGCTGGATCGATGTCCTCGAAGCGGTCGTTCGCGTGGACCCGGTAGCGATGCGCGCGCCAGCGGATGCGCCGGTCGACGAGCGCCTGCGCGAGATGCAGCGGCAGCAGAAGCGCGACCAGCAGCGAGGTCAGCGGCTGCATCGCGGCGGCGGCGCCGGCGCAGGCGCGCTGCAGCGCGCGTCGGCCGACGACGTGCAGCAGCAGCCCCGCCGACAGCGCGACCGCGCCGGGCCACGTCGGCAGCAGCGCGAAGGCCAGCAGCGACAGCCACGGCGCGCAGGTCGGCAGTCCCTGGCCGAAGGCGATCCGCAGCCGCGACGGCCACGGTTCGCTGCGCACCAGCAGCAGCGCGAACAGCATCCAGCGATGCATCTGGCGCACGTAGGCGACGACATCCGGCAGGTCTGTGCGCAGCCAGACCGGTTCGCTGCGCTGTTCGATGCATCCGCCCGCGGCCAGCACCGCGCGCGCCATCGCCAGATCGTCGGTGAGGTGCCGCAGCCGCGGGGCGAAACCGTCGATCGCCTGCAGCGCGTCGCGACGCATCGCCCAGCACATGCCGTTGATCGTCGGTGTGCGCGCGCCGAGCCGCGGCGGCAGATAGGTGACCGCGGCGCTGTCGTTGACGAAGCGGGCGAGCAGGCGCGCACCCGCGCCGCGTGCGGGCAGATAGATCGGCAATGCGGTGGTGATGACCGGCGGACCATCGCCATCGCCGAGCGCCGTCGTCAGCGCCTCCAGCGTCGCCGCCGGCAGGCGCGCGTCGTCGTCGAGCACCAGCACGACATCGCCGCGGCACTGCGCGAGCGCGCGATCGAGCTTGAACAGTTTCGGATTGACGCCCTGCAGGCAGGGCGGATGTACGCTCACCGCGACCTGCGCGGCCAGTGCGGGCTGCATGCGCAGCGCGGCGCGCACGGCGCTCGCCGCGGCGGTGTCGTCCTCGTCGATCAGCCAGTGCAGGCGTGCGCCGCGGCCGCCGAGCGTGCGCAGGCTCGCGCCCAGCGCCTCCGACAGCGACGGATCGCCGCTGCGGATCGGCTGCAGCGCATCGACGTGCGCGAATCGCTGCGCATCGTCCGCATGTGCGGGCGATGTCGAACGCGGCATCGCGCGCAGCGCACGCCATGCGGCCAGCTGCCGCCACAGTTCCAGCACCGGCCAGGACAGGCATGCGGCGAGGGCGATGAGATTCACGCCGACGCTCATGCCGGTTGCGCCTTCTGCCACGCGACGAAGGTCTCGATGCCTTCGGCCAGCGTCTGCGACGGTGGGCCGAGCACCGCGCGCGCCTTCGCGATGTCGAAGGTCTTGCTGAAGCTGAGTACATCGATGCCGAAGCGCGTCACCGGCGGTTCGCCGCGCAGCGGCAGCGCGGTCCAGGCGAGTTCGGCCGCATGCGCCGCGGCGCGCGCGACGCGATACGACACCGTGCGCGTCGGCGGCGGCAGATCCAGCCGGCGGAAGATGTCGGCGATGAACGCCTGCATCGGCACCGGCTCGCCGTGGCTGAGATTGAATGCGCCCACCGCGTCGGACCGCTGCGCCGCGCGCAGCATGTAGTCGGCCAGCGCGTCGACGCTGATGAGGTCGCCGACCGCCGGCGGCCCATCGCGCACGATCCGCGGCAGCCGGCCGCGTTTCGCCGCCGCCAGCAGGCGCGGGAACAGCACCGTGTCGCCGGGACCGAACACCGCGCGCGGACGCAGGATGGTCCAGGCGCCGGGATAGTCGCGCACGAGGGTTTCGCCCGCGGCCTTGGTCTCGGCGTAGGTGTTCGCGAAGGCCGGGCCGATCGGATCGTCCTCGCGGATGCCGAGTTGATCGCAGGGCCGGTAATGCACCGAGCTCGACGAGATGTAGATCAGTTTCGGGAGGTCGTGCGCCCGGCACCAGTCGATCACGTGGCGGGTCGCATCGACGTTGTGGCGCAGGTATTCGCGGCGCGGCGCGAACGGCGACGACAGCGCCGCGGCGTGGATCACCACGTCCGGCGTGAAGTCGAGGTTGAACGGCCGCGACAGATCCACCGCGCGGTAATCGGCGTCGGCCATGGCGCGACGGCCGACGCCCAGCAGCTCCAGCCCGGGCATGTCGCGGAAGCGCTGCATGAAGCGCCCGCCGATGAAGCCCGATGCGCCGGTGAGCAGGATCTTCATGCGGCCGATCCGGAGCCGATGTCCGCGCGCGCGTCATCGCGCATCGAGGACGGCAATGCGCGATAGCTCGCTTCGCAGTGCGACGGCAGCATCGCGATGCCGTCGTCGCCATGGCGCCTCGCGGCGTCGAAGATGCGATGCAGGCGCAGGCGGGTGACGACATGCGCGCCCGGACTGTCGACCAGCAGGCGTGTCGGCCACGCGGGGGCGCGAGGTTCGCTGATTTCGGCGCGCCACCAGACCGCGTCGCCGACCATGAGCCATTCGCGATCGTCCTCGTGGCGCAGCAACAGACCGTAGTGCCCGCGTGCATGCCCCGGCAGCGGCACCGCGTACAGACTGCCGTCGCCGATCAGATCGAAACCGGCGCCGAGCGCCGACCAGCGGCCGGGCAGGGCACGGCTGGCATGCGCTTCGATGCTGCGGTGCCGTTGCGCGAAATCGTCCGGCAGCAGCGCAGGCAGATAGCCGCGGCGCAGAAGCCGGAACCGGCCGGTGTCGCGCACGTGGTGCAGCGCCTCATCGCCACACCAGATCGCCGCGTTCGGCAGATCGCGCAGACCGGCGATGTGGTCGCCGTGCAGATGCGATGCGAAGACCGCCGCGATGTCGTGCAGGGCCAGGCCGTGGCGGGCGAGCTGCGCCTGCAGGCACTCTTCCGGCGGCAGCGTCACCGGCGTGGCCCATCGATACAGGTGTTCCGGGAAGCCCGATGTCGCGCGCAGGAAGTGCTCGGCGTAGCCGGTATCGAACAGGATCGCGCCTGCGACGGGATGGCGGATCAGGCCGACCAGCGCCGGGAATTCCGCGAACTTCCACGCGCCGCCGCTGATCGCCACGCACTCGGGGTGACGGCAATGGCCGACGCGCAGGACGTGCAGGCGCACGCGCGGGAACGGGCGATCCGCGCTCACAGCCGCAGCACCGCGCCGCCGAGGGTCACGCCAGCGGCGGTGCCGACCAGCAGCGCGGTATCGCCCGGGCGCAGTCGACCGGAGGCCAGCGCGTGATGCAGCGCCGTCGGCAGCGACGCCGAGACCTGGTTGCCGTGGCTGGCGAAGATGTCCTCCACCCGATCCCGCGACACGCCGATGCGCTTGAACACGTGCTGCATGCCGAGCAGCGAGGCCTGATGCGGCACCACCCGATCGATCGCGGCGAGATCGACGCCGGCCTCGTCGAGCAGCGCGCCGACGAAGCGGTCGAACTGTTCCGCCGCGACCCGATACAAACGCTTGCCGTCCATGCGGAAGGTGCAGACCTCGGCGTAATCGCCATCGTGGCGCGACGGCGGCAGGCGCGAGCCCCCGCCGGGAATCTCGCAGGCATGCGCCGCTTCCGACCAGGTTTCGAAGCGCGCGGCGAGCAGCGCCGGCGGCGCAGCCTGTTGCGATGTGTCCGCGGTGAGCACCGCCGCGGCGGCGCCGTCGCCGAACAGGCCGAGGCTGTCGATGTCGTTGGGATCCAGCGCGCGCGAAGCCAGATCGCAGGAGGTCAGCAGCACGCGGCGATAGCGGCCGTCCGCGAGCAGCGACGCGACCAGATCCAGCCCCATCAGGAAGCCGAGGCAACTGGCGTTGACGTCGAAGGCGGGCACGCGCGACAGGCCCAGCGCGCGATGCACCAGCGCGGCATTGCAGGGCATCGCTTGGTCGAGGCTGGCGTTGGCGCAGATCACCGCGTCGATGTCGTCGCGCGCGAGCCCTGCGGCCTGCAGCGCCGTGAGCGCGGCCTCCGCGGCGACCTCGGCGGCGTTGCGATCCGGCTCGATGCCGCGGCGCGCCACGCCGGTGCGGGCCTCCACCGTGCCGGGCGCGAGCCCGAGACGCGCGTCGAGCGCGGTGCTCGGCAGCCACTGCGCCGGCGTCGACAGGCCGGTACCGAGGATGCGCAGCGGACGGGAGCGATTCGATGGCATGGCGGGGCGCGTCGGGGAGTGCGCGCAATGTAGCGTGTCGCGCCGGAATGCGCCCGCCGTCGCGACCGGTCGCGGCGGGCGATACCGGCCGGCGATGCGGTCGCGACTTCGGCTTGCAGTTTCGACGCGCGACGTCAGCTGTTGCCGTTGAACAGCTCGCGGCCGATCAGCATCCGGCGGATTTCGTTGGTGCCGGCGCCGATGGCGTACAGCTTCGCGTCGCGCAGGATGCGGCCGGTCGGATACTCGTTGATGTAGCCGTTGCCGCCGAGGGTCTGGATCGCTTCCAGCGCGACCTGCACCGCCGATTCCGATGCGTGCAGCAGGCAACTGGCGGCGTCGATGCGGCTCTTGCTGCCCGCGTCGTAGTCGCGCGCGATCTGGTAGGCGAAGGCGCGGCTGGACTGCAGCGCGGTGTACATGTCGGCGATCTTCGCCTGCATGATCCCGAAGGTGCCGATCGCCTGGCCGAACTGGCGGCGTTCGCGCACGTAGGGCAGGGCGATGTCGAGCGCGGCCTGCATCAGGCCGATCGGGCCGCCGCTGAGCACGAGGCGTTCGGTGTTCAGGCCGCTCATCAGCACCTTGACGCCGTTGTTCACGTCGCCCAGCACGTTTTCGGCGGGAATCTCGCAGTTGCGGAACACCAGCTCGCAGGTGTTGCTGCCGCGCATGCCCAGCTTGTCCAGCTTCTGTGCGGTACTGAAGCCGGGCATGCCGCGCTCGACGATGAAGGCGGTCATGCACTTCGAGCCCAGCTCGCGGCTGGCGGTGCGCATGTAGACCACCAGCACGTCGGCCTCGGGGCCGTTGGTGATCCACATCTTGTTGCCGTTGGCGATCCACACGTCGCCCTTGAGTTCGGCGCGGCAGCTCATCGAACCGACCACGTCGGAACCCGCGCCGGGCTCGCTCATCGCCAGCGCGCCCTTCCACTCGCCGCTGCACAATTTCGGCAGGTATTTGCGGCGCTGCGCTTCGTTGGCGTTGACGTAGAGATTGCTGACGCACAGGTTCGAATGCGCGCCGTAGCTCAGGCCGACCGAGCCGGACGCGCGCGAGATTTCCTCCATCGCCACCAGATGCGCGAGATAGCCCATCTCGCTGCCGCCGTACTCGCCCGGCACGGTCATGCCCAGCAGCCCCAGTTCGCCGAGTTTCGGCCACAGGTCCTGCGGGAACGCGTTCTCTTCGTCGATCCTGGCTGCACGCGGCGCGATTTCCGCGTCCGCGAAACGGCGGACCGCATCGCGCAGCGCATCGATGTCTTCACCCAGCGGAAACGGACGCATCACAACCTCTACTTTGAGGGAGCCATAGCCCCCCTTTGGTAAAGGGGGGCGCCGCGACAGCGGCAGGGGATTCGGAAGAACTGAGCGGGGGCCGAGTTCGTGAAACGAACTTGGGCTGAAACAGGCGAAGCCTGTTTCAGTGACCGCGCATGCGACCCAGGAAACGCGGCGCGGTGCGGCCCATCGGCAGCTTCAGCTTGCCGATCGCCGAAATGCGCTCTTCCGCCAGACGATCGGCGGCGCGATAGGTCGGAATGTTGTCGCGGTCGGAGATTTCGTAGATGCGCGCGAGGTTGTGGTAGATCGTGCGCATCATCCGCATCGCGCGCTCGCGGTTGTAGCCGTCGATCTCCAGCGACACGTTCATCACCCCGCCCGCGTTCACCGCGTAGTCCGGCGCGTAGACGATGCCGCGCTTCATCACTTCGTCGCCGATCGCGTTGTTGGCCAGCTGGTTGTTGGCGGCGCCGCAGATGATCTTGGCCTTCAGGCGCGGCAGGGTCTGCTCGTTGACGGTGCCGCCCAGCGCGCACGGCGAGTACACGTCGGCGGGCACATCGTAGATCTCGTCCGGGGCCACCGCTTCGGCGCCGTAGTCTTCCACCGCGCGCTCGACCAGTTCGCGGTTGATGTCGGTGACGAAGATCTTCGCGCCGCGTTCCTTCAGCAGTTTCACGAACTCCATGCCGACGTGGCCGAGGCCCTGCACCGCGTAGCTGTGGCGACCGACTTCCTCGTCGCCGTACTTCTTGTTGAGCGTGGCCATCAGGCCCTGCAGCGTGCCGTAGGCGGTGAACGGCGAGGGATCGCCCGAGCCGCCGTGCACCTGGTGCACGCCGGTGACGTATTCGGTTTCGCGATACACGTATTCCATGTCGTTGACGTCGATGCCGACGTCTTCGGCGGTGATGTAGCGGCCGCCCAGCGAATCGACGAACTTGCCGAACGCGCGGAACAGCGCTTCGGACTTGTCCTTCGACGGATCGCCGATGATCACCGCCTTGCCGCCGCCGATGTTCAGGCCGGCGACCGCGTTCTTGTAGGTCATGCCGCGCGAGAGACGCAGCACGTCGTTCAGCGCGTCCTGCTCGGTCTTGTACGGCCACATCCGCAGGCCGCCGAGGGCCGGGCCGAGCACCGTGTTGTGGATCGCGATGATGGCCTTCAGCCCCGCGTCCTTGTTGTGGCAGAACACGACCTGTTCGTGGCCGTTGTTTTCGATGTGTTCGAAGATCATCGGAAGCTCCTGTGCGCGGGCGTCGGACGGTTCCGATACGCCGAGGTATGTTGCAAGTCGTTGAATCGAAAGGTCTCGACGACTCGGTGGCGTGGCCGTCGCCGGCCGCAGGCGCGCAAGTGTAATGCAATCGAATACAGCGGGCGCGTGACCGCGGTCCCCGTCGCCGGGGCGCCTTGAGCGCGTCCGGCATCACCCTGCATCCGGACGGCCGTCACACCCGTATGCCCTGTCGTGGCTTCGATGAAAGCGCGCGTCGTGCGCCATCGGAACGGACCATCAACACCGGCCATCAGCACGGATCGTCGGAACAGGGGAGAGAGACGGAATGAGATCGATCAGGGCGCTGGCCTGCGTCGCAGGCGGGCTGTTCATGTTGGCTTTGCAGGTCCACGCGGCGCCGGAAGGCGCGAAATCCACCGCCAACATCGAGGGCCGCCTCGAACTGGCGGCCGGTGGCGGACAAACCGTCGAGAAGGGTGAAGTCGCGGACGGCGTGGTGTATTTCCTGCCGAAGGCCGGGACCACGCCGCCGCGGCCGGGACGCTTCAGCGTCGACACCCGCAGCAAGGGCTTCTCGCCCGCGGTGCTCGCGGTGCCGGTCGGCAGCACGGTGGCGTTTCCGAACTCGGACACCATCTTGCACAACGTGTTTTCGCGCAGCGGCAGCAACGGTTTCGATCTCGGCTTCTACGGTCCCGGGCAGGCGCGGCAGCACACGTTTGGCCGCGCCGGTCTGGTGCTGGTGAACTGCAGCGTGCATCAGTCGATGCGCGCGAACATCCTGGTGCTCGCGACGCCGCATTACGTGCGGCCCGATCGCAACGGCCGCTTCCGCCTTGAAGGCGTGCCGCAGGGCCCGGGCACGCTGGTCTTCTGGCATCCGCGCGGTGCGCCCACCAGCCTGCAGCTGGACGCGCCCGGCCCGGTGCCGAAGCAGCGCATCGTCGCCACCAAGCCGCCGCTGGTCGCCGGCCAACACGAGGGGCACTGATCATGCGCTCGCCTTACGCCGTTTTTTCAGCGCTGTTGATCGTCGTCGCCGCTTCGGCGGCCCTCGCCATCGGCGCCTGGCACGAGGCGCGGTTGTCGCGCGCGCTCGCCGCCGAGGATCTGCGCGGCCTGCGCGCGATGCATCGCGTGGTCGAACAGCAGCACGCGCGAGAAACCGCGCTGCGCGCCGAGATGATCGCCGGCAACCAGGCCGTCACCGGTTACATCGGACAGGCGCTCGATGGCGCGCTGCCGGGCATCGAGCCCGACTACACCTCGGTCGTGGATCTGCTCGAAGAACGCCGCGCGCAGCTGGGCCTGTCGATGGTGGCCATCCTCGGTGCCGACGGCCAGGTGCTGGCATCCACCGACCGGCTCACCGGCCCGCTCTCGTTCGGCGACTCGCCGCTGTTCCGCGAGGTGCGCGAACGCAAGCTCGCGCGCGGCGGGCTGCTGGTGGAGGGCGAGCGCCTGATGGACATGCTGGTGCTGCCGCTCGCGGAATACGGCTTCAGCGAAATCTATCTGCTGGTCGCGTCGCCGGTGGATCAGCGTTTTGTGCAGTCGATCGCCGATGGCATCGATGCGGGTCCGAGTGCCGACACGCAGGCCGTCGACAGGCGCGGCGTCGACATCGCGGTCGTCGCGCAGGGCCCGCAGGGCGATCGGATTGCCGCGACCACGCTCGCCGCCAAACCCGCCACCGCCCTGCCGCTGAACCTGCCCGCCAACGCCGCCGCGTCCGCCACGCTCGACATCGACGGCATGGCTCGCGCGGCGGTTGCGGTTCCGCTGTTCGGCGATGCCAGGGCCCGCGTGCTGCTGATCTCGGCGCCCGACAGCGGCGTGGCCACGCGCGCCGCCGCACGACTGCCGCTGCTGGTCGGCGGCGCGGCCCTGTTGTTCGCGTTGCTGGTCGCGCTGTGGTGGATCCGTCGCCGCTGGTGGGCGCCGTTCGACGCCTTGTCGCGCCTCGTGATCTACGCCGCCGACAGCGGCGACCTGCATCTGAAGGCGCCGGTCGCGGGCGTCGCGCCGGTCGCGCGTCTGGCCGATGCGTTCAACCGCCTGTGCGCGCGCGCCGCGGCGGCCATCGCGAAACCGTGATCGAAACACCGTGACGCGCGACGGCGTCGGCATGCGCCGGCGTCGAACCGCTGCGGCCACGTTCTGCCCACATTCCCAGCCATATTCCACCAAGGACATCGAACGATGCCGCTGAATCCGACTCCGACCCTGTTTCCCCTGCGCCGATGCGTGGCCGCCTGCGCGCTCGCGCTGCTGGCGATGCCCGCGTTCGCACAGGAGCTGTCCGACCTCGATCCGGGCGAAGACCCCGCGACCGTCGAGCCCGCCAATCCGAAGACCGGCGGCAAGCTGCTGCTCACCGCGGGCGTGACCCAGGTCGAGGGCGCGGCCGGCGGCGGGCTCACGCCGTGGGCCACGATCGGCGGTTATGGCGAACGCGGCCAGATCGGCGCCAACGCCTTCTATACCCGCGTGGATGTCGACGATTACGGTCTCGAAAGCTACGGCGCGATGGTCGGCTTCCACGATCGCGTCGAACTGAGCGTGTCGCGCCAGGTGTTCGACACGCAGGACGTGGGCGCGGCGCTCGGCCTCGGCCAGGGTTTCGAGATTTCGCAGGACACCCTCGGCGTGAAGGTGAAGCTGTTCGGCGACGCCATCCTCGAACAGGATCGCTGGCTGCCGCAGGTCGCGCTCGGCGTGCAGCGCAAGCGCAACGACCGCGGTGCGCTGGTGCGCGCGATCGGCGCGAAGGACGACAGCGGCACCGATGTCTATCTCAGCGCCACCAAGCTCTACCTCGACAAGAGCCTGCTGCTGAACGCCACCGTGCGCTTCACCGAAGCCAACCAGTTCGGCATTCTCGGCTTCGGCGGCGACCGCAACGATGGCCGGTCCGCGCAGTTCGAGGGCTCGGTGGCGTATCTGCTCGACCGCCGCTTCGCGATCGGCGCCGAATACCGCACCAAGCCCGACAACCTCAACATCGCTGACGAAGACGACGCCTGGGACGTGTTCGCGGCCTGGACCCCGAATCGCCATGTGTCGCTGACCGTCGCCTACGTCGACCTCGGCAACATCGTCATCCGCGATCGCCAGCGCGGCGTCTACGCCTCGCTGCAGGTCGGCTTCTGAATCCGGAGAACCCCATGTCCACGACACGATTTTCGATCGCGCTCGCTTCTATCCCGCACGCTTCGATCGCGCGGTCTCTCGCCGCGCTGCCGCTGCTCGTCGCCGGCATCTGCTTCGATGCCTCCGCGCAGTCCGCCGCGGGCCCGGCGCCCGATCCCGCACCGGTGCATCCGGAACTGACCGGCGTCTACGAACAGTTCGGCGGCGCGCCCGGCATGGCCGCGCTGATGGATGAATTCATGGCGATCCTGCTCGAAGACCCGCGCATGCGTCCGTTCTTCGAGAAGGTCGATCACGACCGGGTCAAGCGCCAGCTCGCCGAGCAGTTCTGCGCGATCCTCGGCGGCGGCTGCGCCTACAGCGGACGCGACATGCGCGAGACGCATGCGGGCTTCGCCATCGACCGCGCCGATTTCAACGCCCTGGTCGAAGACCTGCAGATCGCGATGGATCGCCGCGGCATCCCGTTCCGCGCGCAGAACCGGCTGCTGGCGATCCTGGCGCCGATGCATCGCGAAGTGATCAATCGCTGAGCGCTTGATCGAAACCTTGCGACGGCATCGGTAGAGGGGCATGACCCCTCACCGAAGCCCCTGTGGGAGCGACGGAAGTCGCGACGCTTTTCTGGGACTTTTCCCGCAACCTGTCGCGACTTCCGTCGCTCCCACAGGGGTGTGTCCCGATTCGATGCGGATTCATTTCGCTCGACCGGTTCAACCGGCTCGAGCGCACATGCCCGCGCTCACCAGTGCCGATATCGCCGCTGCCGGATCCACAGCGTCGCCAGCCATTTCTCGCCGCGTTCCACCGGCGTGCCCGCATGCAGCGAATCCGGATCGGGACGGCCGTCGGCGAACAGGTTGTCGAACACCACCGCGCGTCCCGGCATCGGTTCCACGCGCAGGCCGGGCACCGGGAATTCGGTGGCGCCGCCGGCCTCGACCGCATTGAGATACACGATGGTGGTGCGCGCGCGGTTGCCGGCATGCGGGCGATCCATCTGCAGCGTCGCCGCCGGCAGATAATCGCGATGCGGCCGGTATTGCTGGCCCGGCGCGTAGCGCAGCACGGTCAGCTGTTCGGCGTTGGGCAGATCGAACCCCGCGGCGTGCGTCATCCGCAGCTGCGCCATGCGCAGCGCGCTGTTTTCCATCACCGGATCGAAACTGGCTTCGCTGCTGGTGCGCACCGGCAGCGTGTACGGCACGCCCGTCACCGGGTCCGCGGTCTGCGAGGCGTGCAGATGCGGCTGGGCGCTGGCGATGAACAGCCGGCATTCGTCGGCGGAGAAGAATCGGTCGATCACCGCGACCCGCGGCATCGCGCTCACCGTTTGCGCCTGCGGCGGACGCAGCGCGTCTTCCAGCGCCAGCTGACGCGGCGGCCCCGGCTCGCCCGGCGGCGGCAGGGTGAAATCGGGCAGTCGCGACGCGCCGTTCGCTTCGAGCTGCGTCCACAGATCGGCGGCGGCATCGGCGTCGGCTTCGCAGCCTTCGCCATGCGCCAGGCGTTCGGCGAGCAGCACCGCGGCCACGGCGTTGCCGCGCGCGGCTGCGCGCTGCAGCAATTGCATGCACAGCGCCTGGTCCTCGGCCTGCGGCTTGCGCCCGAAATGGATGGCCGCGGCCAGCAGCGCGGGCTGAAAATCCGCCTGCACCGCGCGATGCAGGCGTTCGTTGATGCGTGCGTCGCGCGGCAGCGCCGCGCCACCCAGCGCGATGTTCGTCAGCAGTTCGCTCGCGGCCGGATGCCCGGCCTGTTCGGCGCGCTGCAGCCATTGCGCCGCGGTTTCCGGCGCGACCGGCCCGGCCATGCCATACAGCCGCATCCGCGCGTATTCGATCTGCGCCGGCGGATGCCC
The DNA here is from genome assembly GCF_039543145.1 of Lysobacter hankyongensis. Classification (NCBI taxonomy): domain Bacteria; kingdom Pseudomonadati; phylum Pseudomonadota; class Gammaproteobacteria; order Lysobacterales; family Lysobacteraceae; genus Lysobacter; species Lysobacter hankyongensis. The sequence goes on along the minus strand of NZ_BAABJE010000017.1, from coordinate 129,290 downwards.
GGCCTCGGCCGCGCGCAGATGCCAGCGCTGCGCCTCGTCCATCCGCTGCGCGTCGACCAGCGCCAGCGCCAGCCGGAACGCATCCTCGGCCGATCCGGTCCCGGCCGCGGCCTGCAGCGCGTCCAATGTCGAAGATGCGTTCACAGTTGCGACTCCACGGGCAGCCACGAAATCGCGTGCGCGCTGAAACGCTGCCAGCCGCCGGTGTCCGGCTCCCGCGTCATCGACCGCGGCGGTCGCGCGGCGCGATCCAGCCAGCGCGGCGCGTTGGAGGCATCGAGATACATCCAGTAACTCAGGTCGGGGCTGGACAGCCGGAGATATTCGTCGCGCACCGCGCGCGCGAGGTCGGCGTCGTCGAACATCACGCCCATCTCGGTGTTCAGATACGCCGAGCGCGCGTCGAGATTGAACGAACCGATGAAGCCGCGCGTGTCGTCGACGCTGTAGGCCTTGGTGTGCAGGCTGGCGCCGCTGCTGCCGAACAGGCTGCTGTCGGGATGGCCCTGCGCGCGCAGTTCGTACACCCGCACGCCGCCGCGCAGCAGATCGTCGCGATACGGCCGATACGCGCCGTAGACCGCGGCCACGTCGTTCGCGGCCAGCGAATTGGTGACCACGCCCACGGTCAGGCCCTTGTCGACCAGCCCGTTGAGTTCCTGCGTCACCTCCGCGCCCGGCACGAAGTAGGGCGAGATCAGCAGCACCTTGCGTTTCGCGCCGGCGAGGTCGCGCGCGATCCGGTGCACCAGCCAGTCGTCGCGGCTGTCCTCGTCCCATTTCAGCGGCGGGTCCGCGACCAGATGCAGGCGATCGGTCCAGAACGGTTCCAGCCGCTTGCCGGCGTAATCGCGCACGTTCGGCGACGCCGCCACGCGCTGCAGATACCGCTGCGCCTGCGGGCCCGCGGCTTCGGCCTCGATCGCCTCGCCGATGCTGTCGAAGCCGCCCGCCGGCGCGCGCGCCAGCCCGGCCAGCGGCACCGCGGCCTCGCTGTTCCAGTAGCGGTCGAACATCGCGCTGGTTTCCAGCACCGCCGGCCCGAACAGCACCATGTCGAGGTCGCGGAAATTCACCTCGTCGCCGGCGCCGAAATACTCCACGCCGATGTTGCGCCCGCCGACCACCGCCACCCGGTTGTCGGCGATCCACGCCTTGTTGTGCATGCGATGGTTGACGCTGAAGACGCGCTGGATCAGTTCGACGATCCGCGCCGGCCCGGTGCGGTTGCGGAACGGGTTGTAGAGCCGAATCTCGACGTTCGGATGGCCGTCGAGCAGCAGCAGCTTGGAATCCATGCCCTCGGCGTTCATGTCGTCCAGCAGCATGCGCACGCGCACGCCGCGTTCGGCCGCGCGCCAGGCCTCGCGCCCGAGCAGGCGGCCGGTGAGGTCGTCGTGCCAGATGTAGTACTGCAGATCGAGGCTGCGTCCGGCCTTTTGCGCCGACAGCGCCCGCGCCGCGAACGCATCGACGCCGTCGGTGACCAGCAGTGCGCCGGTCTTGCCGGGGTGCTGGGCCAGCAGCGGCGCCAGTTCGCGGTCCAGTTCGGTGGCGTCGGCCTGCACCGGCAGGGCCGCGCTGGCGACACCGTTGGCCGGCGGCGTGAAGTGATTGGCCAGCAGCAGGCCGCTGCCGATCAGGGCCAGCAGCGAAAACGCGCCCCAGCGCACGATCCGCCAGCACCTTCCCCACGAAAACCGAGCCATCCGCGCCACCCCCGACTGCACCATGCGGGCCAGTATCCCCGGCGCTGCGGGTGGCGGGCAAGGCGCGGGCAGGGTCTGGCGGGGTGGGGCGGGCTAGAATACGGAATCGCCACAATCGCAGGACGCGCGCCATGAGCACGCCAGCCGTCAATCTCCCGTCCGCGCAGAACGAATCCTCGCCGCTGCGTTTCGTCACCGCCGCCAGCCTGTTCGACGGCCACGACGCCGCGATCAACATCATGCGCCGGCTGATCCAGGCCCAGGGCGCCGAGGTCATCCACCTCGGCCACAACCGCAGCGTCGAGGACGTGGTCCGCGCCGCGCTGCAGGAAGACGCCGACGCCATCGCCCTGTCCAGCTACCAGGGCGGCCACGTCGAATACTTCAAGTACATGGTCGACATGCTGAAGGAACGCAGCGCCGGCCACATCAAGGTCTTCGGCGGCGGCGGCGGCACCATCACCCCGGAAGAGATCCGCGAACTGCAGGCCTACGGCGTCGAACGCATCTACCATCCCAACGACGGCATGCACATGGGCCTCGTCGCGATGATCGAGGACGTGGTGCGCCGCGCCGGCGCGGCCCGCCTGCCGGTCGAGAAGCCGCACCGTGCCGAGTTCTCCGACGAGATCACCATCGGCCGCATGCTCAGCGCGATCGAAGAGAGCGCATTGGACGAATCCGAACTCGCCCACCTGCGCAAGGAATGGCAGCTGGCCGGCGGCAGGACCCCGGTCGTCGGCATCACCGGCACCGGCGGCGCCGGCAAGTCCTCGGTCACCGACGAACTGCTCAACCGCTTCCTCGCCAGCTTCCCCGACATGCGCATGGCGGTAATCTCGGTCGACCCCACCCGCCGCCGCACCGGCGGCGCGCTGCTCGGCGACCGCATCCGCATGAACTCGTTGCGGTCGAAGCGCGTGTTCATGCGCTCGATGGCCACGCGCCGCCAGCACATGGCGACGAACATCGTGCTGAAGGACTGCATCGCCTTCCTCAAGTCGCTGGGCTACGACCTCGTCATCGTCGAAACCGCCGGCATCGGCCAGAGCGATTCGGAGATCGTCGATCTCGTCGATTTCCCGATGTACGTGATGACCAGCGACTTCGGCGCGCCCAGTCAGCTCGAAAAGATCGACATGCTGGATTTCGCCGAACTCGTCGTGCTCAACAAGTTCGACAAGCGCGGCGCCGAAGACGCGCTGCGCGACGTGCGCAAGCAGTGGAAGCGCAACCGCGTCGCGTTCAACGTCGCCGACGAGGACGTGCCGGTCTACCCGACCATCGCCAGCCAGTTCAACGACCCCGGCATCAGTTGGATGTTCGCCAACCTCTGCCGCCTGCTGCGCGAGAAGCTCGGCCTGGGTCTCGTAGGAGGGGCTTCAGCCCCGAGCTCTTCGCCGAATGACGCGGCAGAGCAAAAGCTCGCGGCTAAAGCCGCTCCTACGAAAGGCTGTGATTTTCTGCCGTCCGTCGACACCACGCTGAAGGAACCGCGCGCCACGGTGCTGATCCCCGGCAACCGCGTGCGCTACCTCGCCGAGATCGCCGAGCAGGGCCGCGGCATCAACCGCCGCATCGAATCGCAGGCCGAGATCGCCGACCGCGCGCAGTCGTACTGGCAATCGCTGCATGACCTCGGTGATGCGGCGCTGCCGAAGGTCCTCGACCTCTACGCGCCCGACGCACTTCTCCTTCCCCCGCGTGCGGGGGAAGGTCGGGATGGGGGCGACGCCGCCGCGAACCCCGGCCCCCACCCCAACCCTCCCCCGCAGGCGGGGGAGGGAGTCGATAGAACCCTGCTGACGCTGCGCCAACGCTACAACGACGCCGTCCAGGCGCTCGATAGCGAAGCGGTCAAGCTGCTGCGCGAATGGCCCGCGCGGCTGAAATCCATCGTCGACGAGGTCAACGAATACCAGGTCCGCGACAAGACCATCCGCGTCGAGAACTACCGCGAATCGCTGTCGCACCAGAAGGTGCCGAAGATCGCCGCGCCCACCTACCGGAGCTGGGGCGAGCTGCTGACCTTCCTGCAGAAGGAAAACCTGCCCGGTTCCTATCCGTACACCGGCGGCGTGTACCCGTACCGCCGCACCGGCGAAGACCCGATCCGCATGTTCGCGGGCGAGGGCACGCCGGAGCGCACCAACCGCCGCTTCCACTACCTCAGCGTCGGCCAGCCGGCCGCGCGCCTGTCCACCGCCTTCGACAGCGTGACCCTGTACGGCGAAGACCCGGCGCCGCGCCCCGACATCTACGGCAAGATCGGCAATTCCGGCGTCAACATCGCCACGCTCGACGACATGAAGAAGCTGTATTCCGGCTTCGACCTCTGCGCGCCCAGCACCTCGGTGTCGATGACCATCAACGGCCCCGCGCCGATCATCCTCGCGATGTTCATGAACACCGCGATCGACCAGCAGGTCGAGAAACATCTGCGCGCGGATCAGGCGCGCTGGGACGCCGCGCATGCGGTCATCGAGACACTGTTCGAAGGTCGCGCGCGCCCCGAATACAGCGGCGCGCTGCCCGAGACCAACGACGGCCTCGGCCTCGGCCTGCTCGGCGTCACCGGCGACCAGGTGGTCGACGCCGAGACCTACGCCAACATCAAGGCGCAGACCCTCGCCAGCGTGCGCGGCACGGTGCAGGCCGACATCCTCAAGGAAGACCAGGCCCAGAACACCTGCATCTTCAGCACCGAATTCGCGATGCGGATGATGGGCGACATCCAGCAGTATTTCGTCGAGAAGAACGTCCGCAACTTCTACTCGGTGTCGATCAGCGGCTACCACATCGCCGAAGCCGGCGCGAACCCGATCAGCCAGCTTGCCTTCACCCTGTCTAATGGTTTTACCATCGTCGAGTACTACCTCGCGCGCGGCATGAAGATCGACGACTTCGCGCCCAACCTGTCGTTCTTCTTCAGCAACGGCATGGACCCGGAATACACCGTCATCGGCCGCGTCGCCCGCCGCATCTGGGCGCGTGCGATGCGCGAACGCTACGGCGCCAGCGCCCGCAGCCAGATGATGAAGTACCACATCCAGACCTCGGGCCGCTCGCTGCACGCCCAGGAAATCCAGTTCAACGACATCCGCACCACGCTGCAGGCCCTGTACGCCCTGTTCGACAACTGCAACAGCCTGCACACCAACGCATACGACGAAGCCATCACCACGCCGACCGAAGAGTCCGTGCGCCGCGCCGTGGCCATCCAGATGATCATCAACAAGGAACTGGGCCTCAATTTCTGCGAGAACCCCTGGCAGGGCAGCTTCATCGTCGACAAGCTCACCGACATCGTCGAGGAGGCCGTCTACAGGGAATTCGAAGCCATCAGCGAACGCGGCGGCGTGCTCGGCGCCATGGACACCATGTACCAGCGCGGCAAGATCCAGGAAGAGTCGCTGTATTACGAGCACAAGAAGCACGACGGCAGCCTGCCGCTGATCGGCGTGAACACCTTCCTGCCGAAGGATCATGGCGGGGATATCGTCACCGAGATCGAGCTGATCCGGTCGACGGAGGGGGAGAAGGGGCAGCAGATTGCGAATGTGGCGGGGTATCAGACCCTGCGCAACGCGCTTTCGCTGTCCGTAGGAGCGGCTTCAGCCGCGAGCTCTGCCCCCGGCCTCGCCTACCTCCAGAAAACCGCCCGCGACCGCGCCAACGTCTTCACCGCCTTGATGGAAGCCGTGAAAACCCACTCTCTCGGCCAGATCAGCCATGCGCTGTACGACGTGGGCGGGGAATACAGAAGGAACATGTAAGGCCGGCCCTCGGGATGACGGCCTTTCCTTGCCGTCATCCCCACGAAGGTTGGGATCCAGCTTCAAACGTTTTCCGGGGCAGTGCGTGTCGCTCACGAATTTGACGGCATCCGGACCCCATTGAAAGCCAATGCGGGCCAGCTCGACATGGAAGAAGTGCGGCGCTACTTTGCACTCTTCGACCGGGAAGACTTGCTGGAGGCGCTGACGCATGGTCGTTGAACGACCCCCCGAAGCGGTGCCCCCATTCTGCTTGTCGCTGATGGCGGTCTGCCTGAAACGCTGCCGCGGAGCACCGATCCCATCGCGGATTGGATCGATCTGATGGAAGTTGTAGAGGCGTTGTGTCCGAAATGGCCGGCGCCCGAGCCGCTGCGGGTGGGGTGGGTGTATCGGTTGTAGGGTTGTAGGCTGGGTCATCGACCCAGCGGTTTGAAGGTGCTGGGTCGATGACCTAGCCTACGTGCTGATCCGGTCGACGGAGGGGAGAAGGTGCAGCAGATCGAGAATGTGGCGGGGTATCAGGCCCTGCGGAACACGCCGGAAGGGCTGGGGTATCTGCAGAAGACCGTCCGGGATCGCGCGAATGTGTTCGCGGCGCTGATGGAAGCTGTCAAATCTTACAGCTTGGGGCAGATTTCACATGCTCTTTACGATGTGGGTGGGGAGTGCAGGAGGAATATGTAGTCATGGCCAAGAAAAAGGTGGTGAAAAGCGAGCCTAAGAGTGATCGGCAACTCAAGGCTGAGCGTCTTGCCGTCAAGATTAGGGAAGCGATGCCTAGGCCCATAGTTATAGAATTCGCGGGCTTGCCAAAAGCTGGAAAAAGTTCAACGCTCACAAATGTTCAAATGTTTCTTAAGCGTTGCGGATTTAAAACGGAGGTTGTCGTTGAGAGAGCTTCCGTGTGCCCTATAAAAGACAAAAAGCATGCCCACTTTAATGCGTGGACAGCATGCACAACACTTTCTCAGGTTCTGGAAAAAACTCAAGATCCGCCTAGAGAAGATGATGCGCAAATTCTATTCTTGGATCGAGGTCTATTTGACGCGATCTGTTGGTTTCGGGTTATGGAAAGGCTTCGCAGGGTAAAGCCTGAAGATCGAGAGCAGATTGAAAAATTTCTACGCATTGACGATTGGCGGGAAAAGATAACAGGCGTAATTCTCATGACTGCTAGCCCAGAGGATGCGTTGCGTAGAGAGGTTGGACTCTTGGATTTCGTAGGCACCCCGGGCTCAATAATGAATGCGCAGGTTTTAGATCAGTTGCGAACCATTTACGACAAGGCTGCTGACGATCTGTCCAGTAATTTTGAAATCGTGAGAATAGATACATCAGCTCCTCAATTGGACAGTCCACGCCAGTCCGCTGAATACGCTTTGGACCGAGTTCTTGAAATGATTGAGTTTGCGCTAGAGGAGCGGATTTTGTTTCTGCCGACCTCAAGCGTTGAAAGGGTTTTTGGCTCGTCCAAAGCGGTGGGTCTGGAGAGTGCGCGCCAGCTTGCTAAAAATTTTGAATCTTCCGGTATCTACAAGGCACGCATAGAAGTCGAGCCAGATGTCACTGCTGTCCAAGCACTGCCCATAGTAGTGGTCAGAAATAAGACTGGTGATGTTTTGGTGCTTCTTCGCAGGGAGCCAAATCCAAAGAATCCGCTTCATGAGAAAGTTGTGATCTGGGCTGGCGGTCATGCTAGAGAAGAGGATGGTCCGATTAATGCTTTAGCAGAATGTGCATCAAGAGAGTTGTATGAAGAGCTTCGAGTTAGTGTTGATGCCAAGGAATTGACACTTTTGGGGGCAATATACGATCGATCCAATGATAGATCGGCGAGGCATGCTGCGATGGTTTATGAGTGGCGTGCTCCCAGTGATGATGTCGCGATAGCGCTCAGCTCAGATGAGTTCTTTGAGCGGCATGGGACATCGCTTACTGGGAACTTCGTAACTCTTCAGGATTTATCGCAACGGATAGAGGCAGGTGAGATAAATGAAAGTTGGTCAATTTCGGTTGCGGATTTTCTGCTTTCGCATTCGGGAGTTCGTTCCGGAGATCGTTTGATCTAATCCTATTTGTGAGAACAGGGTGGGCAGAGTCTGAGGTATCCCCGCGTTTTTCCTCCGTGAACTCGTAAGGCGGACTTGAGCCCGCCCTGCGACCGAGCTGGAGTGGGGTCAGTCAACTCGCAAGGCGGGCTTGAGCCCGCCCTGCGGTCGAGCTCAAGTGTCGCCGGCCGGGTCTTCGACCCGGGCTTTGTTGGGTGTGGCCATTGCGGGAAGCGGAGCCCCCGGTGGACGCGTTCAGTATGTCGGCTCGGTATCGCTCACGGACGCATAGCCGAAGCAATCGCCGTACCCCATGGCTGTGGTTTCCGCAATCAGCGAGTGGGTCCAATTGAAGTCGGTCACGTATCCGGTCGAAACCCAGGAGCCGATTGAGGTTCCCAAGGATTCGTAGGCAGTGACGCCTGTACGTTTGTTCTTCGCATAGGCCGTCATCCGCAGGCCGCCCAGGTAGCTGGGTAGATTGACCGGTCTGCGTACAATTCCGTTTCCGGCGGCAATGGCGCGCGCGTAGTAGTGATTCCAGCCGCCGCCGCCATTGTCGACGTAGAACTCGACATCCGCGCCCAGGGTTGCAGTTGCGTAATAGAAAACTGTCGTCCATGCCGCTGGGTCTTCGGTATTCTCGGATGTGCTGGTGTAGATATGCGAGATGCAGTTGAAGATGTGGTAGACCGGCGGAGACTGCTTGGTCCCGTTTCCCATCAGCTGATCGAGTTCCGCATAGCGTGAGAGTGCTTCTTCCAGTTGCAGGACGCTTTGCGCTGCGTATGGGTCAGGCGTGCCTGCCAGAATGGCATCGGCAACGCGCGCGCGCTGGATGCTGAGATCGTATTCCAGGCCGCTTCGTCCGATCGAGACCGTTTTGCCTGTGGACGGGCCGTTGACGATGAGATAGACGCCAGGCGCGATTTTTTCTGCCTGACCGCTGTATTGCTGCTCGAATTGCGCCTCGCTTTCAATCTGGAATTCGTTGTCGGCGACTGCATTGCCGCCGATCGCCAATGCGGCGAAGATGATCGGACTGAGGTGCTTCATGGGGTGATGTCTCCTGCTCTTCGAAAGGGGACGGGAAGCCGGTCCGGTGGTGAAGGAAAGCTCCCTGTGGACTGGAACATGCTGGCCGAAATGGATGTGCCGACAGGGTTAGCGTGTTCCCTGGAAAAACAGGATCAGAACAGCAGGGGGCAGAGTCTGAGGTATCCCCACGAATTTTCCATGAGACGCAGTAATTTCTCAGTTCCGACGGCATTCGTGAACCGGTTCTGGTCTTGATCTTCCGGGGCCCCTGGTCGCGACGGGTTTCGTGGATCAGGCCCAACGGGCGCGCGGCAGGACGCCGCGCGTTTTTCGACAGGACACGGACGTCCTGTCGAAAAACCCCGCGAAACCCGTGGACCCGGCGCAACGCGCCGGGCGCGACCGACGGGGTGTGCTTTCTTTTGGTTATCTTTTCTTGACTCGCGCTGCGCGCTCGCCCTTCGGGCCGGCTTCGCCGTTCGCGCCGCTGCGCGGCGCAGTGGCACAAGCAAAGAAAAGTGACTCGCTCGCGGCAGCGAGCGAAACCAAGGCCATACGGCAGATCGTTCCGTTAGCCTGCGTAGCGAGTTGGATTCGAATCGATCACAAACAGGTCCCTCGCCTGCGGCTCGGGATGACAGTCGTATCAGAATGATCGTAACCCGATGATCTACTGAGCGAAAAAGTGGGGATACCTCAGGGTCAGAGTGGACTTTCTCGATGGAGTTCCGACTTCTTCGGCCTGCCGATCTTCCGCGGCCCCGTCGGGCGCCCGAGTTGGGCTTCGATGGCCTCGCGGAAGCGGCCCGTGCCGCGGCGCGTAGGATGGACTCGTAGGGTGGCGGTGAGCGCAGCGAACCCATCAGCATCGTGCCATGGTGTCACCGCATCGGTCGCACGCGCCGAGCTTGTGCCTCGATGTCGTTACGAGGTCGGCCTCGGCACCGTTCACGCCCACATGGTGGGGTTCGCTGCGTTCACCGCCACCCTGCAAGGCCTGGCCGCGATGCTTTGCGGCTTGCAACTCGCAGGTGGCTGGGATCCGCCCTGCGCCGCATGACGTCTTCGGCGGATGCGCCTTGCGGCATTGGCGGGGTCGATCGCCTCCTGCCCGCTTGCAGGAAAATGAACCTGAGCCCATTTTTACCGGTGTGCCCGGGTCGATGCAGCACCCGATATCATCGAATACCGGGCGATGGGCATCGTGGCAAGCGCAAGGACTTTGGCTGACAACGACATGAGGGCTTGATGAGAATTATGAGATTGGCGGGTTTGATCGGACTGACTGTCGTTTGCGGCTTGGCACAGGCCGGCGAACCTTATCTGCGTGTGGGCGTCGATTACGGCACGGTCTTTTCGAGCGAGAAGCCGAAGAAGAACGAACCGAAAGGCTGCCTCGCCGGCAGCGTGGGGCGGATGACTGCAAGCAAGGGCGGACCGAGTTCGGTGCGTATCGGCATCCATTTCCAGGGCGCCGATGCGCCTCGCGGAACTCGCAAGCGGATGATCGAGCTGGGCTGGTGGCAGCCGATGTCGGGGCAGCCGCCTGAAATCCGCGAAGGCGATTCGGTGCGCGACGTGTTCCTGATCTGCCTGCGTCCCGGCGAGTACAGGCTGGCCACTTTCACCTTCGGCTACAACACCGTGACGAAGTACATGGGGGAGCACATGGTGCTCCCGCTGAGGGTCGAGGCCGGCAAGACCCATTACCTCGGCAGCTTCATGCTGAGCGATCAAGGCGAGATCCATCCCTGTTCGGGGGAGGATCGCGGGTTGCGGATGATTCTGCAGGATCGCGCGGAGGTCGATATACCCCTGATCAACCGTTTCGTAGAAGGCGAGCCGGCGTTCGCCGACATTCCCGACGTGCGTGGTCACGAGCCGCTTTTTTATGGTTGTCTGCCCGTACCGGTGCGGTGACGATTCGCAACGCGGGCCCCGGGCCCGCCGATGTCGAAACGGACGACACGCATGATGCGACGTCGCTGAAGCATTTTCCGTCCCGCGCGCGCGATGCGTCTCAGCGGAAGGCACCCATCGCGGCGGCGATGCCGGCGACCACCGCGATCGCGACCGCGGCTGCGGTTGCGGCTGCGATCGTCCACGGGCTGCGGGCGTTCCCGGGTCGGGTCGTGGCCGCACCGGGCCGTGTCGTCTCTTCGGCCGCGGCGGCCGTGGGATCGAGATCCCGGCCGGTGCCCAGCAGCTCCAGCACGCGGGCCACCGCGGCCTGGTCGAAGCGGTAGGGATCGAAGGTCGCCAGCCCGAGCTCGCGCAGCAGGCCCTTCATCTCCGCATCGAGCGGCACGTACTTCATGGCCCAGCTGGCGAAGCTGGTGCGCTCGATGGGGCGGCGCACCAGGACCTTGAGGTCGGTGTGGCGCGGGTCCCGGAGCAGGGCGGCATAAAGGCGTTCGACCTCCGCTGCGTGGCCTTCCAGGCACTGGAAGAAGCAGCCGTCGCCGAAGTACAGCGCCCCGACCAGGCCACGCCGCGCATTGTTGACGCGCGACTGGGCCAGAATCCTCGCGACGCTGGGCTCGATCCCCAGTTCGGCGGGCATGGTGGTGAAGGTCGAGCGGCTCACGTACACGATCTGGACCAGGTCCGGCACGGTCTTGTCTCCCTTCTGTGGGTGCGTTCATGGCGGCGGCACGCGCGAGGAACATCCTCGCGCCGTGCATCGCGCCCAAACGGTACGGTGCGTCGACGGTCATGGATGCACTCCCGGATGCATCCCGGTCGCATCGGTTGCCGGCCGAACCCGCAAGGCGGGCATGAGCGCGCCCCGTGGCTCATGCAGCCCACGCACCTGCGAGGCGGCAGCCGCCGGGATGGCGTCGGATCGCACGGGCGCAGCGTGCATTTGTCCCGCGATCCGTGCGACATCCTTGCAAAAAGATCGGTGAAGCGCGCTCGCGTGGCCGGTTCACTGCGGGGTTAGCGATGCGCGTGCAGGCTGCGGTTCCCCCGAATATTCCAGGAAGCCGCCATGTCTTCGATGCCATCGATCAAACGCGTCGCGATCCTCGCCACCAACGGTTTCGAGCAGTCGGAACTGATGGTGCCTCGCCAGCAGCTCAAGGAGGCCGGCTTCGCCGTCGTGGTGGTCGCGCCGAAGGGTCCGCAAATCCGCGGATGGAAGGACAAGGACTGGGGCGAGGGCGTCGATGTCGATGCGGAGCTGGCCAGCGTGTCGCCGAACGATTTCGACGCGCTGGTGCTGCCGGGGGGCGTGATCAACCCCGACATGCTGCGGATCGATGCGGCGGCGATCGCGTTCATCAAGGCCTTCGACGACGCGGGCAAGCCGCTGGCGGCGGTCTGTCACGGCCCGTGGCTGCTGGTGGAATCCGGTGCCGCCAGGAACCGCAACGTCACGTCGTGGCCGTCGCTGAAGACCGATCTGACCAACGCCGGCGCGCACTGGCAGGACGCCGAGGTCGTGGTGGACGGGCATGTCATCACCAGCCGCAAGCCGGACGATCTGCCTGCCTTCTGCGCCGCGATCATCGATGCGTTGAATGGGCAAGACAAGTCGTAAGGCGGGCTTGAGCCCGCCCTGCGATCGAGCAGCTAAACGATGTTCGCAGGGCGGGCCCCGGGCCCGCCGGTGTCGAAGCGGATGGCACGCGGAATGCGATGAGGTCGAAGCACTCCGAATCGCAAGCCGGGTCCTGACCCGATGAAGACCGAGCGTCGAGTCGGTTGCTGGTGTCTACATTTCCGCGTCCGCCGCGAACGCGCCGTCGGACTCAAGGAGTGCCGTCACGGCGCTTCGCCATTCGCGCTCGTTCCTCCGCCAGCGTGAGCTGGCACTGCGCGACGCACACGTCCCGATCGAGCAGACACTGTTCGAAGGGCGGTGGCGTCGGAACGGTGTCGTCGCCCCTCGGCGGCAGCGGTATCGGTTGCGGGGGCGGCCTCTGACTGCCCAGGCAGCCAGCGAAGCCCGCGTCGCACCGATCCAGGCAGACGGCGGCATCGTCCGCCATCCGCGCACGCGCTTCGCGTCTCGACTGCCCGTATGCGGGCACTGCCATGAGGGCCACGATGCAAGCGGCGAGCCACCATCGTGCGTTCATGCGTCCTCCTTGTGGAAACCACTGGAATTCCGGCGTCCGGCCGTTGGCCGTCGCGCGCATGTGGATCATCGGCTGCACGCGCAGAGCGCTTCCGAAACTTCGTCGTTCCTTTTGTCGCCGACATAGTCCAGCTGGCCCGTGCGCGTCAGCTTCCAGCCTTTCCCGTCGACATGCTCCCACATGTACAGCGTGCAGTTGGCGCTGACCTTGTACGAGGAGATGCGGTCGTTCCAGTCCGGCCGATAGTCGTACTGAAAGCCTTCGCCTCTGTTTTCGACCATCTTCACGTGTGCGTTGTCTCTCAGGAAGAGAACTTCGCCGGCGAAATCGCGGTGTTCGTAAAGCCGGCAATCTGCCGACACCGATGTGGTGGTCCCCAAGGTTGCGGCCAGAAGAAGCGCGGACGCCAGCGAGGATTTTCGGTTCATGTCGATCTCCTTGATCTGCGTTGGAATGGAATCCCCCTGTCCGGAACCGCCGAGCGTCGTCTTTTCGCGCACTCGACGCGTTCATCAAGGGCATACGCAATCGACAAGCAGTATCGGCCAGCCGGCCTGCCTCTCATGACAACCCGCGACGAGGACACACTCACAAGGCGGGCTTGAGTCCGCCCCGCGCTGCATGACGTCTGCGGCGGATGCGCCTTGCGGCATTGACAGGCTCAATCGCATGCTGCCCGCTTGCCGGATACCATGCGCTTCCTCCACTGTGGAATCGATTCATGTCCCTCTCGATGCATGCCGCGTCCGTTCCCGTGTTCCAGCAGATGCTCGCTGCGCTGTCCGGCGTGCTGGCCAAGGCCGAAGCCCATGCGACCGAACGCAAGATCGAACCTGCGGCCCTGCTGCAGTCGCGTCTGTTTCCCGACATGTTCCCGTTGACGCGACAGGTGCAGATCGCCTGCGATTTCGCCACGAGCGTGTCGGCGCGGCTCGCCGGTGAGGATGTCCCGGCCTATGAGATCGGTGACCAGACGTTCGCCGACCTGCAGCAGCGGATCGCCGCGACATTGGCCTTCATCGGTGAATTGGACGCGGCGCGATTCGAAGGCAGCGAGGCGCGCGAGATCCTGTTGCGCCCCGGCACACCGAAGGAGCGCCGCATCGGCGGTCAGGCCTATCTGCTGTCGTACGGGCTGCCGCAGTTCTTCTTCCATGTCACCACCGCGTACGACCTGCTGCGCCACAACGGCGTGGAGATCGGCAAGAAGGATTTCATGGGCGCGTACTGACGGAATGTACGGGTCCAGCCGTCATACGGGCTTGGGCCCGATCTGCGCGACGACAATCGATGAGAGTCGATGCGAGGCGAGTCCGGTTTCAACGTGTTGAAAATCATGCACAGGCCGGGCAGTGCAAGAGGCGCGCAGAGCGGTTGACTATCCCTCGCGATCCCGGCATAACGACGGGCGTCGTGCGAATGCGACGAATCCTGTCGATGCAGGAAAGCGGTCTCCGCGAAATGCCGCGTGGCCGCCATGCATCGCAAGAACACGTCTCGGACAGGGGCGTGCGACCGCGCATCGTGGCCGCACGGCCGACCGGCGTGCGACGAATCCCGCAACCTGCGGCCCGTGTCCCGGGCCCTCAATTCAACGGAGTCATTGGATGAGTATCCGTTTCGGAACCGTGTTCTACAGTGCAATGTTCCTGCTGTTCGCGGTGCCCGCCGGCCGGGCATTGGCCGCGCCCGATTTCCAGATGCCGTTTCCGTGCAATCAGGTCTGGACCGGTTCGACCTGGAGCGGGCACAACCCGCTGTATGCGGTGGACCTCAACCGGCCCGACGACCTCGGCGATACGGTCGTGGCCTCCGCGGGCGGCACCGTGACCACGTCGGCGTATTCCACCACCAGCGGTTACGGCAACTACATCATCATCGACCACGGCGGTGGCTGGCAGACGCTGTACGCGCACCTGCAATCGCGCGATGTGTCGCGCGGCGCCTCGGTCAGCAGGGGCCAGCGCATCGGCACGGTGGGCAACACCAGCGCCACGGCGAGCATCGGCGTGCATCTGCATTACGAACAGCGCTACAGCGGCACGGTGCGGAAGATCGTCTGGAACGGCAACGCCATTCCGTACTACGTCAAGCAGAACTACACCAGCCGCAACTGCAGTTCGGGCGGGGCGGCCACCGGCACGGTCCGCACCAGCGGCGTCAACCTCAATGTGCGCGCGGGTCCCAGCACCGACCACGCGATCGTGGGCTCGCTGGCGAACGGCACCACGGTGACCATCCAGTGCCAGACCCGCGGGGAGTCGATCACCGGCACCTACGGCACCAGCACGCTGTGGAACCGGATCGGCAGCGGCCGCTTCATTCCGGATGCCTATACGTACACGGGCTCGGACGGCCGCGTCGCACCGGATTGTTGATCGCGTTCCGATGATGTCCGGCATCGGCGCGCGCTCGTCACGCCTTGCGTTGTCCGCGGTCGTCGCGCTCGTGGCGACTGCGGGCGCATGGGTGGCGTTCGATCGGCACCAGGCTGCGGATGCCGTGGCCCGCGAGGCGATGCCTGCGGGCCGCTCGGATCGGGCCGATGCCACGGCGGTACCTGCGGTCGCGAACGATCCGCGGCGCGGCCGTGCAGGCGGCATCGATGTGCAGGAGTTGATGCGTCGCTACACGCTCGAAACGGAGCTGGACAAGCGCGGTGCGCTGCTGGCGACCCTGCAGGCGAATCCCGACGACGAGGTGAAGCGATTCGCCCTCCAACTGGCCGCGAGCCGCGATCCGGTCGCACGGCGGGAAGGCCTCGAACTGCTCAAGGCCTTTCCCCTGAGCGATACGGACGTGCGCGGTTTCCTGGTGAGCGAGATCGATCGGGAACAGGATCCCGCCATGCTCACGACGCTGGTCGACATGTTGTCGCCGACCATGATCGCGTCGGAAGACGCCGCGCCGCTCGTGGCCCGGCTGACAGACCTGCGCGCGCATCCAGATCCGCAAGTGCGGGCCGCGAGCGTCCTGCAGACCTCGCAGTGGGATCGCGGCGACGGGCTGGAGAACGTACTGCACGAGGCCATGCGCGACCCCGACGAGCGGGTGAGGCTGGCGGCCATCGGCGGCATTACCGCCGAGCGCGTGCGTTCGGATCGGCTGAAGGAGATCCTGCTGGCGATCGCCAGCGATCCGCGGACCGGCGGCGAGGAGCGGAATCGCGCGCTGTTCGCCCTGGAAGGCTTCGCGTTGAATCGGGCCGAATACGAGATCTATCGGCAGGCCGCGCAGCTTGGCACGCCCGGCGACGGGCATGGGCATTGAGCGCACGCGGATCGGCGTTGGGGGTGTTCCCGTGAATCGCTCCCGGGGAAAGCGCAGGTCGGGTCCGCGGGTCTGGCCGGATTTCGGGCAGCGGTGCGTATTGGCTGGAACGGAATGAGGAGGCGTCGCGCATGGCGAAGATCACGCTGATCAACAGGACCGACGAGATGGTGCGCCTGGCGCTGTTCATTGCGCCGGTGCTCAATCCCAATCTGGCCGCCATCGCATGGAAGATCGTGTCGCCGCCTCCGGGCGGTTCGACGACGGTGAACATTCCTCCCGATTTCGCGGTGCAGGCCCGCTATGCCGGCGATCCATCCAGACCCTCCGAACTGGATACCACGACGGCGACCGTCGCCTTCGCCGAGACCACCGCCGCGTTCTCGATCGACAGCATCACGTCCGAGGATCGGCAGGCCACCGGCGCGGTCATCCACCAGATCTTCACGGATCTGGTGGTGAACGAGGTGCGCATCGCCAACCGCTTTCCGATCGGTGTCGAAGTGTCGATCCTCAAGGGCGGCGATCCGATCTATCCGCCGCAGGTGGTCTGGCCCGGTGGGATTCTGATGGAGGACGTCCGCGGATCGATCTCCGTCGCCGTGGTGTCGCAGTTCGCGACCAGGGGCCAGCGGCTGGTGCAGGAGGAAATCAGCCTGAGCCGGACCGAGGTGATCGATGGCGGGACGCTGCAGGTCACGGGATCGCAGTGGACGGGATACGCGCTGATGGCGTTGTAGCCGTCAAGCAGAAAGACCCGCTCTGCGAAAGGCGACGGCCGAAATGAAGATCATTTGTGCGCAGAACGTAAGAAATGAATCGATGATCGAATTCGTTTCGGATGATGTGTCCTTGCACGATTCTCCGGAAAGGTTCTATGCGGCCGCAATGCGCGCCCTGTTCCGTGGCACGGACTCGGATGAGAACTTTGAAAAATATCTATCGAGCGCCAGACAGAAGTCGCGCAGTGCTGCAGAACTCCGATCGGCGATTGCTCAACTCCTGAAGATCACGCCAATGCCGGACTACACGCCGGAGCTTGGCGACGTATCTTCGGTCTGCTCATTCAGAACCGAATGGAATGCGGAAGCGTATGTCTGGAGATCGGGTCAGCTGTATTGGCTGGTGTGTTGGGGGACTGCTGCCTAGTGCGCCGGGGCGACTGTATTGTGGCGATGGCGCGCACAGGGTAGGCTCGCAAGGTGGCGATGAGCACGGCGAACTCCGCCAGGATCACGTAAACGGCGGTAATACTTCGAGGTGCTGATGATTCAACTGGACAAGGCGCCGCCGTATTACCCGAGCGGCCATCGCGACTGTCTCGCCTTCAAGTTGTCTCACGGGGATATGGTTCGCCGCTTCGGTGAGGCGCATCGACGGATGGATGCGGAAGACGGCGAGCCGGGTCCATGCGAGTACTGGGGATATCGTGTCGATGACCATGATGTGCTGATCGTGTTTCATTTCGCGATTCCGGATGGGCCGGAGGCCATTGTCGAATCGGCGATGACGGACATCGACCGGCTGATCGATGTTCTGGATGTTCGTGAGATCGTTTCTTGGCGGCCCGACGCGGCGATGTGACCCGCGGGCTTGAATTCAGCCGATCGCGCGGTGTGGGTTGTGGGGTGGTATCGAATGCAGCGCCATGTCGTTCCGCACGGTGCTGACCGCCATTCGAGAGGGCTTACTGATCCAGCGCGTGATGGATCAGGGTCACGCATTGCGACGCGAACAGCATCGTCGGTCCCAGCGTGATCTTCTTCGCGCCCATGCGTTCGAGGCCGGGGATGATCTTCTTCGGCATCGGGATATGGTCGGTGAGCAGGAAGCACGGGTTGTCCGCGAACGCGACGTCGCGGATCGGCGTGCCCTTGCGGTCCATCAGGAACAGCTGGTGGTCTTCGGCCAGCGTCTGCACCAGTTTTTCGAAGCTCAGCGTCCGCACGTCGACGCCCGATTCCACCGGGCGGGTCTCTTCCTTGCCCATGCCCCGCGATGCATCCAGCGCCTTGGCCACCTTGCTCAGCAGGGCGCGCTCGTCGAAGCCGCCGAGCTCATGCATGGCGTTGATCTCGAACCGGATCGTGCGCGAGAAGTCGCGGGTGCTTTCCAGCACGAGGTAGACGACGACATCCGGGCGATGCGACTGGGCGATGAAGAGCGCGTTCATCAGCGTATGCGCCAGGATCTCGGTGTGGGCCTCTCCGCCGACCGATTCCCACAGTTTCTGGCTCTCGGTCGGTGCCGCCCGTGCCCTGAGTACGAAAGTCCGCATGTCTGTTCGCCGCCGTCCGATCCTGCGCGGCACCGCGCGTGCCGTGCGGCCATTGTCGCGCGAAACGGCGCCTGCGGTCATGCCACGGGGTGGCCGGCGCAACCCCTCGGGAACGCGCGCGCCCGAGCGCTATTCCGTGTATCCCAGTTCGATCGCCAACTGCTGGGTTTCCGGTTCGAGCTTGTCCCACAGATGCGCATGCCGCTTCCATTCGCCCGCGCGCGAGGACTCGATCTTGCCGGCCATGAAGATCTGGTTCGGGTCGCCGATCTCCCAGTTCCAGAACGCGCCCAGGATCGATCCGATCGTATCCGGCGCCTTCTTGCGTTCGTAGGCATCGATGGCCTTGCGCGGGTCCGCGTCGATGCCGAGAAACGCGTACAGCGCGGCCAGGGTGCCTTCCGGATCCCGCACCAGCGATTCGAACGCGTAGACGAACTTCCGGTCTTCCGGGATCCGCTTCAGGTACTCGACCGTCCGCCGGTTCTCGTACAGCCACCACGATTCCAGGATCTTGAACTTGTCGAAGTCGTACTTGACCTGCGCTTCCATCTTGTAGTCCTGGAATTCCTTGAAGGCTTCGCGCTTCGCGAACGCCATCGCGAACAGTCCGATCTCGCCGCGCTTGTGCTTCTCCTGCGCCTGCATCCCGAACTTCCGGAACCGCGCATCGGACAGCGAGTCGAGCTGCGTCTTCTGCGACTGGATCACCGACAGCGGATGGCGATAGACGTAGATGTACTTCGCTTTCGGATAGCGCTGCAGGAACAATTCGTCCGACAGGTACGACAGATAAAACGGCGTCTTGTCGATGAAGACGGGCGCCGCACGGGCCTGCAGGTAGGCGTAGAGGTCGGCGGTGGTGCGGTCCTGTCGTTCCGCGTCCTTCATCTTCGCGTATCCGGCGGCCAGCGAGGTGCGATCGGCGCGGGAGAGCGCCTGCGCGAGCCCCATCCGCACCGCCTTGTAGATGGTCTGCTCCAGCATGTCCTTGCGCTGGCGCAGCGTGTCGTACGTCGCCAGGTAGAGTTCCGGCGGGCTGGTGATGCCGTCGGTGTAATCGAGCAGGATCGAGGACAGCGTGGTGCCGCTTCTGGGCGAGCCCAGCAGGAAGCAGAGGGTCTTGTCGTCCGCGGCGGCGGCCGCGGGCTCGAACCGGCTGGACGAACGCTTGAACAGCGCGCCGATCTCCAGAAAAGGGCGTTTGACCAGATTGTGGAACACCAATGCGTTCAGGATCGACGAACTGAACTTGATCAACGCCTGCTTCATCCCTGCCCCGGCTGTCCTTGTGGTCCGGACAGTGTAAGGGGGAACCCCGTACCGGGGAATCGCGGTGGGGGCGTGGGTGCTCTCCCGCGGCCCCGGAGCCGAGAGCCCGCACGCGGGAGGCGCATCCGCGAAGCGTCGTTTTGCCATGCGATGGCGCACGATCGCATGCTCCGATGCCGGGGCATGTCTCTTCCGCATGCCGCCGTACGGGCATCATCGGAGGGCCTGTTCATCTTCATCGTTCGCATGTCGGGCGACGCGCTGCGTTCGGGAATCCCACGGCGATCGCATGAACGACGGGGGCCGATATCGCGTGCACGATGCGATGTCGTCCGAAACGCCACGGCGATGTTCAAGTGCTTGTGCGCATCGTCGACTGTGTCCGTTCAGTTTTGCTGCCTGGCGTGTGTCGATGCCTGTCGTCGTCGGATAAGCGCATCATTTCCGTGCGTGCGTTCACACCTTGACGTGCGCGCGCGACGCGGCTGTTGGCGATGCGCATCACGTCGAAGGATAATGCGCGCACTGGCGCTGCCCATGTGCATGTGCTCGGCCATCGATGGCATCAATGCGCGATGACGGTCCGGGTCTTCGTGGTGCGCATTCGCCGGAACCTGCGCAAAACCGTCGTTGGCCCGTTGGCCACCCGTTTCCGCCTTTGTTCACGACACCTCTCTTTTTTCCACTTCTGCTGTCAACCGCGCGTCCTGCGGGGCGTTCCATTGCGATGGCGTTCCGCGACGCCGCCGACGCACCGTAGACATGGCGATACCGACCCGAATCATGCGTTCCAGCGAATATTCTTCGATCCTGCGTTTTGTGTCCGCCACCATCCCGTGGATGTCGATCCTCGCGGTCGCCGCGGTGTTGTTCGGTCTGCGCGCGACACTGGTTTCGATTCCGCTCTCGGAAGAAATCAGCTGCGATGGCTGTCTGGTGACACTGCAACTGATGGAAGACCTGCCGCTGGTCCTGCTGGCGCTGTGGGCGTACGCGCTGTCCCGATTCGTCGGGACGCGGGCATGGGTCGTGCTGCTGCGGCTTTTCGCGCTCGCCATCGCGATCGTCTATCTGCTGGATGTGGCGATCTACCGCAACTTCTTCGTGCGCCTCGATCTGCGCGATGTGGTCGTCTACGGCCAGCAATTCGACGTGGTGTGGAGACAGTTGCTGCATGCCGCCGGTCGGCCGGTCGTTTACGGCGCTGGCGCGATGCTGGCGGCGATCGTCCTCGGCTGCGTGCTGATCGGGCCTGCGCGAAACGTCGCGGCGAAGCGGGTGGTCGTGGTCCTGACGGTGGCGCTGCCGGTCGCGCAGACGGTCAGGGTGATGGTGCCCTACGAATCGCCCAGCATCTGGGCGATCCGCAACGTGATCGCCCACAACATGACGGAGGGCGCTTCGACCGCGTACTCGGACGACATGCGGGCGCAGATCGAGCGGCAAGTGGCCGGCGGCCCCGCGAGTTGCCTCGCCGGCAGCGCGCGGCGGCCCAACATCGTCGTTCTGATCGCGGAGTCGTGGTCGACGTATCACAGCCGATTGTTTTCGGGCCTCAACGACTGGACGCCGCGACTGGACGATCTGGCTCGTCAGGGGCGTTACTACCCGAACTTCCATGCGGGCGGTTCGAATACCAATGCGGGACTCGTCTCGCTGCTGCTCGGGCGTCCGATCTACTCGCCGATCAAGGCACCGCTGCAGTTGGGGCCGTTCGAAGGCGCGTGGTCTCCGGATTCGAGTCTGCCGAGGATCCTCGGCATTCTCGGCTACGAGACCGTGTTCATGACCAACGGAAACCTGGCGTTTTCCGACAAGGGCAAGTGGCTGGCCTCGATCGGCTTCTCCGACATCAGCGGACACGACGCGCCGGAATACGAGGGGCTGCCCCGTTTGGCGTTCGATGCGCCGGCGGACGATCATCTTTATCGCAAGGCGCTCGCGATGCTGCAGCGGGATGGCGACAAGCCGCGCCTGTTGGTGGTGGAGAACGTCTCCACGCACCATCCGTACGTGCATCCCTACACGCTGGAGAGCAGCGAAAAGGCCGTCTTCGACTACATGGATCAGTCGATGAGCGAGTTCGTCCGGCGATTGGCGCAAAGCGGGTTTCTGGACGAGAACGTGCTGGTGGTCGTTTCCGATCATCGGGCGATGACGCTGCTCACCGGCGCCGAGCAGCGGATGTTCGGCATGGCGGCGGGCGCGCGGATCCCGGCTTTCGTGCTGTCGGGACTGGTCCCCGCCGGCCGCGACGACACGCCCTTCCATCAGGCCGATCTGTTGCCGAGTCTTGCGGCCCTCGTGTCCGACGGTGCCTGCACGCCGCGCCGGACCGCGGACCTCTTCGGCTTCACGCCGCCGTCGGCGCGATGCCTGTTCCACGCGCCGATGTCGGACTGGAATTCGGTGCATGCCTACTGCGGCCGCGCGCAGGCCAGAATCCGGCTCAAGGGCGACGATTCCCGGGTCGAGTGGGTGGTGGGGCGCGATGCGCAGGCCGATCTGTTGATGGAGACCGCGATGCGGCGGCTGTCGACGAAGTATTCCGATGTCTCGCCCGGCACGCGTCGGTCTGCGACGGCCGCGCCTCCCGCCGCGCCGCTGGTCCTGCGCCCCTGGACGCCGGATGCCGCGCGTGCGCATGGAGGCGCGACGGCTGTCGATGCGCTGCCTTCGCGCAGACATCGTGAGTGCAACATCGAGTTCATCAACGGCAGGCCGATGGAAGGCGCGATTCCGGAACTGGATCCCTTCGCCGATCCCGTCGTTGCGGGCTGGGTGTCCGACCCGAAGGCGAAGACTTCGGCGCCCGATGCCCGGCTGCTGCTGCGCGAGCGGAGCACGGGCAGACTGTGGCGCTTGCCCGCGCTGCAGCGGTCGCCGCGCCCGGATGTCGTGGATGCGCGGAATGCGCCATGGCTGTCGGATTCGGGATTCCTGGCGCGTGTTCCGCGGGAACTTCTCACCGCGGGCGAATACGCGTTGACGCTCGCCCATGGCGACGGCGCGCATGCGGCGGCCTGCGGCGAGGTGGCCTTCCGACTGTTGGCGCCGGCCCGACCGGCGGCCGTCGTCGAATAGCCGCACCGGACGTCCCGCATCGCCGCCCATTCCATTCCCCGTGGCGACCGGGGAAAATGGCGGCGCCGTATTTTTCCACAGGGGACATTCCGATGACGATCCGCAAGGCGTTCGTGCGCCTTTCCTTCCTGCTCGCGTTCGCGAGCGTTCCGCTGCAGGCCCTGGCCGGCACGCCCAAGGCCACGCTGGTGGCGCCGTCCTTCGACGGCCCGACCCAGATCGAGTTCTCCACCGACCAGGTCTCGAAGTGGACCGATCTGCCGCTCGGCACCTACCGCGTGCCCAACAGCGATCTGATCATTTCCGGCCACCAGAAGGGCGGCGCCGCGCCGATGCTGCTGTTCGGACTGGTCGGCGTGGCCGTGCAGAGCGGGATCAATGCGAGCCAGGGCAAGAATGCGATGGCCTCGGCCGAGCAGGCGCTGACCTTCTCGATCGACGAGGAAGCGAAGGCGAAGCTGCTGGCAGCGATGGCGGATCCGGCATACGCCGGCAAATTCACCGCCGACGCGACCGCCGGCCGCAAGTTCGAAGTCACCGGCGCGGTGGTCATGAGTTTCGCCAACGAGCAGGACGTGCTGCCCTACGTCACCCTGCGCGTGAAGCTGATGGGCAACGAAGGCAAGTCGAAGCTGTGGACCACGCGTTACATCGCGTCCACCGGCGCGCGTCGCCCGCTGGTGGGCGAGGGCAGTTGGACCGAGAACGACGGCGCTGCGCTGCGCCCGCAGGTGAGCAGGCTGCTCGATCTCGCGATCGGGACGATGCTGAAGGACATCGCCAATCCGTATCCGCGCGAGGAAGCGTCGCTCACCAACGTCCACGGTTATTTCGTGCACGTCAACAAGCCGCTGCAGGTCGTGGGTTACAAGCTGGCCGAGGAAGAGGGGCGCATGCTGTTCCTGCCGAAGTTGGGCACCACCATCGTGTTCGCGGGCGTGAACATCATCGATACCGATTCCGTGTGGCAGCAGCCGGCCGGCAAGAAGGACAAGCCGCTGAAGCTGCTGAAGCCCGACGACCCGACCCTCGCGGCCATCGCGCCCAGAACGCCCGCGCCTGCCGCGCCCGTCGTCGCGGAGGCCGCGACCGCCGATGCCGCCGCTATGCCCGCAGCGGTCGAAGCGGTTGAGGCGGAGGCTCCCGTGGCCGAGGTTCCGGAAACGGCGCCGCCGGCAGCGGAGACCACGGGCGAAACCCCGGACAAGGGCACGCCGTAACCGCATCGATCCGCAGGGCGGGCCCGTGCCCGCCCTGCGGTCCGCTGTCGATGGTTCGCCGCGGATGACGATCCGCCGAAGTTCAGATTTCGGCGAACATCAGCTCCATCATCTTCTTCTCGACCTCGTAGAGCAGCTTGAGGAAGGTGTAGATCAGCGAGGGATCGACTTCCATCACGTCGATCGAGACCATCGCCCGCTCGGGCAGGATGGTGAGGGTCATGTTCAACTGCACCATCGATGGCACGAACATCGCCCACTGCACCAGCGGCGCGGTCACGACGATCGGCGCGATGTCGGAGCCCCCGCGCGGGCCCGCGCCGGCGACGAGGTACATGGTGTTCATGTAGACGTACACGCCGGCGGCGAACGCGCCGGCGCCGAGACTGCCGTCGGGATTCTTCGGCTGCGCGACGACGCAGAGCGTGGCGTTGCTGCCGCCGACCATCATCTGCCAGAGATTCTGGGTGGACTGCGGCGTCATCTGGGCGGGATTCGGGGCGCCGTTGTTGTTCAGCGGCGTGAGCGCACGGATGGGGCCACCGTAGCCCTGCGTGTTCACCCAGTCCTGGCCCGGCGGCAATTCCGGAATCGCGGACATGTTCGTGATCACGATGCTGCGGTTCAATCCGGCCGGCAATTCCAGCATCAGCAGGGTTTCGCCGGGATTGTCGGCGGGTGTCGGCAGATGGTCGGTGGTGCCGCTGCCGGCGGGGAACGTCTGCGAGAAGTAGCTCGATGCGAACGACGGCGTCATCAGCAGCGCGACGTAGAGCGCTGCGGCCTGGTTCACCTGCAGGGCGAACGTGCCGTCGGTCGCGATGTCGACCAGCCAGGCGCTGTTGCCGGTGTACTCGCCGCGCGCTTCCACCGCGAACAGCGCGACCTTGTACTGCGATGGATCCGCGAAGCCGATGACCTCGCCGTTGACCGTGCGCGGCGTCGACAGCGCGGTCCACGGGCCATAGGGGAGGTTCTCGAAAACGACGGTGGGCTGCTGGCTGGAGAACCCCGAGCCGTTGGCGACGCCGTTGAGGCTGATGACGGTCTGGACCTGTTGCGACATGAAGGGCGTTCCCTGCGATTTCGCGCGATCTTGCGCCGGACGAGCATACGCACGCCTGCGCTGACGACCGGTGCGCATGACGATCCGCTTCGGTGTCGCTGCATGCCGGTGCGTTTCGACCGCGATGCTGGCAGGATGGGGCGCATGCCTTCCGTCCCGATTCGTCCTTCGCAGCCCGCATCCATTCCGGTGTCCGGCATTCAGATGTACGGGATGGCATGAGCGATCGTCATCGGATTCTGGCGGACGCCGAATTCTGGCTTGCGCTGGAGTTCCGCCTTTGCGGCTGGTTCCGATCGGACGGAGGGGCTTCGCTCGGCGGTTTCTGGTGCGATGGTTTCCTGCCGCACTCGGCGCACGATACGAAGTCGGGTGTCGAGATACGCGGAAACGCATGGATCGTCGACGAGCGACAAGGGCAGCGTCAGTACGCGTTCGCGGTCGCGGTGCCGCAGCGAATGCTCCATCGTCGACGCGATGATGTCGCACTCAGGGATGTCGAAATCGACGTGGCGCATGCGACCATCCGGTTCGCCATCGAGCCGGGGACGGACGCGCAGATCAGCCGTCCCTGATCCGCTGCACGCGCTCGCGATACGCCGAGACGTTGTCGCCTTCGACGCGCGACCGCTGGGTGCCGGTGATCTCGTCGACCTTCTCGTCCGACCCGGTCACTGGCTTCGCGTCGACTTTCGTCTCGCGCTCGAAACCGTGCGACTTGTCGGTGTTGCGGTAGTACCGGTACAGGGTCCAGTACAGCGCGGTCGCGCCGACCGGGCCGGCCAGCAGCAGCCAGAGTCCGCCGTCGTCGCTCATGAGGAACCTGCCAGGATCGCGATGGCGATGCTTTCGATGATGGTGCCGGTGGTGAGCGCTGCCAGCAACAGCTTCCACTGCTGCACCGGGACGCTGCCCATGGTTTCGCCGGTGCGGCCGTTGACCGCGATGTAGTGCAGCATGCCGCCGTTGGCGCCGGGCTGGTGGTACGAATACAGCCAGACCGGCAGATACATCGAGACCCAGCGCGTGCCGTGGACGTCGAGCCTTTCCTGCTCCCAGCGCACGCCGCGGTCGTAGCGGCGTACCGACGCCTCGACCTGCGCGCGGGCGATCGACAGCAGTTGGTCTTCCAGCCGCGGCTGCAGCTGGTCGACGTTGCTGTTGCGCTTTTCCGAGGTGAAGCCGGACAGATACGACGCGTTCCACTTCACCGCGTTCTTGGTGTCGAACGGCAGGATGGTGTTGATGATGTTGTTGGTGTTGACCCGGGTGTCGAGATTGCCGCGCTCGGTGGACGACTCCAGCGGCAGGTCGTCGACGGTGAAGTCCACATGACGCTGAACATGGTAGATGTCGGCGTCGTAGTAGGTCTTCTTGTTGTTGTCGGTGCCGCGGGTGTATTCGCGGGTCTTGATCTCGCCCTTGCCGGCGACGTCGGCGCTGGCGTTGCCGTCGACGATCATGTAGGGCAGATAGACGCCGACGACGTTCTCCGGCGTGAACTGTTCCTTGAATTCCTTCAGCGCGAACAGCCGCCGCTTGTCGACGAACTGGCGGATGCGCGCGACCGCGTCGTCCTTCCTGATGTGGAAGGGCAGGACCGCGTCGGGCACCGCGCCGTTGGGCACCTGTTCGTTCACGCCGAAAACGTGGCGGCACCAGTGGCAGCGCGCGGTCATCGCGCTCTCGGTGTTGACCGTGACCTCGGCGCCGCAGCCGCTGCACTTGAAGGTCTTCAGCACCGCGACATCGGCGTCGATGTCGCGCGCGCCGGATGCGACGACCGTCCCGCGGAGCTGGTCGATGCCTTCGCCGAAGCCGAACAATTCCTCGACCCGCGTGCCGTCCCATTCGTTGCGGCAATACAGGCACACGAGCCGATCGGTGCCGCCCCGGTGGCGAATGTCCGTCGACCCGCATTTCGGGCAGCGGTGCATGCCGTCGGCGAGTTCGGCCGAGGCGGTGTCGATGGCGACCGGATCGGGCGCTTCGAGTTCCTCGCGGATCGCGTCGGGCAACTTCGACGTGTCGATCGGATGCGTGCCGGGCAGCGGCGGGACGTCCCGGGGCGAACCGGGACCGTCCACGGGCGGCAGCGGCGGCGGCGTCTTGGGGTCGGACATGATCGCTGCGCGCCCGGCGCTTACAGACCCAGCGCCTTGGCCTTGAGCGCGTCGTAGTCGTCCTGGGTGATCAGGCCGAGGTCGAGCATCTCCTTGGCCTTCTTCAGCTTGGCGACCGGATCCTCCGCGGCCGGTGCGGCCGGCGCCACCGGCTGCTGCAGGCCGGCGATGCCGCCGGTCATGCCGGTGGCCATGCCGATGCCGACGAGGCCTGCGGCGCCGCTGTGTTCGCCCGCCGACTGGATGCCCTGCGCCACGCTGGCCTGCAGGTTCGCGTTGCCGCGCGCGCCGGACAGCGCGTCGGCGCGCTGCACGGTCTTCAGCAGTTCGCGGGTATTGGCGTCGTACTCGATCGAGACGATGGCGGTCTTGACGATCGCCAGGCCACGGTCGGATTTCCACTGGTAACCCTGTTCGACCGCATCGGACAGGCTCTTCGCGAAGCCGATCGAGTCCTGCTGGATCTTGGTGATGCGGTTGCCCTTGCTCGGATCGTTCGTGTACAGGCTGAACGCCGGGGCGAGCGAGCCGACCACTTCGTTGAACAACTGGCTGGCCGCGGCGTTGTCGAGATCGGTGAAATCGAAGACCTTGCCCGGCTGCAGGTAGCTGGCCGGCACGAAGTTCTTCACGAACAGGATCGGGTCGACGATCTTCAGCGTGTACGAGCCGCGCGTGACCGCGCCGACCTGGGTGTTGAGGAAGCCGTCGTCCCAGTAGATCTCGGACTGCGTGCCGAAGCGGTTGTCCGGCAGCTCCTTCAGCGAGACGAAGAACGCGGCCTGCTGCGAGCCCGGCTGGCCGCCGAACTTGAAGCGCTCCCAGCTCTGCTTGATCAGCGGGCTGACGATGCCGTCGCCGGCGAAGATGGACTGCGAGTTGAGGTCGTCCGATCGCCACTCGTAACCGCCCGGTTCGGCGACGAACGCGGTGATCTTGCCGTCCTGGAACAGCAGCAGGCCGTAGCCTTCGGGGACGACGATCTTCGAACCGTTGGTGATGATGTTGGAGGAGCCGCTGGTGTTCGACCCGCGTCCGGCATTGGTGCCCTGCGGCACGGCCGCGAACAGCGCCGCCGTCGACGGCAGGCCGGCCGGCACCGTGTAGAAGTCTTTCCACTGGTCCGCCAACATGCCGCCGACCGCACCCGTGACCGCCTGTACAAGACCCATGATTGCTCTCCGCGATTCGTGGCCGGGCGCCATGCCCGCCATGCCGACGAACTATACACGCGCGTCGCGGGCGCGAACGGCCATGCATGACCGATGGCGGGATGGCGCGTCGGCGGATCAAACTCTCCGGCATGGGCTGGTGCCCGGCATGCGAGGCGACGCATGCGGCGCGGCGTTTGCCGCGCCCCGTCGGCGAGGCGCGCATCGTTTTCGCGGACGCTCACCCGCGCCGCGCGGCCTCGATCGCGGCGATGTCGATCCTGCCCATCGTCATCATCGCGTCGAATGCGCGCTTGGCCGCGGCGCGGTCGGGATCGGTATAGGCTTCGATCAGCGCGCGCGGCGTGATCTGCCACGACAGGCCCCATCGGTCCTTGCACCAGCCGCAGGCGCTTTCCTGGCCGCCGTTGTCGACGATCGCGTTCCACAGGCGATCGGTTTCGGCCTGGTCTTCGGTCGCGACCTGGAACGAGAAGGCTTCGCTGTGCGGCCTGCCCGGGCCGCCGTTCATGCCGAGGCAGGGGATGCCCAGCACGGTGAACTCGACCGTCAGCACGTCGCCCTGTTGGCCCGACGGATAGTCGCCGGGGGCGTGGTGCACGGCCTTCACCGCGCTGTCGGAGAAGGTCTCGGCGTAGAAGGTCGCGGCGTCGAGCGCGGTGCCGTCGAACCAGAGGCAGACCGCATTCCTGGGAATCGTATGGCTGGGGGGCATGTCGTTGGTCATGAGGGTCTCCGGGCAAGGTGTATCGTGAAGGATGCGGCCTGTCTTCCTCGACGCTCGAAGAGCCCGGGAATCGACAGACGCCGCGCAGAAGGAAGCCTGGCCCGGTGCAGGGCGACGGACGACGGCCCGTGAAGGCACTTCGCGCCCGCTTCACGGAACCCCCGTCGTGGGCTCACCTGTCCGGCCGACCCTGACGGCCACCCCTCTTCCGGAGACCGTGCCATGCCCGACCACGCCGCCAGCGGCAACGACCGCCCCGGGAACCGGCTGCGACCCTTCATCTGGAGCGCGGCATGCCTGCTCCTGCTGCTGCCGGCGGTGGCGATGCAGTTCACCCGCGAGGTCCAGTGGACCACTCTCGACTTCGTCGTCATGGGCGCGATGCTGGCGACGGCCTGCGCACTGTACGAACTGGGCACGTGGTTGAGCGACCAGTTCGCGTACCGCGTCGGCTTCGGGCTCGCGACCGCGACCGGCTTTCTTACGGTCTGGGTGACTCTGGCGGTGGGCATGCTTGGCGACGAGACCGATGCGATCAATCTGATGTTCGCAGCGGTGCTGTGCGTCGCGGCGGCCGGGGCCGTCTTCGCCCGCTTCCGCGCGCGCGGCATGGCACATGCGATGTTCGCGACGGCGGTCGCGCAAGTCTTGGCGGTGGGCGTCGCGTTGCCGATGGGTTTCGCGTCGCTCGAACTCGCGCTGACGGCGATGTTCGCGCTGCCGTGGCTGGCGTCTGGGCTGCTGTTCCGTCTTGCGGCACGGCGCCGGGAAACGTCGGGCACCGCGTCGGCGTGATCCCGGAAGGGATCGCGGCGCGGGCCTGTCGCGGCGATCATCGAGCAGGATCCTGCATGCACAATTGTGGCATGCACGATACGAGGCGCGGCATGCGCAATGCACGAAAAGTCGGCGCTTTTTCGCGCGCATCGCAATCGGGCGTGAACCCTTCGCGGCTCTTCGTGCCGGTTCATCCGGCGGCCAGAAGCGATGCCCACACTCGTCCTCCAAATCATCGGGAGATCGAGTGCCATGTCGGACAATGGAACCTTCGGTGCGCAACGCGTTTCGACCCTGCCGAGGACGGATGCGTCGGCGCGCGTCGATGTCGGCCGCGCACTGGCCGCGGCGAAGGCGCATTTCGTGGCCCGGGGGTGGCGCCCGCTCGCGATCCAGCCACCGTCGCTGCGCGAGCGATGCGAGGACGTCATGGTCTCTCTACTGATGAGCGATGCGGGCGAGACGCTCTGGCTCAGTAGCCGCGACTGGTCGGCGTTGCCGCATCCGCAGGATGCCTTCCGCCGGGAGATGGCCTGTGTGCGAGAGGCGCGAGTGGACCAGACGATCCTGGTCCATGACGGCGATTTTCCGGACGGCGTGGTGGAGGCCGCCGCGCATACGCCGCGGCTCAGACTGATCGATGCCGCGATCCTGCGTGAGATGCCGGCCGCCGGGCCTTCCCGGAACGCCGCGGGCGCTGCGATCGCCGCCGCCACCGGTGCGCCGGCATCGGCGGTTCCCGCGGCGACGTATCGGCAACGCCTCGCGCAGCCCGCACGGAGGGCGGCGCGCTATCTGTCGCAGGTGGTCGACGCGCGCCCGGTGGCGGCCGCGGAGCGCTATTTCCACGACACGTTCGCGCGCAGGTTGCGCCAGGTCGACGGCGAACGTCGTCGCCTGAAAACGCTGGGCACCGCGGCGCTGATGGCGATCGGCGCTTCGATCGGATTCTTCGCGTTCAATCTGGTGTGGTTGAAGCATGCGCCCGAAGGCGACGACAACGCGTCGCTGCGCGTGGCCCAGGCCGAGACCCGGCCGCTGCCGCAACCGCTGCCGCCGCCCCAGGGGTATGTCGCACAGGCGGCCGGCGTGTCTTCGCCCATGCAGCGCACCATGCCCGCCCATGCGGCGTTCGGCGGGGAGGCTTATCCCTCCAACGCGACGCGGTCGGCGACCGCATCGGTCGCGCCGGTGCAGGCGACCATGGTCGCGATGGCCGGCGATGCGGGCACCGCGCACGTGCAGTACCCGCTCGATGTCGGCGAAGCGCGGCGCCGCGCGGACGAGGCCATCGACGTGATCGCGTCGTCGACGCCCGAAGTCCGTGGATCGTATCCATCCGTGGCTCCGGCGCCGGACGCCGTCGACATGGACCCTGTGGCCTTGCCGGAGGATCCCGCCCGGGTCGACTGAACCTGCGCCGTGCGCGGCTTCGACGAACGGACCGTCGCGGCCTCGGACACAGGTTTGATACCCTTCCCGGCCTTCGTCGCCTGGGCCGATGGCCGGTGTCCCGCATGGTGTGGTTCCGCGTCGCCCCGATCCTGCTGCTGATCGTGGCCAATACTCTCGTCCATGCCCTGCCGTTGCTGGCGGTGGCGGTGGTCAAGGCCCTCCTGCCGTTCAAGCGGGCGCGGCTGGCCTGCAATCCGGTGCTGATCGGCTTCGCGGAAGGCTGGATCGCGGTCAACAGCCGGATGATCGATCACCTGACACGCACCCGGTTCCGGGTCGAGATGCCGCCGTCGCTGCAGGCGGACGGCCACTATCTCGTGCTGGCCAACCACCAGAGCTGGGTGGACATCGTGGTGCTGCAGAAGATCTTCAACCGGCGCATTCCGTTCCTGCGCTTCTTCCTGAAGCGGCAGTTGTTCTGGGTGCCGGTGCTCGGCCTGTGCTGGTGGGCGCTGGATTTCCCGTTCATGGGCCGCTACACGCGCAAGCAGATCGCGAAGAATCCGGAGCTGGGCCGCCGCGACATGGAGGCCACGCGCCGCGCCTGCGAGAAGTTCCTCGACATTCCGGTGTCGGTGATGAATTTCGTCGAAGGCACGCGTTTCACGCCGCAGAAACATGCCACGCAGGCGTCGCCGTATCGCCATCTGCTCAAGCCGAAGTCCGGCGGCGTGGCGTTCGTGATCGGCGCGATGGGCCAGAGCCTGCAGGCCGTGCTGGACGTGACCATCGTCTATCCCGGCGGCCGGCCGACGATCGTGGATCTGATCGGCGGGCGCATCCCGGAAGTGCGGGTGATCGTGCGCCAGCGTCCGATCCCCGAGGCGCTGATCGACGGCGATTATCAGGAAGACCGCGCGTTCCGCGCACGATTCCAGCAGTGGATGAACGGGCTGTGGGACGAGAAGGACGCGGAGATCGAACGCCAGCAGGGATGACGCCGGCGAGTCTCGTTCGACGGTTTCAGCGCCGCATCGCCAGCACGCCGTCCAATGCCGGCTCCGCCCTGAATCCGGCCTTTTCAAGTCGCTTCGCGACTTCGCGCGGCACGTCGCGGCCGCTGGTCAGCGCGTTCGGCGTGCCGGTGTAGTGGAACAGGCGTCCGCCGCGGCGCAGCACGCGCGCGAGCTGGTCGTAGAACGCCTGCGAATACAGTTCGCCGGCGATGCCGAAGCGCGGCGGGTCGTGGAGCAGGGCATCCACGGACGCGTCCGGGATCTGCGCGATCGCCTGCGAGACATCGCCATGCGTCAGTTGCAGGCGGCCGCCGTGTTCGGGCGCGTCGGGATCGGGCGACCACGGATTGAGCGTGCGCAGCCAGAGCACGTCGGCATTTTTCTCGAACGACAGGATGCGCGCCGCGCCGGCGTCGAGACAGCAGGCGGCGAAATAGCCGAGGCCGCCGCAGGTATCGAGCACGGTCCTGCCCTGCGGCTGCACCAGCGCGACCTTGCGCCGCGCGTCGTCGATCGGCGAGGCCTTCGCGGTGGGCAGCATCTTGATGCCGTCGATCTCGAAGGTCGGCGCGCCCCATTCGGTGGGCACCAGCTTGATCAGCGCGCCGTCGTAGCGCGAGACCGCCGAGAACGCCTCGCCGTCCCAGTGGTGGATCGTGCGGTCCTTGAGCTTGCCCGGATAGGGATAGCGCTGCCCGCGCCAGGTCCATGCGTCGGCGTCGAGCGACACATCCTCGGTGGAACGGCCGAGATCCAGCGAGCCGCGCCAGGTTGGCGCACCGGCATCGCGTGCGGCGATCAGCGCCTCCGCGAGCGGGCGGGTGAGCAGCGGGCCTGGTTTGTGCGGGCCTGGTTCGTGCGGCATGACGGGCGAAGCTCGGGACGGGCGAGCAGAGTACCGGTTGCGCCGTCGGCATGCGCGCCGCCGGCGGGCATGGGCCCGTGCGGCGGCGAGGTCTTCCGGTGGGGACGTTCCCCGCGGATCTCGGGTCAGCGGTTGAATGCGGGTCCGTTCACGCCCGCATACCCGCTGGCGCAGCCGGTGGTGCAGGTGGTCGCGAGCATGTTGTAGACGATCCGTCCGGCGTTGGTCTTCGAGCGAAAATGGCCGACGCCGCTGCTGGTGTCGCCGCCGCCGGCGTTGTACGGACTGCCGTCGGCCCAGTCCCAGTCGTAGGCGTAGGCGCTGCTGCCGAAGCCGATGTCCACCTGCGCCTTCACGTTCGTGCCGGCGTTGAACAGCGCGCCGTTGCTGCAGCCGCTGCTGTAGCTGGTGGTGAAGCAGTGGACCTGGTCGTAGAGGCCGGCGGTGATCGTGTAGAAACCGATGCCGGTGTAGCTCGCCGGGGTCGCGCGCAGGCTGGTGCTGCCGCTGCCGGTCCAGCGGTTGTAGCCGTAGAAGCTCACGCCGGTGCTGGGGTAGTAGCCGAAGGTGTAGTAGTCGTAGGGCCAGACGTAGGCCTCGGCGTTGCAGGTGGGCGCGTAGGGCGACTGGTAGCCGG
Organism: Lysobacter hankyongensis; assembly: GCF_039543145.1. Lineage (NCBI taxonomy): Bacteria > Pseudomonadati > Pseudomonadota > Gammaproteobacteria > Lysobacterales > Lysobacteraceae > Lysobacter > Lysobacter hankyongensis. The sequence continues at coordinate 95,729 of NZ_BAABJE010000017.1, read as the reverse complement.
TGGCGTAGCAGGTGTTGAGCCCGCGCAGGCCGCCGCCGATGTTGATAAAGCGGCGCACGCTGCCCTGGTAGCCGTAGTAACGCACCATCGCCAGCGCCATGCTCGATCCCATCGAGTGCGCGACGATGTCCACCTGGCTGCGGCCGGTGTGGGTCTTCACCGCGTCGATGAAGGTCTTGAGGATCTGGTACTTCGCCGGGCTGTGATAGTTGTTCTGCGGCGACCCGCGCTCGCTGGCGTCGAGATAGGTCACGCCGAACAGTTCGCAGTCCTTGTAGCCGCGCGACTTGAGTTCGTCGTAGATCGAGTACGTCGGCGTGGCGTAGCCGCTGACGGCGCCGGGCGGCATGTCGAAGCTGATCGCGCTGTCGCCGTTGCCGTGGATGTAGACCACCGGCGTGCGCGTGGGCGTGCAGGCGGCGGCGCCGCCGAACCCGCCGCTGCCGACGCCCGGATTGAAGCCGCCGGCGTACTGCGTGGCGGTGCCGGTGCAGGTGAAGCCGTTGTTGGTGCCGCAGTCCAGCGCCTGCGCGCGGCCGGGCAGCAGCAGGGCTGCGGTGCCCAGCACGGGCAGGGCGAGCGCGAACAGGGCGGTGGATGCGGTGGACAACAGAGCCGGAATGACGCGGAGCGTGCGGCGGTGCATGGGTATCCTCCCCGGAGAGTCGGTGCGACAGATGCGAAGACCGATCTTCCGAGCATGCGCCCGGGTCGCAGGGGCAGCCATTGCACGAAAGGGCATGATGCGGTGCGTCATGCCGGCGGCGATGGTGATGGCTGTCGCAGTGTCGGGGCTATACTCGCGCGTCCCCATGCGCAGACGGTCCATGAAGTACGACGACGCCGAGTATTACTTCCTCGATTTCGAAACCGATCTGCCGAACGAGAACGGCGGGCGGCACATCGGGCTGTTCCTGGAATGGGCGATCCGGCGCGGACTGGCGAACGACGAGCTGATGGCAGAGGCCGATGCCCTGCGCAGCGGGCAGACCACCGGCCTCGACCTGCTGTTCGACCATTGCGACGGCAAGCTGTTCGACGACGACCTCAACGAAGAGGGCAATGCGTTCGCGGCCGATGTCTACGAGCGTTTCCACATGGCCGATTTCATCGCGGCGATGAACCTGAAGCCGAACGCTTCGGTCGACGAGATCTTCGGCGCGGAACTGACCGCGCAGCGGCATGCGCGGGTGCTGTGGCAACTGGATCGCCGCTATTCCGACTGGCGGCGAACATTCGGCCTGCCCGACAGGCAGACGCTGCTCGACCGCTGCCTCGACACGCTCCAGCCCGCGATCGAAGCCGCCGGATTCCGGCGCGTGGAGGCCAGCGTCCTGGGCTCGCACGAAGTGCATGCCACTTTCGAGCGACGCGGCCCGTGGGGCTATCAGCGACTGGGCATCGTGGCGGTCGACAATCCGGAATGGTTCTACGGCGTGCGCGTCGAATGCAGCGTGCACATCAACGGCTTTTACGATCTGCTGTGCGCCGAGAAGGAGCTGGACCTGGGCCTCGGCGTCAGCGCGCTGCAGAATTCGGCCGAGATCCCGTTCGCGCGCGTGGCGGAGGGATGGTCGGGGCCGATGAACGACTACGGCGCGAACGACTGCGGTTTCTGGATCTTCCGCGAAGACGACATCGCGCCGCTGGTCGCGTGGCTGGTGCCGCGCCTGCGCGATTTCGTGCTGCCGCTGCTGCGCGATCTCGATGGTGTCGATGCGCTGGCGCTCGCCTACGGGACCCGACCGATGTCGGCGTCGCCGATCTACCGTTCCCATGACCCCTATGCGGCGCTGCTCTCGGCCGAGCGGGCCAGGCATCCGCGGCTCGGCGCGATGCTCGACGACACCGAGGCGATGATCCGCGGGCTTCCGCCGCGCATGCAGAGCCAGAATCAGCGCGGCGCGATCGATCTCATCGCGCGCATCCGCCAGCGCGCGAAGGGCTGGATCGGTTGACGCGCTGCAGCGTGCGGTCGCGATGACCGCAGGCGTTCCCGGGGCATGCGCCGGAGATGCGGGGCCCGGGGACGATTGACCCTGTCGCAGCGGCCATGCTGTGATGCGTCCGGGGCGACCGCATCCGCCGCAGTCGCACGACTCCGAAAAGGATTTGGAAGATGACCCATGCCACCCGAGCCGGGCGCATCGCCCGCGCCGCCGTCGTTCTGACGCTCGCCTGGACCGCGCATGCCGCAGCGCAGCAGACGTTGACGCCGATCAACTACATCTCGGCGTCGCCGCAGTCCTCCGGTGTGTTCGTGACCGCCAACTACAACGGCCAGTGCCCGTCGCGCCCGATCCGCGCGCAGTTGTTCCTGGTGTCCGGCGGCGTCGCCACCTATCAGTCCACCTGCTTCATCAACCCCGCGTGGAACAGCTACGACAACAGCACCATCGCCGATGCGAACGTCGGCTTCTGCCCCTATCGCGTGCCCAGGACCCAGAATCCCGCGAACACGACCCTGCTGCGGCTGTGGCGTTCGACCGCCGATTGCAACCTGTATGCCGATCAGGCCGGACGGCTCGATCCAGGCGCCTATCAGGACGTATGGGTGAACGGCTATTCGCCTTCGACCTACTTCTACGGGCTCAACGCCGGCAGCCTGATCACCGTCGACAAACCCGCGTATCGGCTGAAGATGGATCGCAACGGCGGCGCCACCTACGAGTTCTACAGCAAGCGCGCCCGTCTCAACGGCGTGCCGTTCGAGGCCAATGCGCTGTTGCCGGACGTGGGCGCCGCGCTGCAGGTGGCGCTGCATCACAACATCCAGAACGGCGGCGGCATCGGCATCGGCAGTTGCGATCCCGGGCAGGGCTACTGGAACCCGACCCAGGCCGGCAATTTCTGCGCGTCGGGCGGCGGCCTCGGCGCCGCGCAGCCGGCGGCCTCGGTGATCTGCGACGGCGTCAACGCCCCGGCCTGCACCACGGCGAACGCCAGCGTCCAGCTCGGCGCCCAGGTCGTGCGCAACTGGGACTACGGCACGCAGTATCCAGGGCCGGTGAATCCCGGAGACACCCTGCGGCTGTCGCAGACCCTCACCGCCACCGACCACTACGCGATGTACGACGTCACCATCACCCATGTCGGCACCGGCACGAGGACGGGCGCGTTCATCGAAATGCCGACGTTCTATTTCAACGGCGACTACCGGCGCTGGACGGTGTCGCGCGGCGGTACGAGGATCGTGCATACCGTGCCGGACCGGCTCGGCAACCTGCCGCTCACGCCGCAGCAGCTGGGCCTGACCCTGGCGGACTTCAATCCGAACGATCGCTTCAACCACGAGGACGTGTCCTGGGTCGGTTTTGAGAACGTCCGCGGCACCACCAGCGATGCGTACACGATCGCGTGGTTCTACAAGCCCGTGTTCCGCGCCGATGTGGCGCATCCGCGCTATGCCTACACCATCAGCGAGACCGAGGTGTATCGCAACATCAAGTTCTCGAACGTACCGACGTTCAATCTGGCGCCGGGCAAGGCCTATCCGTTCCGTTACGTGGTGTTTCCGTACCGTCACGATGCGGTGATCTCCGGGCCCTACGGCGCGAACATCACCGTCGAGGAGACCATCGCGCGGATGAAGGCGGATTACGAACGCTGATCGGCGTCCACACGGGCGGTAGCGTCGGTCACGCTGTCGCGCGGTCGATCAGGCGAGGCAATGTTCGGTCGCGCGCGTGGTCCCGACGTCGGCTTCGAGCGTTCGGAGCCGCGCATCGAGCATCCGCCAGCGCGGCGTACCGCGCCGCGCCAGCACCGTGGCGGAATGCGCGCGGAAGCCGGCATCGCCGATACGCAGGTCCGGCAGGTCGATGCCTGGGTAGAGTGTTTGCAGCGCGCTGGCGAGCGCGTCTTCGCCGCGCATGAGCGCATCGAAGTCGATCTCCACCGCGGCCGGTTCCGACAGGGCGTCGCGGGCCTGCAGCAGACCCGACAGCAGGCGGTCGATGTCGTGTTCGCCGGTCGCCGCGGCGCGCGCGGGATAGCGCCAGCCCGCTTCCAGCATCGACCACGCGACATCCGCGAGCGGGCGCCGCACGCGCAGCACGCGCGGCGCATGTCCACGCATCTGTGCCTGCGCGAGCCAGCGTGCGCAGACGAACGGCTGCACCACGTCCTTGTAGGCGCGGCCGTGCGGCTGCACGACATCGTCGAGGAATCGCGTCCAGTGTTCGAAACGCGCGACCTCGTGCGCGGTCGTGAAGCGATCGCCGTCGTCCTCGCGCGCGAGCATGCGCCAGCGCCCGCTGTTGAGGATCTCGCCGGCGCTGGTCCACACCGGAGCGGCCAGCGACAGCGCCGAGCGCGCGCGTTCGAAGATCGCGGTCGACAGCGACCGCGGCAGGGCGACGACGAACAGCGACGGCGTCGTCGATCCGGCAGCGGAGTCGTCGGGCATCGCGTTCATGTCGGCACCGCGTCGCGGCGTGCGGCCAGTGCGGCAAGATCCCGACGCACCTGCAGCAGCGGCGTGGACCAGTCGCCGGGCGTCGTCTGCCGATACAGGCGCATCGACGGATACCACGGCGAGTCGTCGCGCCCGCATTGCCAGCGCCAGTCGCAGGGCGTCGACAGCAGGGTCCAGACCGGATGCCCGAGCGCGCCGCACAGGTGCGCCATCGCGGTATCGACGGTGATCACCAGATCCATCGCCCGGACGATCGCCGCGGTCTGCGCGAAATCGCCCAGCATCGGCGCGAGATCGACGATCGGCCAGTCCTGCGCACGCACCACCGCGCTGGCGTCGGCGCCGAACTGCAGGCTGTGCAGCGCGACCTGCGGAACGTCCGACAGCGCGCGCAGCTGCGGCAGCGGGCAATCGCGTCGCGTCGCCGCGGGATGATCGGCACGGCTGGCGAACACCACGCCGACGCGCAGGCCGCCCGCGTCGGCGGGCAATCGCGCCGCGTCCGCAGATGGCGTGTCCACGGACAGATAGGGTGCGCGCGGGATGTCCGGCACGGTGGTGCGCAGGGCATGCGGCAGGCTCAGCAGCGGGATCTGCAGATCGAAGCCCGCGGGGACTTCGCCTTCGTCGACGAAGCGCTCGACCGCGCCCAGCGAAGCCAGCAGCGGTTGCAGCACCCGTGGCGCCTGCAGCCAGACCCGCCCGCCCGCGGCGGCGATCGCCGGCAGATAGCGGCAGAACTGCAGTTGATCGCCGAGCCCCTGTTCCAGCCAGACCATCACGATCTCGCCCCGCAGCGGGCGGCCATCCCACACCGGCGCATCGGTGCCGGGATAGGCCGGCACCTGTCCGCCGTGGCCGAAGCGCCAGTCGTAATCGCGCCAGCCGTCCGCATGGTCGCCGTGCTGCAGCCGCGTTTCCGCGAGCGCGACCCGCGCCGCCGCATCGGCGGGATCGCGCGTCGTCGCGTCGAGCAGCAGCGCGATCGCATCGGCGGTGCGGCCGCGATCGCGCCACAGCCGCGCCAGATTCAGCCGCGGGGCATTCCACGGTCCCGCGCAGGCGACTGCGCGTTCGAGCGCGGCCGTCGCCTTCAGGGAATCGACGCCTTCCAGCAGACAACCGAGGCGATTGAGCGCCTGCGCCCAGTCGTCGCGCAGGGCCACGGCCGTGGCCGCGGCGTCGATCGCCTGCGCATGATCGCCGGTCCGGTGCAGCAGGCCAGCGAGCCGATGCCATCCTTCCGCCGATCGCGGCGCATGGGCGACGAAACCGCGCAGCGCGGCGATGGCGTCCATCGTCGCGCCGGTCGCTTCCAGCAGATCGGCGAGCGCCGATGCGAGCGGCCAGCAGGCGGGGGACTCCTGCAGGTGCGGTTGGATCGTCGCGATGGCGTCGTCCCATCTGCCCGCGCGCGCCAGCGAGGCGGCCGTGGCCAACACCTCGGGCGCAGGCGATGCATCGGCGGCGCGCGCATCCGGGGGAAGAGCGCTCGCCGGCACGATGGTCGACCGTTGTGGATCGGCAGTCATGGGGGACATCGATGCGGCGACTGGGGCGGAGGAAGGCCGACATCGCCGACCTTCCCGCCCGTCGTCGGGGCCGACCGGCTTACTTCTGGTTCGCGAAGACGAAGGTCTGCGGATGATTCGGGCCGGCCGGGAAGGCCATCCAGAACGTCACCATCGCGTCGTTGCTGTCCACCATCACCGGCTGGGCCTGGTACGAATGGTTCACGTAGCCCAGGGTCACCTTGTACGGGCCGTTGCCGGTCGCGGTGGCGTCGATGCTCTGGTAATGGCCCGCGGCGACTTCGCCGCTCAGCGTGCTCTTGGAGCCGCTGACGCTGTAGGAAATGGCGCGGAAGTTGAATTCGACGAGCTGGTTGGACGTGACCTGGCCGTCCGCGATCGAATTGATGATCATGAAAACGCTCCCTGTTGATCCGGCGCTGGGAAGAATCGGGGCGCGCGACCCGGAATCGCCCCGCGCTGGATGATACGCGCCGCGTTTTGCGTCTGGCGCAGATGGCAGCCTGTTACAACTGACAGGTGTCGCCGCATGCCCGTCCGTGTTTCGCATGTGCGGGCGTCTCGCCGCTGCACGGCGGTTCCTGCGAGAATATGCGCCCGGTCCGGGCGTTCGCGCCGCGACCTTCGTCCAGGCATTCATGAAGACCCCCACCGCGCTGCAGGCGCTGATCGACGACGGCGTGATCGACGAGGTCCTGCGTCCCCTCAAGAGCGGCAAGGAAGCGGCGGTCTACGTGGTCCGCAGCGGCGACGACGTGCGCTGCGCGAAGGTCTACAAGGACATGGCGCAGCGCAGTTTCCAGCAGCGCGTGCAGTATCAGGAAGGCCGCAAGGTCCGCGGCAGCCGTGAGGCCCGCGCGATCGGCAAGGCCACGAAATACGGCCGGAAGCAGCAGGAGACGGCCTGGAAGAACGCCGAGGTCGATGCCCTCTATCTGCTGCGCGACGCCGGCGTGCGCGTGCCCGAGCCGTACGGCTACTACCACGGCGTCCTCGTGATGGAACTGGTGACCGACGCCGACGGCTTCTCGGCCCCGCGACTGGGCGAAGTCGAACTGACGCCTGAACAGGCGCGCGAATTCCACGCCGTGCTGATGCGCCAGGTCGTGCGCATGCTGTGCTGCGGCCTGATCCACGGCGACCTGTCGCAGTACAACGTGCTGGTCGGACCGGACGGCCCCATCGTCATCGATTTTCCGCAGGTGGTCAGCGCCGCCGGCAACAACGCCGCGCGGCGGATGCTGCTGCGCGACGTCAACAACCTCACCGCGAGCCTCGGGCGCTCGGCGCCGGAGCTGCTCGAGACCTGGTACGGCGAGGAGATGTGGGCGATCTTCGAAGCCGGCGCGCTGCTGCCGGACACCCCGTTGACCGGTGCATTAGAGCACGACGAACGCGAGGCCGATCTCGACAGCGTCCGCGACGCGATCAACGACGCGCGCCAGGAAGCGCTGATCCGGCAGCAGGGACGCGAGGCCGCGGCGCAGGACGATTGATCCGGCGCCGCCCGGCGCATGTACAGTGTCCGGTACGCTCCAGGCGTGTCGAACCTCCGAACCTTTGAACTTCCGACCTCAGGCGTGCCCCGTACTCCATGATCAACAACGATGTGCTGCGCAGCATCCGCTACATGCTCGATCTGGGCGACGGCAAGGTCGTCGCGATCGCGAAGCTGGTGGACCCCGCCTTGCCGTTCGAAAAGGAAGAGGTGCGGGATTTCGTGCGCAGGGAAGACGATCCCGAGTACGTGGCCTGCAGTGATCGCGTCCTCGCGCACTTCCTCGATGGGCTGGTGATCCACTGCCGCGGCCGCAACGACAGCCTGCCGCCGCGGCCGGTGCCGACGCGCATCACCAACAATCTTGTGTTGAAGAAGTTGCGCGTCGCGTTCGAACTGAAAGACGTCGATCTGCATGCGATCTTCGCCGCGGCCGGTTTCCCGATCTCGAAACCCGAGCTGAGCGCACTGTTCCGCCAGCCCGGACATCACAATTACCGGGCCTGCGGCGACCAGCTGCTGCGCAATTTCCTCAAGGGCCTGACCCTGCGCATCCGCGGCGAGTGAGCGGATGCCGGCGGGCTCGGGTCGAACGTCGGCGTCGCGGGCATCGGCGCGTTCGTTCCCGGTGACGCGGTCAGAACTTCTCGCCCACCGGCAGGTAACGCCATTCGCCCACCGGCAGCTTGCCCAGCGGAATCCGGCCGATGCGCAGGCGCCGCATCGCGACCACCCGCAGCCCCACCTGCGCGCACATGTCGCGGACCTGCCCGGGCTGCACGGCCTTGATCGCGAAACGCAGCCGGAATTCGTTCTGCCAGCTGACCTTGCACGGCGGCAGCGCCTGTCCGCGGAAACTGAGGCCGTGGTTCAGGCGGTTCAGGCCGTAGGGCGCGATCTCGCCGTCGACCTCGACGACGTATTCGTGTTCGATCTGCTCGGCATCCTCGGTCAGCCGCCGCCACACGCGGCCGTCCTGGGTCAGCACCATCAGGCCGCTGGCCTCGGTGTCGAGCGGCACCAGCGGGGTCAGCCGCACGAAATGCCGCTGCAGCAGGCGCAGGCCGCTGGGATCGTCCGCCCAGCGCGAGGCCGGTGCGACCAGCGCGGCGGCCGGTTTCCGGCCGCCGATCGCGTCGAATCCCACCGGCTTGTGCAGCAGCACGGTCGCGGGTTCCGGCGTTTCCAGCACCGCGGCAGGATCGAGTTCGACGCGCTCGGTCGAGACCATCCGCTGCGGCGATTCGACGATGACGCCGTCCACCGACACCCAGCCGCCTTCGATGTAGCGCTCGGCATCGCCGCGCGAGCAGCGCGCGAGTTCTGACACGCGCCGGGAGAGTCGGATGGGTTCGGACATGGGCGGCCTCGGTCGGGGCGGTTACTGTGCACGAGAATCGCGGAAAAGGGGCGGGTTGGCGCATCGCGGCAGTACACTGCGCGCTTCCAGTACCGACCAGCAGCGAGCGACGCGATGAACGACACGGCCTCCTACCCGATCGGCACGCCAGGCCAGCCCTGGGGCCCCGCCGAAGTCCAGGCATGGCGCGCGCGGCAGGTCCGCCATCGCAGTTACGAGACCGACGTGGTGCGCGCGATCGAAGGTCTGCACGAACGCTTCGACGTGATCGAGTACGGCCGCCTGGAATACCCGCCGGATTTGTATCCGCTGTTCGCGATCCGCAGCCGCGACTGGAACGATGCGCTGCCGTGCATGCTGGTCACCGGCGGCGTCCACGGCTACGAGACCAGCGGCGTCCACGGCGCGCTGCGCTTCGTCGACCTGCACGCGGCGGACTATGCCGGCCGCGCGAACCTGCTGGTCGCGCCCTGCATCAGCCCATGGGCCTACGAGCGCATCCATCGCTGGAATCACGACGCGATCGATCCGAACCGTTCGTTCCGCGAGCCCAGCCCGGCGCAAGAGTCTGCGGCGCTGATGCGGCTGGTCGCGCCGCTGCGCGACCGCATCCTCATGCACATCGATCTGCACGAGACCACCGATACCGACGAATCCGAATTCCGGCCGGCGCTGGCCGCGCGCGACGGCAAACCCTTCGAGCCCGGCACGATTCCCGACGGGTTCTATCTGGTCGACGACACCGAACGTCCGCAGCCGGCGTTCCAGCAGGCGATCATCGCGGCGGTCGAACGGGTGACCCATATCGCGCCCGCCGACGAACGCGGCGAGATCATCGGTTCCACCGTCGTCGCGCCGGGCGTCATCCGCTATCCGCTGGCCGCGCTCGGCCTGTGCGCCGGCATGACCGGCGCGCGCTACGTCACCACCACCGAGGTCTATCCCGACAGCCCGCGCGCCACGCCCGAGCAGTGCAACGCCGCGCAGGCCGCGGCGGTGTGCGCGGCGATCGACCACGCGCTGGCGCATTCCTGATCGACCCTGCGCAGCCCCCGCACACGCAGGAGGTCCCCATGCGCGGTCTCGATTTCAGTTCCTGGCAATCGATGCTCTCGACGCTGGCCGCACTGGCGGCGATCACCCTGATCGGCGTCGGCATCCGCCTGATCGTGATGCAGACGGTGCAGCAGCGGCGTGAGCGCGAAAACCGCCAGATCAACGAGCGTCTGCGCACGCTGATCGCGGCCTACAAGACGCTCGGCGGTTCGTTCACCGGCGATCTCGCGGTCGATCCCACCCACCTGCGCGACCTGCGCCGGCGCGGCGTTTCCGCCGATGCCGGCATGGTCGTGGACGATGCCCTCGAACGCGATGCGAACAGTTCCGACCGCTCGCGGCGCATCCGCGATGCGGTCGAAGCGGCATTGTCGGACATCCTGCTGCTCGGCACCGACGAACAGGTGCGGCTCGCCGCGCGCGCGGCGACCGAACTGGCCGAAGGCCGCCCGGTGCGCACCGCCGAACTGGTGGTCTCGCTGCGCGACTTCATCCGCCGCGTGCTCGATCTGGAACCGGTGCCGGCTGATCTGTCGATTCCGATGCAGGGACCGACGCGCCCGCCCGGCGGCGCGAAAGGCAAGGGCGAGAGCGGCGGCCGCGACGGCCAGGGCGGCGGTGCTCGCAGCGGTGGCGGTGGTGGCGCCATGGGCGCGGGCGGCGGTGCCGCCGCCGGCATCGGCGTCGGCGGCATGCTCGCGGACAACGACGAGCGCACGCCCGCTCCCTGAACGGACGCGCGTGTACCGCCCCGCGGCGACGGGTTGACCCGTTCCGCCGCCTTCCGTAGCGTTGGACGGTCGAATCGTCGACAGGGAGTGCGTCGCATGACTTTCCGGTACCTGTTCGCTGCACTTTGTCTATCGGCCTCGTTCTGTCTGATGACGCCCAGACCCTTGCAAGCGGCCAAGCCCGCGTTCGACGGCGCCTGGTCCGTACGCTTTTGCGACAAGGCGGCCCCGTCACGCGATTGCGGTGGTTTCTGGTTGTATCTGGTGCAGGACGGCGACCGTCTATGCGGAGACTTCTATGCTGCTACGCCCGGACTTTCGCGAGTCGACGAAGGCGGCGGACGCTGGGTGCTCGGCGTCTCCACCGGCAATGTCGCCAGCGTCGTCATCGAGAGCACGCGAAACAACGCCACTTATCTGGCGACTGCGCAGAAGAAAGGTGGCCGTCTCGAATGGCGCCTCATTGGCCCGATCGAAGCTGGTTCGATGCAGGAGGCGCCAGTTATCCCCCTTAAAGCGACCATGATGCGCGATACGGGCGCGACATCGTCCGAGCGGATGCGTCAGATCAGGGATGCACCCTGCGCGTGGCCGAGTGACGCCGAAGGATGATTTGCATCGGCTGCGTTGCCGCGTCTCGCATGCCGCGCCACCAGAGGAAAGGAGAATCCAATGCCGATTGACTATCATGATCTTGCCGACCAGGAATATCGCCGTCGCGCCAGTATCCTGATCCAGAATTTCGAGGGTTACCGGGCTGCGCCCTATGACGCCAACGACAACATGGCGACGATCGGCTTCGGTTACACCTTCAACCGCGCCAACAACGTCGAACTTTGGGACCGGGCAGGCGTCCAGCTTTCGCCGGCAGAGCGTCGGCAACTGGCCGCCATCGACGCGGCGCCGCCGGAGCAGCGTACGGCGATGGGACTCGCGTTCCCGGTGCAGATCACTCGCGAAGAAGCCCGCAGCCTGCTGGAGAATGCCAGTCTGCCCCGTTATGAGGGTCCGGCCGACAACTTGGGTTTGCCTTCATCGGATGAGCGCGCAGCCGTTGTATCAGTGACCTACAACCGCGGCACTGGTCGGATGGCGACTCACATGCAGGGATTCAACGACGCAATCGCTGATGGCGACCGCGCCGAAGCTTGGTACCAGCTCCGTTACAACAGCCGCGGCACGAACCCGGACCCCGACGTTGAGTTCGGCTTGCGTGCGCGCAGAAACATGGAAGCGCAGGCCTTCGGACTGTACGACGATCCGCGGAATGTCACTGCTGAAGAAGCGCGCAGCGTCTATCGCATGTTCCAATTGCACCGGGACGATATCCAGCAGAACGAACGCAACTGGGGCGTCGATTTCGATGGTACGCAGGCGGCACGGAACCGCAACGCGATAGCGCAGGCCAACGGAAACTGGCCTGATCTCGTCCAGGAATACGGCCGGGTACCGACCATCGCCGCTGCCTTGGAGCCCGCGCGTCAGCGCCTGCTGACCGATCTGCGGGCGGAGCATCCTGATCTTGCAGACCGCTTGCGCGACCAGGACTTTGCTACCACAGCGATCTATCTCGACCCCGGGCGCGATCTGCGGGCCGGAAATGGTTTGCGTGCGGATCAGCGCAATAACACCACCCAGGACGTCGATCCCGATCACGCCGCCACCATCGATTCGCGGCGCACCACCCGCGGCAACAATCCGCGCGAGATCGACAGCAACGACCTGCTGATCGGCGAGGGCGGCAACGACACCCTGCGCGCCCATCGCGGCGACGACATCCTGATCGGCGGCGCCGGTCGCGATCGCATGGAAGGCGGCGTCGGTCGCGACACCTACGTCGTCGGCGCCGGCGATACCGTGATGGACAGCGACGGCCGCGGCGAACTGCGCTGGAACGGCCGCGTGCTCACCGGCGGCACCCGCACCGACGCCGATCCGGCGAACACCTGGCGCAGCGCGGACGGCAACGACACCTATGCCTTGAACGGCAGCACCCTGACGATCACCAATCGTCAGGGCGAATCGATGCAGGTCGAGAACTACGCCCGCGGCGATCTCGGCCTGCGCCTGCAGGACCCGCCCGCGCGCGCGACGCCCGGCAACGGCGACGCACGGCCCGAGGATCGCGCCGGCCAGGCGCAGGACCCGCTGTCGATCGAACGCCTGAGCCCGCAGGACCGCGCGCTGTACGATCGCATGCACGCGGCGGTGCAGGCCCGCGGCGGCTACACCGCGGAACAGGCGCAGAACATCGCCGCCGCCGGCCTCGCCGAATATCACCGGCGCGACAGTCTCGTGCGCGAACCGCAGGAGGTCGGGATCTACGGCGACCGCCTGTTCACCGCCTATTTTCCGAACGGACAGGGCCGCGAACCGAACTTCCATGCCAACGTTCGCCTGGACGACGTCGCCAACACCCCGGCGCGCGAAAGCCTGCAGCAGATCGACGCGCAGAACCGCGAACGCGCGATCGCGGCCCCGACGCAGCAGCAGGATCCGCAGAACCAAAGGCAGGATCAGGAGGGGCCGACGCGCGGCGGTCGCTGACGGATGCGGGCGGGATGATCCTGTTCGCGGCCCGATGCCGCTGACTGGATGGCAGAGCCGGCGCGTCGCGCCGTTCGCGTATATTCCCGATCGCCCGCTCACCCACGGTGCCACGATGCCCGACATGTCGTTCGTTCCCATCCGCTTCGCGCTGGTCCCGCTGCTGTCGTTCGGCCTGGCGGCCTGTTCGGAGGCGGGCCCACCGGCGCCGCAGGCCGCGCATCGGGCGCCTGCACCGCGCGTGCCGTCGCCGCCGACGCTGGTGATCGACGAATCCATCGACTGGGATGCGCTGCTGCTGCGGATGCAGGAGGCGGACAGGATCGACGACGACGTCGAGCGCTGCCTGAACTATCCGGACGTTCCGGGGATGGTCTGGGATCGCGCGATCGTCGAAGCGCGCTGCGCGCTGCAGCGCAGGCCGAAGTACGATCTCGAGGCCATCGGGCAGCGGATCGCGAGCGCGCAGGGCCGCGCCGCGCTGGAAAAGGATTTCGCCGCACTGCTGCAGGCGCATTACGACACGCCGTCGGAGCGCGACCAGATCGGCAACGCGTTCGAGATCTTCGACGCGAGCCCGGAGGCGCAGGACATCGCCAGACGCTGGCATGAACTGAGCCCGGACAGCGCCTACGGCCGACTCGCCTACGGCAACGCGCTGTTCGCCGCGGCGCAGGCGATGCGCGGGACCCGGAGCGCGTCCGCGACGGCGGACGTGGACATGCGCAACGCGCGCGAAACCGCCGCCCGGGCGGCGAAGCTGCTGGCGGAGGCGCACGCCGCCGAGCCGCGGCTGACCCCGGCCTGCAATGCCCGGGTCGCCGCGCTGCGGCTGTCCGGTGGCGACGAGGATGCGTTCGCGCTCGGCCGTCGCTGCGCGCAGAACGATCCGATGTCCTACAGCGCGGCGGTGGGTTGGAAGACCGCCGCCGAGCCTCGCTGGGGCGGCAGCGAAGCGCAGTTGAGCGAGGTCGAACAACACCTGCTGAAGCATCGTGGGGCCGCGCCGCTGCTGAATTCGGTGCTGGCGTCGCTGGCGGCGGACCCGCTGTTGAACCGCGAGCCGGATCCGGACGACGCCGTGGTCGCGGCGCTGGAACGCGCGGCGCGCATCGCCCCGCACGGACTGGTGCTGAACCAGCTGTCGGCGTCCTGGTTCGCCCGCGGCGACGAGAAGCGTGGATTGGCCTATCTGTCGCAGGCGGTGCGCTTCAATATCGGCAGCACCAGCTATCGCGGGTTCCGCACGCATCAGAACCTCTTCACCCGGCCGGCGTGGGCGAAGCTCGACATCGAATACGTGCTGCGGCGCTTTCCGAATTCCATCTACCACAAACAGCAGCTGGTGCAGGTGGAAGAGAACCTCCGCAACGACACGCCGGCGCTGCTGGCGCGCGATGGGACGGTCCGCTTCGACGACGGCGGCCAGGGGCGGAAGGCCACGCTGATGGCCGAATGCGAGCAGTACGGGTTGTCCGGCCAGCAGTCGTCCGAGGTCATGAACGACTGCTCCGACAGCCTGGTGATGGAATGGCCGGAAGATCCGGAGGTCTGGCGCGTGCGCGCCGACGTGCTGCACGCCCGCGGCGATCCGCGCGCGCTGGATGCGGCGCGGAAATATCTGGAGATCGCGCCCGCCGATGCGCCCGATCATGCCAAACGCGCCGCGCGCTACCGCCAGTGGTTGAAGGCGGACCGTTGAAGCTGCATCGTTGAAGCCCGCAGTGGCCGAGGGCGCGCTGCGCATGACCTGAGCCGCAGGAGGCGTCCTGCCGGCGCCTGACCGCCGGGAACGGCATTCGCCGTTCCCAGCACTGTCGATCGCTCCGTATCGTTCCATCACCGGCCCGCGGACGGCCGCCGTCCCGGGAGAACGTGGTCCCATGTCCAAGAAACGTGCGGTTGTGGCGGCCCTCGTCGGCCTCGTGCTGCTGGTCGCCGGCATCGTTTACGTCAAGGCGCAGGACCGCTTCGGCGACTGCGACACCGTCGAGTACCTGCGGCAGTTCGACGCCCGCCTCGGCACCGGACTCGGGGCGCTGGGGCGCGACGATTTCCAGTGCACGGTGACGCTGGAGGTGCCGGTCGACACGCCCGACGGCGAGAAGCACATCCGCGTGATCCGGCATGTCGTCTCCGACTGGGCCGAAGCCCCGGGCGTGGGCGCGGCGGTGGCCGCGGGCGTGAACGCCAGCGCGGCGGCGCTGCCGCGACTCGACGATTACCGTCTCGGCAACACCACCATCCTGCTGCTCGACGATCTCGGCCCGGCCGGCGAGCACGAGAATTTCGGCGCGATCGCCGCGGAGACCAGCCTCGGCGCCAACGACGAATGCCTGATCGTGTTCTGGCTCATCGGTGCCGCCGATGCGTCCGAGGTGGGCGGGCTGATCGCGCACGAGCTGTTCCATTGCGTGCAGATCGCATCGCTGAGCAATGCGCAGATGACCAGCGCGGCCGCGGGCGGCCATGGCGGCGGCGGGACCTGGTGGATGGAGGGCTCGGCCGACTGGTTCAGCACCCTCGCGCTGCCGGCGGCGCCGTTCATCCCCGGCCGCGTCGCCACCTTCGATCGCGATTCGCCGACGGTGCCGCTGAACAGGATGAGCTACGAGGCCTTCGTGTTCTTCGCGTGGATCGGCACGACCTCCGGGCCGCAGCGCATGATCCCGTTCCTGCGCCGCATGGCCGGCAGCAGCGACGAGTCCGCGCAGCGCGCCGCGATGCGCGATGCGATGCCGGCGGCGGAGTGGCTGCAGTTCGCGAAGGATTATCTCGACCAGCGCATCCGCGACGGGCAGGGCGCTTCGATCGATTCGGCGCCCGCGGGCGGCGACGACTGGACCTGGACCGATACCCGCACCGAACGCGTGACGCTGGCGCCGTTCGTGCTCAAGCGCGGTTACGCCAACCTCGAATGCGGGCGCTGGGCGTTCCGCGCGACGCCCGCCGAACACCATGCCGCGAAGCCGTCCGGCGCCGGCGGCGCATGGGCGCCGTTCCCGGCGACCATCGATGCGCTGGACGGCCGGCCGCGGCAGTTCCGGTTCGCGGCGATGGCCGCGCCCGATGACGTGGTCGCGCTGTCGCTGGCGGCGACCCGCGAAGCCGCCTGCGAGGCATGCGCCGGCAGCCGCGAGATCGATCGCTGCCTCGTCGGCACCTGGCGGATGACGAACAGCGGGATGGCCGAGTTCGCCAACCGGATGATGGGCGGGCATGCGCGGGTGGCTGGGGTGGCGCCCGACACCACGATGGTGCTGCGCGAGGACCGGACGTTCGCCAACACCACCGGAGACGCCACCAGCACCATCGTGGCGCCGAAGGGCCGCGCGGACGGACGCATGCGCGGCACCACCACCGGGCGATGGTCGGCGGCGGGCGGCATGCTCAACGCCTGCCCCGACAGCCATGCCACCGCCGGCACGATCACCGGCAGCGGCGCCGGGACCAGCGCGACCATGCCGATGCCGGCGTCCACGGCGCGGCCGATGCGCAATGCCTACACCTGCGACGGCGACACGCTGCGGATCCGGCTCGACCTCGGCCGCGCCGGCAGCCTCCACAACACCTTCGAACGGGTGTCTCCGCCCGCGGAGGCGTCCCGCCCCTGAGACCTTCGTCGCGGTCTGCCTTGTCCGGCCCCGGCGAGGCCACAGCCGAACCTGAATGTGGCACACTGCGGTGGAGACCGGGACGTGTGGGGGACATGCGTCGTACCGGTCGCAACAGGGGTTCGAAGCCGGTCCACGGATGTCTGTCGCCTGTCGGGCGACCCGGGTGATCCACGGCTGCCACAGATAGGTCTGGGGGACAAACAACATGAGTCGCAGTTCGATGATGACGCGCCTGCAGCGCGTCGCGCGCCTCGCCGCGCAATGCGAAACCACGGGACAGAGCGCGCAGGAAGCGATCGAAGTAGAAGCCGCGCGCCGCGGGGCGATCGCGCAGGACGGCGTCCGCGACGCCGGCCGCCGGCGCTTCACGCAGGGCGCGATGGCGGCGGCGGTGACCGCCGCGGCGGGCGCGGGTTCGATGAGCCCGGTGGCGATGGCCGGCATGGCGCGGCTGCGCCGTGCGATGACCGGGAGCGGTTCCGGGATCGCGGTGGTCGGTGCCGGTCTGGCCGGTCTGAGCTGCGCCTTCGAGCTGGCCCGCAATGGCGTCAACGCCAAGGTGTTCGAAGCCTCGGGCCGCGTCGGTGGCCGCTGCTTCAGCCTGCGCGGGCATTTCCCGGGTCAGGTCGCCGAGCGCGGCGCCGAGTTCATCGGCAATTCGCACCACACCATGCTGGGCTATGCGCGCGCCTTCGGCCTGCAGCTCGAAGACGCCTCGATGCTGCCGGGCGCGAGCTACTACCACTTCGACGGCCGCACGTATTCCGAAGCCCAGGTCGTCGAGGAATACCGCGCGTTCTCCGCGTCGATGCAGCAGGATCTGGCCGCGATCGGTTCGCCGACCGCCGACCGCCACAGCGAGGCCGACGCGCTGTTCGACCTCATGAGCCTCGACGATTACCTGCAGCTCAACGGCGCCGGCGGCCTGCTGCGCAAGGTCATCGGCGCGGCTTATTCCGCCGAGTACGGCGCGGGCATCGACGAGCTCAGCTCGATCAGCTTCCTGCGTTTCCTGCACGGCGACCGTCGCGGCAAATTCGCGCAGGTCGGTGCGGGCAACGCGATTCCGGGCGGCGAAGGCTTCCACGTCGTCGACGGCAACGATCGCATCGCGACCGAACTCGCCGCGCGCCTGCCCACGCCGGTGCAGGTGGGCCACAAGCTGGTGGCGATGCGCAAGCTCGCCGACGGCCGCGTCCGCCTGACCTTCGATCTCGGCGGCCGCACCCTCCAGACCGATCACGATGCGGTCGTTCTGGCGCTGCCGTTCAGCGTGCTGCGCGACGTGAAGCTCGATCCGAGCCTGGAACTGCCGGCGTGGAAGCGCTACGCGATCAAGTACGCGGCGATGGGCGACAACGCCAAGCTGATGGTCGGTTTCAACCAGCCGTACTGGTACATCCAGCACGGCACCAACGGCAACGGCTTCAGCGATCGCTCGCGGCTGCAGTCGACCTGGGAAACCAACGCGTTCAACGGCAACGAGAATCGTGCGGTGCTCACCAGCCATCTCGGCGGCGAAGCGGCGCGCGCGCTCGATGCCCGCAACGTGCAGGCCGACGCCAACGTCTTCCTCGACCAGCTCGAGATCGCGCTGCCGGGCGCGAAGCGCGCGGCCATGCGCAACGCGAAGGGCGAGGTGGTGGCGTTCTCGCAGAACTGGAGCCGCAACCCGCTGAGCAAGGGCGCCTACAGCTGCCAGCGCCCGGGCTACTTCACGACCATCGCGCACAACGAAGCCAAGGCCGTCGGCAACGTGCTGTTCGCCGGCGAGCACACCAGCAGCTTCTACGAATGGCAGGGCTTCATGGAAGGCGCCGCGCTGTCCGGCCTGCGCGCCGCGGCCGAAACCCTCGCGCTGTCGCGCACCGGCCTCGGCAGGCTCCGCGCGATGCTCTGAGTCGAGATGTTCTGAGTCGAGATGCCTGCGTCCGATCGCAACGCCCTCTCCGGCAACGGGGAGGGCGTTGCGTTTTGCGCGCCGCGCATGTCGCGACACTGACAGAAACGACAGGTCGACGCGGCTTGACCCTGTCGCCGCCCGCGCCGTAGCGTGGGCACAACGCACATGGGGAGCGCAACGATGCAGGACGCAACGCGACGCGGCACGGCCGACAACACGCTGCACGAGGGTTCGCTGCAAGAGATCCACCGGTTCGCATTGTCGCGTCGCGCGTTCCTGCGCGCCGGCGCCGGTGCCGCCCTGGGGCTCGGCCTGCCGGCGTGGCTGGGCGGCTGCGCATCGCTGCCGGAACACGCGTCGCCGGCGTGGAAGGAACTCGCGGCGAGTCTGCAGGGCACGCTGCTGATGCCGGGCGCGGCGGCGTTCGCGAAGCGCGCCGCGCCGTGGGCGCTGCAATACGCATCGACGCTGCCGCAGGGCATCGCGCAGTGCGCGGACGAAGCCGACGTGCGCACCTGCCTGCGCTGGGCGCAGGCCAACGACATGCCGCTGGTCGCGCGCAGCGGCGGGCATTCCTACGCGGGCTATTCCACCACCACCGGGCTGATGATCGACGTGTCGGCGATGCACGCCGTCGACATCGATCCGTCGACCGGCATCGCCACCCTCGGCGGCGGCGCGCGCAATCGCAACGTGTATGCCGCCTGCCGGCCGTTCTCGCGCGCGGTCACCCATGGGCGCTGCAAGGAAGTGGGCGTCGCCGGGCTGGTGCTGGGTGGTGGCATCGGCTTCAACATGCGCCTGCACGGACTCACCTGCGACGGCCTGAAGGCCACCCGGATCGTGCTGGCCGACGGCCGCGCGCTGGCGTGCAGCGAACGCGAACACGACGACCTGTTCTGGGCCTGCCGCGGCGCCGGCGGCGGCAATTTCGGCATCCACACCGAGTTCACCTTCGAGACCTTTCCGGTCGGCGAATACACGGTGTTCGAACTGACCTGGCGCGACCGTTTCGCCGAGGTGTTCGAGGCGCTGCAGACGATGGCGCTGTCGGCGCCCGACAGTCTCGGCATGAAACTCAGCGTGAAGGCCGAGGCCGGCAAGCCCGGCCTCGCGCTGACGATCCTCGGTCAGCTCGCGGATTCGAAAGACGCGCTGATGGCGATGCTGGCGCCGGTGTTCGCGGTGCGGCCGCCATCGACATCGAAGATCGACGCGTTGCCGTACTGGGATGCGCAGGAACTTCTGTCCGAGCAGGGCGATCCCGAGTTCTCGCACGAACGCTCGCGGTTCGTGAAGGGCGCGCTGTCGACCGGGGCGATCCACGCCATCCTCGCCAACCTCGGCGCCTGGCCGGGCACGCACGTCGCCGCGACCTGGAAGTTCTTCCTGATGGGCGGTCGCATCGATGCGAAGCGCCCTGCCGACATGGCGTTCGTGCATCGCGGCTGTTCGATGATCTCCAGCATCGAGCTGGAATGGACCGAGGCGGATTCGCCGGAAACGCTGACGAAGAATGAGGCGTGGCTCACCGGCTTCCACGATGCGATGGCGCACTACACCACGCCGTACTGCTACCAGAACTTCATCGATCCGAGTCAGCGCGATTATCTCGACGCCTACTACGGCGAAAACCTGCCGCGGCTGCGCGAGGTCAAGCGCCGCTACGACCCGACCGATGTGTTCCGCTATCCGCAGTCGATTCCGGTGTGATCGGCGGCGTCGGCCCATCATGCGTGCAGGTGCGGGTCACGGAAATTTCGCGGGGGGCGGAATGTCGGGTCTGAAGAATGTCAGGGAGCGGCGCGACGACGCGCTGAGCCGCATCGGTTGGGACGAACTGGAACGCGTGCTCGCGGCCTATTACCGCGACGTGGGCTGGTGGGTGGAGCACATCGGCACCGGCGGCACGGGCGCGAAGACCGACGGCGGCGTCGACCTGCGGCTGCGCCGCAACGACGAGGTCGTGCTGGTGCAGTGCAAACACTGGAACGCGAAGCAGGTGCCGCACAACGCGGTGCATGAACTGCTGGGCGTGATGGTGAACGAGGGTGCGACCGGCGCGATCCTGATCACCAGCGGCGAGTTCACCCGCGCGGCGATCGACGCCGGGAATCGGCAGGGCAAGGTGAAGCTGATCGACGGCGACGCGCTGCGCGCGATGCTCGGCACCCTGCCGGAGACGCCGACGCCCGGAGATCCCTTCGCGGGACCGTCCATGCGCACCGCGACGCCGCGTGCGGCCGCTCGTCCGCATCCGCGCCCGGCGCAGGGCCGGCCATGGCTTTGGCTGATCGCGCTGGTCGCCGCGATCGGTTTCCTGCTGATCGTCCGCGCGATGCTGGCCCGCACCGCCGACACCGCTATCGAACCGCCGGCCGATCCGCCGCGCGCGGTCACGCCGACCATCGTGATCCACGCACCGGTGCCGGTGGCCGCGCCCGACGCGCCGCCACCGCCCCCGCCGCGCGCGCAGACCGAAGCGGAGATCCGCGAGTCGCAGCGCAAGGCGGACGAAGCGATGAAACTGATCGAAGACAGCACGCCGGAGATGTGAAGCCACGGCTGCAGCGTGCCTCGGCGTCAGACGCCCCGAGAGGGTCGGCTGCCCCCTGTGGGAGCGACGGAAGTCGCGACAGGGTCAGCGGAAATTTTTGGAAAAGCGTCGCGACTCCCGTCGCTCCCACAGGGGGCTCGGTGGCATGTCGGGCGCAGCGGCCTGAAGGCCGCTCTACCAGGGCAGCGACATTCCGTTGCCCTCAGCCCTTCTTCGCCTTCGCCATGCAGCGGGTGTAGCGCTGGTTCACGCGCGTCGCGAACCATTCGGTGGTCAGCTTGCGGGTGATCTTGGGGCTGTGCAGGCGGATGCGCGGCAGCGTGGCGCGCGGCAGCGGTTTGCCGCTGCGGCGGTCGGCGATCTCGAACACGCCGGTGTACAGCGCGCTGTCTTCGAAGCGGCGCAGATGGCTGTCTTCCAGCCCGTCGCGGATCTGCGCCGGGGTCATGCCGAGCTTGTCGGCGAGGGTGAGCACCGCGCGCTCGGTCGCGCTGGCGTCGCCGCGCGCCTTGCCCTTGCGATAGCGGACCAGATCGCCGTCGAGATCCAGCGGAATGCCGGTGGCCACCGCGACCGCGTTCTGGAAGGCGGCGTTGCGGCTGGCATAGCGGCCGGCGTTGAAATCCGCGAAGCGGAACAGCGGTTTGTCGTAGGCGGCCGGGTAGCCCAGCAGATGGGCGATGCCGAAATACATGCCGCCGCGACGGGTGAAGACTTCGTGGCGGATCGAACCGTCGACCGCGTACGGATAGCTGCGCTCCTGCGCATGCGCTTCGGCGAAGGCGATGCTGACCTGCATCGGCCCGCCGGTGCGCACCGGATTCGCCCGCGCGAGAAGCCGCGAACCCATCGGCACCTTCGCGATCATTTCCTCGAACAGATCGCTCAGTTCCTTCTCGGTGCGCACGCGCGCGATCCGCGTCTCCCAGCTCTCGCCGTTGGGCGATTCCAGCTTCAGCGCGCCGCGCACGACGAAGGCCGGAATCCTGTAGCGGGCGGCGCGGGCCTCGATTTCGCCGATCGCGATCTTGCCCAGCCCGGGTACCGCCGGATTGGCGGTGTAGGTGGATTCCTGTTCGGTCACCGCCAGCACCGCGCAGAGATTCTGCGGCGAGGGCTCGATCTCCAGCGCCGCGAGCGCGCCCTGGATGTCCGCGGCCCAGCCGGCGCGATCCGGCACCGAGGCCGGGATCAACTGCCGCAGCTGCGCGCGCACCTCCTCGGGCGTGCGCTGCGATGCGGTGTCGGCGCAACCGCCGAGCCCGACGGCCAGGATCGCGATGAAGAGGGCATGGCGCGCGCTGCGCCACGCGGGGGGACGGGAGGCAGGGGAAGGATCGGTCATCGACCCGACTGTAGCCGCCTCGAGGCGAGGCGGGAAAGCGGCGGCGGATCGCAACCGCTGTCACAGCGTGCTGTCCGTGCGGCTGAACGGACCGCCGGTGCCGGGTCCTGCCGCCCGGTGCCGCAGGTATGATCGGCGCCAGCCGCGCGTCCGCCGCGGCGCATCGTTCCGCTCCGGAGTTTCGCCATGCCGCATCGCCGCCATCCCGTCCTCCACCGCCTGTGCGCGACTGTCGTGTTGAGTGTTGGCGCCTTGTTGAGCATCGCCGCGCTGCCCGCGATGGCGGCGCAGTCCAACAAGTGGCGGCTGCAGTTCAGCGGCGCCGCCGAGTCCGCGGGCGAGCTGGTGTTCGAGATCGTGCCGGTCGGCAAGACACCGGTGCGGGTGACGGTGGCGATCGAACGCAACGACGGCGAGAACCGGGTCGCGCGCAAGGTGAAGACCGCGATCGACCGTCAGGCCGGCGACTGGGTGGACGCGGAACTCGACGACGGCGAGGACGTGCTGGTGAAGCGGCACTTCTTCCGCCGCTTTTCCATCGTGCTGGTCTCGAGCACGGTGAAGGACGTACGGATCAACTTCGATCAGGAATGATCCCGGAAAATCCCGGCGCACGTCCGTGTGCGCCGGTCCGGTCGCATCGAGGGAACCGTCTTCATGAAAGCGGAATCCGGCGGCGAAGAGGATCACGGGGCCGTCATGCGGCCGCATCGCGGTGAGGTCGCCGGCAGGCCGGAAGATCTTCGAGTCGCGATCCGCCAAGCCCGGCCATGACAACCGCCGTGGCGAGGCAGAGAATCGGCGGACACGCGATGTGCCCCGCCACCGCGACCATCGCATCTATCCGGAGGCTCCGTCATGGCCATCGACCCGCGCGTTCCGTCGCCCCGCCGCGCATGGCCGCTGATCGTGGCCTGTCTGCTGGCGTCCTGCCTGATCGCGTCCTGCGACCGTCCCGCCGCGGATCGCACAGCAGCGCATGCGCCGTCCGCGGGCGCCACATCGGCCCACGTTGCATCAGCGACCGCGGCCGAAAAGCCGCGCATCACCGGCGGTCCGCAGCGTCCGGGCGCGGTGGGGGCCGTGGCGTATGTCGCGTCCGGGACGTCGCCGCTCGCGGCGGGCTGCGACGGCACGCTCGGCTCGGGCGTGCTCTACGCCGGCGCCGAAGTCGAGCCGCATCTCGCGATCCATCCCGACAATCCGCACATCCTCGTCGGCGCATGGCAGCAGGACCGCTGGTCGAACGGCTCGGCGCGCGCGCTGGTCGCCGCCACCTCGCTGGACGGCGGCCGCAGCTGGATCCGCACGCCGCTGCCGTTCTCGCGCTGCGGCGGCGGCAACGTCCTCAACGGCGGCGATTACGAGCGCGCGTCCGATCCGTGGGTGTCCTATTCGCCCAACGGCGTCGTCCACGCGATGTCGCTGTCGACCACCGGCGGCGCGTACCAGCCGGGCTCCGCGAACGCGATGCTCGCCAGCCGTTCGTTCGATCACGGCCGTACCTGGACGGCGCCCGCGATCCTGATCCGCGACAGCACCGCGGCGTTCAACGACAAGAACGCGATCACCGCCGATCCCTTCGATGCGGCATACGTCTACGCGGTGTGGGATCGCCTGATCGCGGCGACCGATCGCGGCCCGACCTATTTCGCGCGCAGCACCAACGGCGGCGCGAGTTGGGAACCGGCGCGCGCGATCTACGATCCGGGCACCCGCAACCAGACCATCGGCAACATCGTGGCGGTGTTGCCCGGCGGCGTGCTGGTGAACGTGTTCAACCGCATCGACAATCCGCTGGGCGGGCCGCAGCGCGCGCGGGTGACGGTGATCCGCTCGACCGATCGCGGTGCGACCTGGTCGGCGCCGATCGATGTCGCGGAACTGCTGGCGGTCGGTACCCGCGATCCGGTGTCCGGGCTCGCGGTGCGCGACGGTGCGATCGTGCCCACCATCGCCGCGGGTCCGGGCGGTGAGCTGTACGTCGCCTGGCAGGATGCGCGCTTCTCCGCCGGGGTGCGCGACGGCATCGCCCTGTCGCGTTCGAACGACGGCGGCCTGAGCTGGTCGGCACCGGTGCGCGTGAACGGCGCGCCCGGCGTGCCGGCCTTCACGCCGAGCCTGCATGTCGCCGCCGACGGCACCGTCGGCGTGAGCTATTACGATCTGCGCAGCGACACCGCCACCGCGCCGCTGTCCACCGACGCGTGGCTGGCGCGCTCGCGCGACGGCGGCGCGACCTGGAGCGATCTGCGCATCGGCGACACCTTCGACATGACCACGGCGCCGTTCGCGAACGGCCTGTTCGTCGGCGACTACACCGGTCTGGCCGACATCGACGGCCGCTTCGTGCCGTTCCATGCGCGCACGACCGCACAGGGCGAGGACAACCTCACCGACGTGGTGGCGGTGTCGCTGGCGAAGGTGCCGGCCCCGGCTGCCGCGCAGACGCCTGCAGCGAAACGCGCCGAGATCCGCGCACGCCAGGCGAAGCCGGGGTTCGCGCCGGATCACCGGCTGCGCATGCGCGTCGACGCGAACCTGCGTCGTCGCCTCAAATCGCCGCCCGCACCGGGCGAACCTTCGCGCTGGATGCCGCACTACGCGACGCTGGCGCTGCTGCAGCGTTAGCGCGGAGGCACGAAGGCTTGTCGTCCCGGCGAAGGCCGGGACCCCGCTGATCTTCGCGATCGCATCGTTGTGGATGCAGAGATGGCGCATGTCGATGGTCGACATTTGCGCGGGTGCTGATCGGTGGCGCGAGAGAGAAGAACATCGTCATCCTCGCGCAAGCGAGGACCCATACATCAGCGATGATCGAGCCTTGGGTCCTCGCTTGCGCGAGGATGACCCGAAAAGCATGGCGGGGCGGTCGAATGCGCGACCGCCATCGTTCAATTCGCCATCGCCCGGTTTGCCGCGGTCGCCATGCGTTGCGAACTGCGTGGCCCGGCCTCGCCGGGGCGATATGTCCTGGTCATGTCGTCGCCAGGAATCGTCGTCCCGGCGAAGGCCGGGACCCCGCTGATCTTCGCGATGGCATCGTTGTGGATGCAGAGATGGCGCATGTCGATGGTCGGCATTTGCGCGGGTGCTGATCGGCGGTGCGCGAGAGAAGAACATCGTCATCCTCGCGCAAGTGAGGACCCAGGCTCGATCATCGCGGATGCTTGGGTCCTCGCTTGCGCGAGGAGGACGGAAGTGGCGTCATCGCTTCAATGCGGCAGCGTCGGCGGGCCCATTTCGGGCCGCAGCGCACCCGAGCATCGACTCACCAGAACTTCCAGAACGGTTTCTTCTTCACGCCTGCATCCAACGCCTCGGCGACCATGCGCTTCAGTTCGGTCTGCTGGTCCTGCAGTGCGGCGCGGTCGCGTGCGAAATCGGGGTTGTGCCTCTCGTGGCCGAGCCAGGGCACGCGGATGCCGTTGAATTCGTCCATGCCCGGATCGAGCCGGCGCAGATGCTGCGCGACCCACGCGGGATGCTGCGCGATGAGCGCGTCGGAGACCGCGTTCGACAGGATCAGGAAACCGTGGGTGTCGCTGCCGCCGATGCTGTCGGCATCGCCCCAGACGGTGTAGCGGTCCTTCACGATCTCGGCGACCGAGTGGATCATCACGTAGCGGTCGCTGCCGGTGCCGGTCAACGGAATGGCATGGGCCTCGCCGCGCCAGACGACCGTGCGCGCGTCGTCTTCGTCCGCGCAGGTCAACGCGTCTTCGGCCGTCATGTACTCGCTGAAGCCTTCGACGACTTCGCGCTCCTCCGAGCGCCAGTCGATCCAGCAGAAGCGTTCCTGCAGTGCCTCCTCGTCCAGCGCGACGAGTGCGGCGATATCGTTCGTGTTGATGAGGTTTTCAGTCATCGGCGGTCGTGCTCCGTTGCGGTGATCAGGCCCATTCGCCGGGATCGACGCTGGCCGCGCGCGTCAGCCGGTCCAGCACGTCGCGCCAGTCTTCGGACGGCGGCGGCGCTTCGATCCAGATCGCGTCCGCGCCCGCGGCATCGGCGTCGTGCAGCGCGTCGTACATCGATTGCGCGTAGCCGGCCTTGTCCGCGGGCAACCGGATGTCGCGGACCACGCCGCGCAGCGGTCCATCCGGCAGCTCGCTGCGATGGACCACCACGATCCGCGCGTCGTCGCCCTTCGCGCGCAAGCGCGATGGCAGCGCGGCGCCGTCGATGAGATACAGCGGCGTGCGCGGCTGGTAGTGCACCGCGACGTTGCCGGGCACCGCGGCATCGTGTTGTTCGGGGAAGGCGACCGGACGGCCGAGCACCGCTTCCAGCTGGCGACGGGTGATCGGGCCGGCGCGCAGGATCCGCGGCGTGTCGCCATCCGGACCTTCGCCGGTGAGATCGACGATGGTCGACTCCAGACCGACCGCGCACGGGCCACCGTCGAGTACGGCATCGATGCGTCCGTCGAGTCCGGCGAGCACCTGCGCGGCCGTGGTCGGGCTGAGGCGCTTGTGCGGATTCGCCGACGGCGCCGCGAGCCCGCCGCCGAGTGTCGCCAGCAGCCGCAGCAGCACCGGATGATCCGGCACGCGCAGGCCGATGGTGTCGCGGCCGCCGGTGACCGCGGGAGAAACGTGCGCGGCCTTGTGCAGCAACAGCGTGAGCGGGCCCGGCCAGAACGCCGCGGCGAGTGCGCGCGCGCTGTCGGGAATGTCGCGTGCCCATGCGTCGATGCGGCCGGCATCGGCCAGATGCACGATCAGCGGATGATTCGCGGGCCGTTGTTTGGCTTCGAAAATGCGGGCCACCGCGACCGGATCGCCGGCATCCGCGGCCAGCCCGTACACGGTTTCGGTGGGCACGGCGACCAATCGCCCGGCGCGCAGCAGGCGGACGGCGTCGTCGAAATCCCGGGGATCGTCCGCCCGCAGCAGGCGGGTGTCGAGAGGTGCTGACATGCCGGCAGGGTAACAAAGCCCCGACGCAGCGAACAGGAAGCCCCTACAATCCGCGTCCCTCTCGTCCTTTTCGGCCAGGTCCCGGCATGGCGCCCAAATCCACCGTGGTCAAGGTCGAGCTGCAGGTCAGCGACATGGACCGGCACTACTACGCCCAGCACAACCTGACGATGGCGCAGCATCCGTCGGAAACCGACGCGCGGCTGATGGTGCGGCTGCTGGCGTTCGCGCTGTACGCGGACGAGCGTCTG
The DNA here is from genome assembly GCF_039543145.1 of Lysobacter hankyongensis. NCBI lineage: Bacteria > Pseudomonadati > Pseudomonadota > Gammaproteobacteria > Lysobacterales > Lysobacteraceae > Lysobacter > Lysobacter hankyongensis. The sequence goes on along the minus strand of NZ_BAABJE010000017.1, from coordinate 67,993 downwards.
GAGTTCGGTCGCGGCCTCAGCGAAGAAGGCGAGCCGGACCTGTGGCAGCGCGATTACGTCGGCGACATCCTGTGCTGGATCGATCTCGGCCAGCCCGACGAAAGCCGCATCCGCAAGGCCTGCGCCCGCGCGCAGCGGGTGGTGGTGGTCAACTACGGCGGCAACGCCGCCGATGTGTGGTGGAACCGCAACGCCGCGGCGCTGGCGCGGTTCGACAATCTCACCGTGATCGACATCGATCCGCAGGCGATCGAAGGCATCGTCGGCCACGTCCAGCGCGGGATGCGCCTGACCGCGATGATCCAGGACACCGAACTGCAGTTGATGAGCGACAGCCTCAACGTCGCGCTCACGCCGCGCGTGCGCAAGGCCGCTACGGCGTAAGCACGGGGCCGCGTTCCGCTTCAATCGCGATCGGGCGCGCCCAGCGGGAAGTACGCGCGATACGGCCGTCCGCCGTCCACCGCGCGCATCACCGACGGCCTCGCCAGCAGGCGCTCGCGATAGCGGCGGACGTGCTTGAATCGTGCGTCGATCGCGTGGGTCCAGTCGGCGTAGAACAGGAACGGCGCCGCGCCGCAGTCGGCGAGGCTGAAGGTCTCGTTCGCCGCCCAGGTGCGGCCGGCCATGTGGCCATCCAGCCACGCATAGGCCGTTTCCAGCATCGTCCGCGCATCGGCGACGCCCTGCGGATCGCGCAGCGCGTCTTCCGCGCGCAGGCGGTCGAAGACCACCTTCTGCTGCGGCGTCGACACGTAGTTGTCGAAGAAGCGATCCAGCATCCGCACCTCCAGTGCCGCGTCCGCGTCGTCGGGGATCAGGCGCACGGGCCCGGGATGATGCAGATGCAGGTATTCGACGATGCAGGTCGCTTCCATCACCTGGCGCGCGCCATCCACCAGCAGCGGGAAACGACGGATCGGCCAGCGCCGCGCGAATTCCATGTAGTCCGGATGCTCCGGGTGTTCCAGCGCGCGGAACTCGAACGGCGTGTCGTTTTCGTACAGCGCGATCAACGCCTTCTGCGAGTACGACGAGAACGGGTGGGCGTAGAGCTGCAGGGGCATGGCGGGTCCTTCTGGGGCTGTACCGGATGCGACGAACGGGCAGCGCAGGAATCGACAGACATGCTCGACATCGCCCGTGGCGGCGACGCTATCATCGCCTTCCAGCGATTCGACCGGGAGGCGGCGATGGCAACGGGTTGGGCGGGCGACGGCGCCGTGCAGGATCAGATCGACGCGACCATCAAGGATGGCATCCAGCGGGTGCGCAGCCGCCTGCCGCAGGGGCCGGGGCTGGAGCGCTGCGAGGAGTGCGACGCACCGATTCCCGAAGCCCGGCGCAAGGCGGTGCCCGGCGTGCGCCTGTGCGTGAACTGCCAGGACGCGCACGATCGCGAGGAGACCGCCAGCAGCGGTTACAACCGTCGCGGCAGCAAGGACAGCCAGCTGCGTTGAGGGCCGGTCCGGTCACGGTGTGCCGGAACACCCCTGCAGAAGCGACGGCTTTCAACAGCCGTAGGCGGGTCGAGTCGCGACAGGCTGCGGCCGGAATTCCCGATGCGCTGGAACACCCCACTGTGGGAGCGACGGAAGTCGCGACAGGCTGCGGAAGGACTTTCCGCAATCCGTCGCGACTTCCGTCGCTCCCACAGAGGCTTCGGTGACAGCTCCGGCGGCTCCATCGCTGCCATCGGAACATTTTTAACGAGCTTCAAAGACGACGAAATCCTGCCTGCGCATCCGCACCCCTGTTCATCTCGCCGACCCGTCGCTGAACCCGTTCGCCGCTGGTCGGTCGATGGCGTGATCATGGTCACGGGACGTGTCGCGCAGGGCTCCCGGCATGGCCGTTGCCGCAGGGCCCGCGCGTTGGAACCGATGGCGGAGTCGCCGACTCCCCAGGCGGTTCGACGGACGGAGCGCCCTGCACGAGACAGTGCGAGACACCTCGACGCCGCGCACGGGACATGGCGGTCCCGTTCGGGCCTTCGTGCAGGGACGCGCGTTCCGTGGCCGCCTCCACGGAAACACGATCAAAAGGAAGAGATCCATGAATGCATACAGAAGAACGGCATTGACGCTGGCCTGCCTGTCGCTGATCCCGGCCGCACTGGTTCCGGTGGCCGCGATGGCCTCGAACTGGGAGATGACCTCCGGCCTGCCGACTGCCCGCGAAGTCCACCGCGGCACGAAGGAAGTCCGCACCTGCGTGTCGCCGGGCGGATCGATCAGCGTCGGCACCGCGACCCCGGGCGCCAACACCAACATGCTCGCCGAACGTCTGAACGTGTCGTCGGGCCTGATCTTCCGCTTCCAGTACGACACCGCGGGCCGGCCTGAACAGGCGGCGCAGGTGGTCGAATTCCGCGACGGCACCGGCTTCGCGATGGTCGGCAGCCTCGATCCGACCAGCGTCGCCACGCCGACCTCGCAGTTCGTCATCACCAAGATCGGGTGCAACGGCGCGCCGCTGTGGCGTTTCTATTACGGCGACACCACCGACTACAACACCGCTTTCGACATCCTGCAGACCGCCTCGGGCGACACCGCGTTCTCCACCCAGGCCGGTGATCTGGTCGCGCTCGGCAAATACTTCAAGCCCGCGACCGCGGCCACGCCCGCCGTGTATCGCCCGCGGATCGTGCGCACGCGTTCGACCGGCACGCTGATCTGGGCGCGCGATTACCAGAACGCGATCGCCGGCGATTTCGAGCTGCAGGCCATCGCCGAACTGCCGCCGGTCGCGCCCAGCCTCACCGGCGATCTGGTCGCGGTCGGTCGCATCGGCCCCGAGACCGCGCTGATGCAGGTCAACGGCAACACCGGCGCGGTCGTCTGCACCGCCCGCACCCGTGGCATCGGCACGGCGCTGTTCCACGACGTGGTCGGCGTACGCACCACCGGCGGCACGCCCGAAGTGCTGGCCGTGGGCGAAACCGCCGCCAGCGTCGGCGGTGCGCCGCAGGTCTATCTGGCCCGCTTCGTGCCGAACTGCCTGCTGCGCGTGCACACGCACTGGGGCAGCACCGCCGACCGCGAGATCGGCTGGGCCACGGATCTCACGTTGCCGACGACGTATGCCGGCGCGCCCGCGGGCGTGATGATGATCGCGGGCGAAGTGAACGGCACCTACGGCACCACCGCGCTGAGCCAGGACGCCTTCACCCACCTCGCGCATCCGCAGACGCTGTTGCCCTACGTGCTGCCGACTGGCCTGCCGGTGATCGGCAAGCGCTACGGCACCCAGGGCGTGCAGGCCGAGAAGGCGTTCTCGCTGTCCGCGGGCAACAATGGCGCGTACTTCGCCGGCTCCACTTCCACCGATTGGCTCGCGAACGGCGACCCGCTGCATGCGCTGACCTATCGCGGCGATGTCAGCGCGCTGAAGACCGTGTGCTCGGTCGACTGGAACCCGCCGGCGACGAATCTGTCCATCGCCAGCAACACCTTCGGCGTGACCCTCATCGCCAAGAGCTTCAACCAGCTGCCGCTGCCGACGCCGATCACGGTGCCCGCGCAGCAACCGTGCTGCACGGTGGTGCCGTGAGGGGGCATCGGGTGATGTGAGTTTTAGCGCTTCTCCTTCTCCCCGCTTGCGGGGAGAAGGTGGCCGAAGGCCGGATGAGGGGCGCAAGGAGATGTTGAGGTGATCTCGACGACGGGCTAGAAGCGAATCCCGGAAATGAAACTGACCCCATTTCTGAACTGGTGCGTATCAAGGCGGGCAAACCGCCCCAGAAAGCCTGCATCGAACGCTTCAACCGCACCTGTCGTACGGAGGTCCTCGTACGGTACGTCTTTGCCTCGCCCGAAGAAGTGTGCTGTATGGCCGAGATTGGCGGCACCGCTACAGCCACCAACGCTCCCATCGTGCTCTCGGCAGACTGTCGTCCATCCGATCGCCATAGCATCATCGAAAACTTCTAGTTATGCGTGAGGCGAAAAGCAAGGGCGCTTCCAGTCCATTAGATAATTGAGGGTGCGAAAATATACTCGCCACAATGCATTGTCATTTTTCTGATTCCATGGTGTCTTGATGTATGGGTTGCCATTCTTTGTGTTGATTGAGCAATAGTTTCAAGGCCTCCTTTAGGATCAATTTAAAAGCATCTTCTTTTTTTCCGTCTGGGTAATTATGTCCGTAATCGAATCTTTGCGTCCCGCGGACATCGAAAAAATCACCTCTTGAATCTCCTTTCGGATGCTCGAGTCGAATTATTGGTCGACCGAGCGCAACAAGAAAGCCCCATTCCCACTGAACGTTTCTCGAAGTGTCCGAGCTGAATACAATGCCAAAATGGGCCATCCTCATTTTCTCCATTATTTCCTCGACAACGGCTCCTACCGTCCCTAATCTAAGGACTTCAATGCCCGCATCTTCCAGTACGCTTTCTGCCCATCGGACGTGCTGTCTTACATCGAAATCTACGAAATCGTGAACGATGAAGCATCCAAGTTTTGCGCCCGGCTCAATTCGATTTTGAAGAGAAAGTTGCGTTAGTTTTCTAAGTTGTTGATTAGACCATGACTCGGCTGCTTGGGATGCGATCCAACGCGTGACTATCTGTTCGATTGTCTGAGCAAATCCGACGGCGTACATTGAAGCCATTTCCGTTCTCTGGATGTGTTCTGTGGATTCTATATTAACTATGCCTGATACCCTTTTTCCGCCTTTCGGTAAGGTTACGTGAAGAGGAATGCATATTTCAGTTCTTATTGTCTTCTGTGTGGCGTAGTGAAAAATAAGCGAGGATTCAATAAATTCGCTATCTGTAAACTGATTTAAATGTTGCTTTGATGATTTCAATCCGTCGCGATTTGTTATCCATATCTTTAAGTCGTTCTGGTAGGAATATGCTGTCAGCGATGTTGGCTTTCCATCTTTAAGAACAGCCCTTTTTGAGAAATTATTATTTTCATCTTCGGCTACTTTTAGTGGAAAAAGGGACGGCGAAAGGTTTCCTGAGTCTTCCCAGACAACATCAACTATATGTGCAGAAAAAACCTTCTTTATATAATGACAAAGGTCATGAAGAAGCTGGTTCAAATCTTCCGGATTGGCTGGTGCGCGTGCCGCGAATGCTTGGATGTGGCGCAACGCTTCTAGCTGAGGCATTCTAAATCTCCCTGCGTTCAATAAGCTCTTTTAGCTCGGATTCCAAGCGGCCGAAATGAATATCCCAAAGAAAATCAGGTGGCGGCCTGTAGTGTGGCTCAAATCGCGCATAAATAGCCTCGGAAATTGATCGATACGATCCCAGGAAGTCTTGGGTCCAATTTCCAGTTGAGGGTAATCTTAATCCGCGCTCGCAAGCGATTGCGTGAAAATTTTCTACGGCATGATCAATGCATTGATTATAGCTATGGGTTCTGATCAATTTTCGCTCTGGGTCATAAGCGGACAACTCTGCCGAAATTGATGTGTCATGAATTATGCACTTCGCTAATAGGGAAGAGGCCCATGGCGCCATTAATATTCCTTCTCGATAGAATCCGGTATATATCCAAAGGTTTTTGATTGAGGTTCTTCCGATCACCGGGAAGCCATCGATAGAAACGGGCCTATTGCCATGCTTGAAGTGCTCAATTTCACCTTCTATCCATTTTTTTCCAATCTGCGATGAAACGCAATCTATAATAAAACCTATATCTGTTGCGATTGGCGCCCTGCTTGGCATGGCCTGGACAGTATTAGTTGCGCCAAAATATATGGCGTCACTATAAGGGACTGCATGTAAGCCGCATGAAAATGCGCGATTCGGAGTGCGATATACGTATTTGATAGGATTGATTTTAGAGACGGTAATTGCTGCGCCATTCCCACTTATTATGGGTACAATTCTTTTCCCAAGATCAGGGAAAGATCGATCGATAATTCTGGTTGTTTCGGCGCCTGCTGCAACTGTTATTGAGGATGCGGTTATGTTCAGGCCGCCTTGCAATGCGAGTGCAAATGAGTTTTTGCTCGTTTCGGAGATGGAGAGTACGCTTTTTTCGACAATGCATACATTAGGGAAATTCCCTAATTCGTTAAATATTGAGCGAAGTAGTTGTCTGGCCTCAATGGCTGGCTCATTGCGGACTAGGACAATTCGGTCGGCTCTTGCATAGTACTCTGGTGCCAATTCGATTTCATCTTCGGTTAGTTCAAGCGCTTGCTCGCCTTGGGTAGACATGACTTGTTGAATAGCTTTTAAATTATCTGCGTCCAGTTGATTCGAGCAGTTATTTGTAAATAGTACGGTGGATTTTGCGCAGTAATCTAATTTTGCTAGTGTCTTCCGCCAAGATTCCCAGTAATCTGCAGCAATTATTCTGTTTCTGATTCTCTCTTTCCAGTGATCCGTTTCGGAATCTAAAGAAAATTTGGTTGTTTCACAATATCGACTCAACATAGCACCAGCAGCGAGCGAAGCGGTGCGGTTTATTTTTTTTTCATCAAGCAGTGCGATTTTTGCATTTGACGCGATTCGTGCAAGCTCTAGTGTTAGGGTCAATCCTAGGATTCCTGAGCCTATTACCACGAAATCGAATTTCATCGTTCGCTCCTAATTGGCAGGATTAAGTGAAATTTGAAAAATCAACCCGCATGCATTTTCTTAAGGGCAAGGCTCGATTAGAAATCTCTGCAAACAAGTCGAATAATTGTCCTCTGAGCATCCAATGCTGGTCGCCATACCCCAACGAAGCTGATTTGATCGGTGATGGTGTTGAAGCAACAGTGATGCAATGTCAGCAGCCGCTCCTGACAGCTTGACCATATGCCCAACTGGCGCTTCCTTAGAAACGCCGATTTCGGCAATCTCGCCCAAGCCCCAGCCACCGTCAACCTGTCGAAACCACCAGCCGACACACGGTCCAAACGAGGCGGGCCAAGCGGGATCCCGGCCTTCGCCGGGATGACGGCGGTGGGTGTGGTCGGGAGAAATGGCGGTTGCCGGAAACAGCGTTGGCGGCCGTACCCTCACCCCGTCCCTCTCCCGGTGGGAGAGGGAGAAGAGCAGGGCGCGCAGCGGTCTTACCCCCGACGCATCCACCACACGAGCAGGGCGAGCAGGACGCCGAGGGCGAGCGCGACTTTCATGACGGCGCCGAAGCGGGTCTTCTGGCCGGGCAGGGCGTCGCGGTCGTGGTCGCCGTAGAACAGGCGCGCGCGGATCGCTTTCGGGTCGAGGTTCCTGCGGTCCTGCAGCGCCAGGCGCACTTCGACGTAGGTGTCCTGCGGGAAGGTGTAGGCGTGGGATTCGCGGCCGATCCACGCGGCCTGCGGGGCGGGGCCGACGTTGACCACGCTTTCGCCCATGTATTCGGTGTGGATGCCGATGGTGCCGAGGGTGATCGGGATCGCGCAGGGGTCGCGGGCTTCGGGGCATTCGATGCCGACATCGATGATGGCTTCGCCCTTGTTCTCCGGGTCGGGCCAGGTGGCGGCGTAGTCGATCAGCAGGATCACCGGGCCCTGGCTGGCGTCGTACTTGAAACTGCCGACCTCGAGACGGCTGAAATCCTTGGCCTGGGCCTGGATTTCGGGCCCGGTCCAGGTCTGGTCGGCGATCACGGTCAGCGGTTTCGCCGGATCGCGGCTTTCCAGGGGCATCGGCAGCGCGTTGGACTGCGCGACGGCCGCGTGCGGGAGTGCGACGGTGGCGACGAAGAGGCTTGCGGACAGGCCGGCGAGCGCTGCGATGCGGTGGAGACGTGCGGTCATGGAGATGCCATCGAACAAGGGAAGGGAGATGCGCGCTGCGCGGGTCATTCGACCACGCGCCAGCCGCCGGGGCCGTCGAACAGCGTCGCCCGCGTGCGGATCGATTCGGTCTCTTCCTTGACCGGAGGAAAACTCGCGAGATAGGTGATGTCGCAGACATAGACCCGCTGCTGTCCAGTGCAGTCGTGCACGGTGACGTGGTGCAGGCGGATGTCGAAGCGGATCTCGCGGAACGCCCCTGCGGAGCCGAGGTCGATGCGGATGCCGCCGCGCTCGTTGCGGTGCTCGAAATAATCGCCCAGTGCGTCTTCGATATCGCCCGCGTCGGGCGGGCCGTCCCGCAGGCCGCAGCCGGCGAGCGCGGATGTCAGCAGGGCGGTCGCCAGCAGCATCGCCGGCCAGAAGATGTTCGTCCGCATCGCATCCCCGGTGCGCTGTGGTGAAGGTCGGAGCATAGCCGAGCCGCCGATGCCTGTCGCCACGGGCGCCCGGCCGCTTCCGCTATGCTGGCCGCGTGCGCGATGGCCCATCGGGGGTCTCCGCGCCGATGACGCCGGGGGAGTCGCGATGCGCAGCAGTTCCGTTCAGATCGTTCCGGGCCGGATCGGCCGTCGTTTCGCAGCGTGGTGGGTCTGCCTGCTGCTGTGCTGCGCGCTGCCCGCGCAGGCGATCATCCGCGAAGTCGATCCCGGCAAACTGCCGAAGCTCGATGCCGACGAGGGGCTGCTGCTGATCGCGGTGGACAGCGATGTGCAACTGCGTTCGGTGCGCATTTCGCGGCAGGGCGTCAACCTCGACATGCGCAGCATGCGAGGGGTCGAAGCCGGGCGCAGCTCGCAGCTCTACGTGCTCCCGGCAGGCCGCTATCGCTGGACCAGCGTCGGTTACATCGGCGAGTACCGGCTGTCGAAGGATCCGGAGTTCGGGTTCGAGGTGAAACCGGGCGTGTTGAATTATCCCGGCGATCTGCTGTTCCGAAGGACCAGTTGGTTCAGCGCCGTGGTCCATGTCAGCAATCGCGGGCTGCTGGCGCTCGACTGGCTGGAGAAGGAACATCCCGCGCTGTCGCGCAGCCAGCGCTTCGAATACACCGGGCACTATCCCGACCCGTTCCCGGCGATGTATCGCGAGGCGACCGCGCAGGGCCGTCCTGCCGAAGACAGGACGCTCGACCCGCCGCAGCCGGGCACGCTGCCGATCGCGCTCGACGAACTCTGGCGGCCCAGCCGCCTGCAGATGATCGAACTGAATCCCCGCGGCGATCTGTTCGCCGAAGTGGTGGTGTTCGAGGTCCCGGGCAGCGGGAAGAAGTCCTCGAAGGGCGGTGAGGGAGGCGGCGGCTGGCGCTGGGCGATCAATCTGGTCGACATCGAAAAGGGCTCGCTGGTGCGGCTGTACGAATCGCCGAAGCCGGTATCGCGGCTGGACTGGGCCGACGACCGTTCGCTGATCATGAGCATCGGCCGCAGCCACGAGCCGGATGCGCTGATCGTGGCGCATGTCGTCGACACGCCCGAAGGTCGCAGCTATGCCAAGGTGATCGTGCCGCGGGTCGGGGGCCTGGTGAAGGTGTTGGCGGACCAGCCCGGGCACATCCTGTTCGCCTCCGCTTCGTCGTCCGGAGGCGGTCGGGTTGTGGTCCATCGGCTGGACGTGCGCACCCAGAAGGCGCTGGATCGCTTCGATTTCGCCGCGACCGCACGCCTGAATCACGGCATCGACAATGGTCTGGCGTTCTTCGCCGACGCCACCGGTCGCATCCGCATGGCGATCGGCATCGACGACGACGGCAATCGGGTGTTGATCCACGGTGTCGACGGGCAATACCGCCAGGTGATGGTGCTCGACGAGGAGGCCGACTTCGATCCGAGGGGATTGTCGGCCGACGGCAACCTGATCTACGGCCTGTCCGAGCGCGACCGCGGCCAGCGCGAGCTGGTCGAACTGGACCCGGCGACCGGCAAGGTCACCCGCACCGTGTACGCGAAACCCGGGCGCGACATCGCATCGCCGATGTTCGCGCCGTCGGGCGAGCTGATCGGCGCGAGCTACCTCGACAACGGTCTGCTGGTCAGCCACTACTTCGAGGAGACCAATGCGAAGTTGTACGGCAAGCTGCAGGCCGCCTTCCCGGGCAAGGCGGTGACGATCCTGCAGCGCAATCCGGCCGGGCGGAAATTCCTGGTCGCGGTCAGCGGCAGCGACAAGCCCACCGACGTGTATTTCTTCGACGCCGACACGTCGAAGGCATCGCTGGTCAGCGAGACCAGGCCATGGCTGGCGTCGCACGCGTTCGCGCCGGCGACGACCCTGCACGCGAAAAGCAGGGATGGTCTGGAGATCGAGGCCTACCTGACCATGCCGCGCGGCGCGAAGGGCAAGGTGCCGCTGGTGCTGTTCCCCCACGGCGGGCCGATCGGCGTGCGCGACGATCTGTATTTCGATCCCGAAGTGCAGATTCTCGCCTCGCTGGGCTATGCGGTGCTGCAGGTGAATTTCCGTGGTTCCGAGGGCTTCGGCACCGCGTTCCGCAAGGCCGGCGAACGCAGTTACGGCAGCGCGATCGAGGACGACATCGACGCCGCGCTGGCCTTGGCGCTGGCCCGTTACCCGCTCGACGAGACCCGGATGTGCGCGATCGGCGCGAGCTATGGCGGGTATTCGGCGATGGTGTCCGCGATCCGCTGGCCGGGCCGGTTCCGCTGCGTGGTGTCGATCGCGGGCATCAGCGACCGGGCGTTGTTCTTCACCGCCAGCGACACCGCGCGCAGCGCCGAACGTCGCGCGCTGATGGAAAAGATGATCGGCAACCCGAATACCGACATGGCCGAGATGATGGCGTATTCGCCGCTGTACCGGTATCGCGAGCTGAGCCTCCCGATCCTGCTGGTGCACGGCCGTGAAGATCTGCGCGTGGATTACGAACACACGCGGCGTCTGGTGCGGATGCTCAATCTCGCCGGTCGCCCGCCCGCGCTGATCGAACTGGCGGACGAAGCGCACGGCATCGAGGACGACGAGAACAAGACCCGCGTCTGGGGCGCGATCGCCGGATTCCTGCGCGCCAATCTGTCCGATCCGCCGGCAGCCGCGCCAGCCGCAACGCCGGTACCCGCAGCGACAACGCCTGCAACCGCCGCGCCCGCAGCACCTTCTGCGTCCGACAAACGATGAGACGCGGATGCGTCGTGCATCCGCGCCCGGTGGCGTGATGGTCTGGCGTCGTTACGGCTGGTACGTCACCGTCAGCGTCGCCGCGGCGGCGTTGCCGATCCAGAGATAATTCGTGGCGGTCTGGTTGCCGGAGAAGCGCAGCCGCAGTTGGGTGCGGCCGCTGCGGTGGATCGCGGACAGGCCCGGTGCGGCGAACAGCGTGCTGGTCTGGGAGCCGCCGGTGAACGGCAGCAGTTGCGCGATCGCGCTGGTCGTCGTGGTCGCGGCCCAGTCGCCGACTTCGATGGTGCAGGCGCCGATGCAGCCGTTGTTCGCGTCGATCACGAGCGTGTTCCCGGCCGGATTGCTCCACGGGTCGCCGGAGGCGCTGCGATAGGTCACGGTGAGCGTGGCCGAGAGCACGGTGGCGGCATCGGGCAGCGAGGACGTGTCGAACGACAGCAGCGTGCGATTGAATTTGCCGTCGGTGCCGCGGCCGATCGCCAGGCCGAGGCTGGATTCCAGTGTGCCCACCGCGGGCGAGACGCCGCCGGCACCGGCCTTCACGTAGCCGTCGTTGGCGTCTTCGTTCGTGAACGCGACGGTGACCGGCGAGCCGCCGCCACCGCCGCCGGTGCCGCCGCTGACGGTCACGTTCACCTGCGCCGAGGTGCCGGTGTTGCCGGCGAGATCCACCGCGCGCGCGGTGAGCACGTGCGCGCCGTTGCTCGCGGTCGCGCTGTTCCAGGCGAAGGCGTAGGGCGAGGTGGCGTCGCTGCCGAGCAGCGCGCCGTCGAGCAGGAACTCCACGCGCTCGAGGCCGATGTTGTCGCTGGCGTTCGCGGCGATGTTCACGCTGCCGCTGACGGCGCTGCCGTTGGCGGGGGCGGTGATCGTCGCGGTGGGCGGCACGCCGTCGAGATTGTCCAGGCCGAAGAAGCGCGCGATGTAGTAGCTGGAGCAGAGATTCACGTCGAGGATGTAGGCGCCCGCGGTGCCGCACTGGGTCGCGCCGGCGCCGGGGTCCACCGGCGTGCCGTGACCCATGCCGGTGATGCTGTAGGTCTCGACGCGCGCGGTGCCGGCCGCGTCGCGATACACCTTGTGCGGATAGCCGCCGATGGTGTCGCTGACGTCCGCGGTCTGGTCGATGCCGTGGACGTTCGTCCACTGTTCCATGCTCTCGGTGAGATTCATCGGGCGCACGGTGAAATCGGATTCGCCGTGCCAGATCGAAACGATCGGCCACGGCCCGGACCACGTGCTCGCCGCGCGGACCTTGTCGCCCCATTGCGCGGGCGTGAGATTGCTGCCCGGATTCATGCAGCTGAAGGCGGCGCTCTGGCCGACGCCGCAGCGATACGGAATGCCGGCGATGATCGCGCCGCCCGCGAACACGTCGGGATAGGCCGCGAGCATCGCCGCGGTCATCGCGCCGCCCGCGGACAGGCCGGTGACGTACACGCGCGAACCTGCGATGCCGTGGTCGGCGATCATGCGATCGACCATCTGCTTGATCGACAGCGCTTCGCCCTGTCCGCGGCTGATGTCGCCGTTCTCGAACCAGTTGAAGCAGGTGCTGCTGTTGTTCGCGCTCTGCTGCTGCGGCAGCAGCAGCGCGAAGCGGAAGCGGTCGGCGAACAACTGCCAGCCGGTTTCGGCGTCGTAGCTCGATGCGCTCTGCGCGCAGCCGTGCAGTGCGACCACCATCGGCGCGTTCGCCGGCAGGCCGCTGGGCACGTACTTGAACATGCGCAGATTGCCGGGATTGCTGCCGAAGCCGGTGACTTCGGTCTGCGCGAACGCGGGCGATGCGCACAGCGCCGCAAGCAGCGTCAGTGCGGCGAGGGCGGCGCGGAAACGACGGGCGGAACGGACGACCTGTGCGAAGGCGGACATCGGCGACGGCTCCTGCGAAAGTTGCCGGCAGTGGGCCACACGCCTGCGGACGCGGACATTGGCCGATGGGGCAAGCTGCGCCGCAACAACGCGACCGTTATCGCAGTTCGTCGTCGCGGTCTTCGTCGCGGGTTTCGTCGATCGCATCGTCCGGGATGGCGCTGCCGGCGTCGGCGCGATCCTCGGGGGCGAGCCACCACTGCACGCCCTGTCCGGGCGGTGCGGAGGGTTCGTGGTCGCGGCTTTCCAGCGCGTCCAGTCGACGACCCGCGCCCTGTTCCTTCCAGCGTTCGATCAGGCGCAGCACCGAGCGTCTGCTTTGCGCGGCGACGCCGAGATTGCGCTCGGGGCGCCACGCGGCGGCATCGTTCGCGTCGTCGTCTTCGCGGTGCCGATGCGGCGCGCCGTAACTGCAGCGCAGGCAGACGTGGCGGATGCTCTCGGTCCAATCCTCGATGAAGGCGATGCCGGGCACGCGCATCGCGACCAGCGCGTCGAGATCCTCGCGTCGCGGGCAGGTCGCGAAGACCGCGAAGGTCGGATATTCCGAAACGATCGTGCGCTGCAGCGCGTTCATCACCGGTACGCGGCTCTGATGGAACCGACGCTCGCCGGTCGCGGCGCCGTCGTGCAGCACGATGTCGCCGTAGCGGTAACCGCTGTCGGGCAGCGGCACGTTGATGATCTGCGCGCGGACCGGATCGATCCGTCGCGCGAACAGGGTTTCGCCGCGATCCCACGGATCCAGGCGCAGGCTGAGCACGCCGAAGTTGCCGTGGATGGCGCCGTCTCCCGCGGGAATGTCGATGCCGCAGGCGGCCCACTGCCGGCGCGCTTCCGCCCAGTCACCGAGCGCGGTGGCGGCGATCGCGGCGTTCCAGCGCGAGGCTTCGTCGTCGGTCTGGTCATCCGTCCCGTGCTCCTTCCCGTCATCGATCCCGCGGGCCGCGGCGCGCAGCGCCAGCGACCGAAGGTTGTGGCGCAGCGACTGGTCCCAGTCGCGCAGGTATTTGCAGACCAGCCCCAGCATGTAGTGATGGACCGGATCGTCGGGCTCGGCCGCGAGCACGGCCTCGAAACCGCTGCGCGCGGCGAGCAGATCGCCGTCGTCGAAGGCGGCGTAGGCCGCTTCTGCGAGCGCGTCCGCAAGCGTATCCGTATGGGCGGGGCGGTCGGATTCGGGCATGACGGTTCGGTGCGGGGGGCACCGCGATGCTGCCACGCCGGCGGGCGTTTGTCCTGCGGCGGCCGGAGGGCGTGGTGCGGCGGTGCCCCGCGACGCCCGGGCTTGGCTATGCTTGGCCGTGCAGGGCTTGGCCATGCCGTGATCGAAACGCAACCGTGGAGGTGTCATGTCCTCGCCCACCGGATCGTCGTCGCCCGCTTCATCGCCACCGGAGCCCTCGCCCGAGGACAGCCGTCCCTTCGTGGTGCCCTGCGCCGCGCTCGACGCCGGCGCGCCGCTGCGCTGGCTGCGCGCGGGCTGGCGCGATCTGCGCGCGGCGCCGGGGCTGTCGATGCTGTTCGGCGTCGTCATCGTGCTGGTCAGCGCCGGCATCTCGCTGCTGGCATGGACGCTCGGGCGGTTCGCGCTGCTCGCCACCCTGCTGTCCGGCTTCGTCTTCGTCGCGCCGCTGATCTGCGTCGGCCTCTATTGCGTCAGCCGCGCGCTGGAACGCGGGCAACGCCCGGCGCTGGCCGACTCCTTCGTGCTCGCGCGCCGCGTGGTGGGGCAGGCCGGCGTGTTCGCCCTCGCCCAGGGCGTGATCGTGCTGCTGTGGTCGCGCGCGGGCATGATGGTCGGCGCGTTCTTCCCGATCGACGAGAGCAATGCGCGCACGTTGTGGGAGTTCCTCGCGATCGGTTCGGCGGTCGGTTCGATCTTCGCGGCGCTGACCTTCGCGGTGGCCGCGTTTTCGCTGCCGATGATCGCCGACCGCGACGTGGACATGATCACCGCGGGCGTGTCCAGCATCCATGCGGTGCTGCGCAACAAGGCGGTGATGCTGCTGTGGGCGACGATCATCGTCATTCTCACCGCGGTCGGTTTCGCCACCGGGCTCCTCGGCCTGGGGCTGCTGATGCCATGGCTGGCCTATGCCGCTTGGCACGGCTATCGCGAGACCCTGGACGCGCGGGCGTGGCCCACGCTCGACTGAACGCGGGCGCGCAGGCCGCCGAGGCGCGATAATGACGGTCTTTTCCGACGGATCCCACGATGAACGCCCCGCTGTCCTGCCCGCAATGCACCCTGACCAACACCTATGAGGACGGCGCGAATCACGTCTGCGCGGATTGCGGCTACGAGTGGCCGATCGCCGCCGATGCCGGTGCCGAGGCCGCGCAGACGGTACGCGACAGCAACGGCAATCCGCTCGTCGATGGCGATACGGTGGTCGTCATCAAGGACCTCAAGGTGAAGGGATCTTCCATCCCGCTGAAACAGGGCACGGTGATCAAGAACATCCGTCTGGTCGACGGCGATCCCGAGCACATCGAAGGCCATTCCGACAAGATCAAGGGCCTGGTGCTCAAGGTCTGTTTCCTGCGCAAGGCCTGAGCCCCGGCCTGCCCACGCCCATGCCCGCGAAGGCCGATCTTCCGACCAAGCGTTGCCCGGTCTGCGGGCGCGACTTCGCCTGGCGGAAAAAATGGGCGCGCGACTGGGCCAACGTGAAGTTCTGTTCCGATGCGTGCCGCAAGGGCACGCCGCGCGGACGCGCCCGCTGATCCACGCGCGTTCGCGTCATGCGCATGCGCGGTGGAGGCATGCGCGCAGGGATGAGGATTCCGCACGGTCGTTGAAGATCGCGCGAATCGATCGCATGCGCGACCGCGTCGACGCGACCGGCCATGCGCACGTCGAAGCACGAATTCGCGCATTCGTGATCGCTGTCGATGAGCGCCGGATTTGAAAACGTATGCAGCCTGTCGTGCTGCATTGCGATGCCGTCCTAGGATTCGATCCCGTCGCGTACGCAAGGTCGCGATGCGGCCGATATCGATCTCGGTCGCGCATCCGCAGTCGCCGTTCGCGCGCGCGACGACTGCGGCGCACGCAAGGAATGTCCGTCCCGCAACGCGGGATTCCGCCACCATTTCAGGAGAACCCACATGCCGTCCCCAGTCGACACGTTCGCCCCGAACAATGCCGCTTCGAACAATGCCGCACGCAGACCGACCGCCAGGAAAGCGCATGCGTCGCATCGCATGTCGCGCCTGTGCGCGGCCCTGTTGCTCGCCGCCGGCGTCGCCGGCAACGCGCAGGCCGATGCCATCCTCCACGCCTTCAACTGGCGCTACGCCGACGTGCAGGCGCGCGCCGCGGAAATCCAGGCCGCCGGTTACAAGGCGGTGCTGGTGGCGCCGGCCTACAAATCCGCCGGCAGCCAGTGGTGGGCGCGCTATCAGCCGCAGGATTACCGCGTCATCCATCATCCGCTGGGCGACACCACGACGTTCCGGAACATGGTCAGCGCGCTGAACGCGCGCGGCGTCCACGTCTATGCCGACGTGCTGCTGAACCACATGGCCAACGAGTCCGGCCAGCGTCCGGATCTCAACTATCCGGGTACCAGCATCATCAATCTCTACAACGGCAATCCGACCTATTACAACGGCATCCGCCTGTTCGGCAATCTCGGCTTCAACTTCCTCAGCGCCAGCGACTTCGGCGAAGCGCGCTGCATCTCGAACTACACCGATGTGTGGCAGGTGCAGAACTGGCGGCTGTGCGGCGGTGGCGGCGATGTCGGCCTGCCGGACCTGAAGAACAGCAGCTACGTGATTTCGCAGCAGCAGGAATACCTGCGGCAGCTGAAGGCGCTCGGCGTGAAGGGCTTCCGCATCGATGCCGCGAAGCACATGCCGCTCAGCCACATCAACGGCGTGCTCACCACCGACATCAAGAACGGCATGTACGTCTTCGGCGAGATCATCACCGGCGCCGGTGCCGGCGAGATCGAATACGACCGCTTCCTGCAGCCCTATCTGCAGGGCACCAGTCATGCCGCCTACGACTTCCCGCTGCAGACCCAGATCCGCAACGCGTTCTCGTTCAGCGGCAGCATGAGCGCGCTGGTCGATCCGCTGGCCGTCGGCCAGGCCTTGCAGGGCGCGCGCGCGGTCACCTTCACCGTGACCCACGACATCCCCAACAACAGCGGCTTCCGCTATGCGCTGATGGATCCGACCGACGAAACCCTGGCGTACGCCTATCTCTTCGGCCGCAACGGCGGCAAGCCGATGGTGTATTCGGACAACAACGAGAGCGGCGACAACCGCTGGGTCAACGCCTACAACCGCAACGACATCAAGGGCATGATCCGCTTCCACAACGCGGTGCAGGGCAACGACATGCAGGTGCTCTCGCACGGCAGTTGCCACATCATCTTCCGCCGCGGCAGCCTGGGCATCGTCGGCATCAACAAGTGCGGCAGCACGGTCAACGCGTCGGTCAACATGAACAACAGCGTCCTGTGGTGGTACGCCAACTACACCGACACCCTCGGTTCGGGCAGCGTGGTCAACATCGGCAGTGCCAACTACACCTTCAGCCTGCCGGCGCGCAGCGCGAGGATGTGGCTGCGCTGACGGCGATACCGGACCGGCGGCGACCGCGCCGCCGGTTCTTCGGACGCCCGCCTCGACCCGGTTCTTCCGGCATCGCGGGCCTCCCGGTCGAGCGTCCTGCCCTGGCCGACCGTCTGTCGGAAATCCGTCTTCCCCCGTGATCGGACCGCCCGCGGATGCGGGGCCGGCGCATCATGCGCACAGGCAGGCGTCGACATGCCTGCCTGCAGGAGAGATGTCGTCTCGGGTGAGGAGGTGAGTCATGCCTGAATCCGCGGGCGGAACGCGATGGACCGCCCATCTTTCGGCGCGCGGTCGACCTAGAATCCGCGCTGTGTCATGGCGATGCCCGATCGCGGGTGTCGTGCCGTGACCTCTCATCCGCAGGGGGGCGGAACCATGGACACCATCACTGGCGCCGGGCGACTGGCCGCCCGCGGTCGCGGCATCGCGCCGCTGGCCGCATGCGACAAGACCTGCCGCGCCGGCGCTGCTTGCACGGTGTGCGGCGCATAGGCCCGGATACGGATGATGCGCGACGCACCCGAACCCGGTCTTCGTCACCGCGACCTTCACCGCGGCCGCGCCCCGATGTGGGCGCTGGCATGCGCGATGTGCCTGACCGGATGGGCGCAGGCGCAGGGCCCGTCCGAGGCCGAGGTGCGCGCCCTGCTGGCCCGGGTCGAAGCCGAGGTCGAAATCGATCCCAGGCGCGCGCTCGCGACCGCCCGCAGCGCGAGCGCGCTGGCCCGTCGCAGCGGCGATCTCGCGCTGTTGCGGGAAGCCGAGATCGAAGCCTGCGACGCCCTCGCGCTGGTCGACGCGCCGGCCGCCATCGCCGAAGCCGATCGGGGGCTGGAGGTCGCGCGCAAGGCCGACGATTCCAAGTCGGCCGCCGGTTTCCACAGTTGCCGCGGCTATGCCCTGGATCTGCATGGCAAGCCGGCCGAGGCCGCGCTGGAGTACGAAGCCGCGGTCGACGCCGCGGAGCGCGCCGAGAGCAAATCCGCATTGGCCGATGCGTTGGCGATGCGCGGCGAGAGCCGGCACTACCACGGGCGATACGACGATGCCATCGCCGACCTCAACCGCGCCCATGCCTTGACCGTCGAGCTCGGCCTGCGCAGCGGTCAGCGCTATTCGCTCAACGCCATCGCCAACGTCTACAGCGACGAGAATGTCGGCGAGTACGACAAGGCCATCGCGTATTACCGGCAATTGCTGAGGCAGGACCAGGCCGCCGGTTTCCGCCGCGGCGAGGCCACGGCGCATTTCAACATCGCCGCCGCGCTGGAAATGAAGAACGAACTGGATGCGGCGCTGGCGGAATACCGGCGCGCGATGGAGATCGATACCGAACTGGACAACCGCGCCGCGGTCGCCGAGAGCGAGCGTTCGATCGGCGCGCTGTTGACGAAACAGGGCAAGGCCGGCGAAGCGCTGCCGTGGATCGATCGCGCGATGGCCCGTTTCGTCGAATCCGGCGATGACGAGAGCATCGCCCGCTGCAGACTGACCCGCGCGCGCGCGCTGCTCGCGGTCGGTCGCCAGCGCGAGGCGGCGGCGGACTTGGGCGCTGCCGAGCGCCACTTCCGCGCCAATGCCAACCCCCGTTATCTCGTCAAGGTGTACGAAACCCTGGCCGACGTGCATGCGGCGTCCGGCGAGTGGCGGCAGGCGTACGAAGCGTCGATGGCGTACCGAGCGGCGCAGACGCAGTTGGAGCGGCGTGCGCGCGAGGAGCAGACATCGCGGCTGCGCGTGCAGTTCGACACCGCGAAGAAGGAGCAGGAGAATCGTGCGTTGCTGATCGAGAACGCGCACCGGGGCGAAGCGCTGCGCAATGCCGAGCGCGTGCGTTCGCTGCAGCGGCTGACCATCCTGCTGGGCGCGGCGCTGTTCGTGCTGCTGGGGGCGACGGCGCTGCAGCAGCTGAACCGCGGGCGGCGGCTCAAACGATTGGCGATGACCGACGAGCTGACCGGTCTGCCCAATCGCCGCGGAATCCTGGATTTCCTCGATCGCGCGTTGAACGATGCGCGCGCCACCGGCACGCCGCTGGCCGTCGTCGCGTTCGATATCGATCACTTCAAGCGCATCAACGACATGCACGGTCATCACGGCGGCGACCGCGCGCTGCGCTCGATCGCCGAGATCGTGCTCCGCGGCTTGCCCGAGGGCGCAAGGGTCGGGCGCATGGGCGGCGAGGAATTCCTCGCGGTGCTGCCCGGCACGGACGAGGCACATGCCCACGCGCTGGCGGAAACCCTTCGCGAAGCCGTGTCCGGCGCCGGATTCGAAGGCTTCGCTCCGGGGGAGCGGGTCACCATCAGTCTGGGACTGGCCGGCGCCGGCGCGGGCGAGGATGTCGAGACGTTGCTCAGGCGCGCCGACGGTGCGCTGTACCGCGCCAAGCACGAAGGGCGCGATCGCACCGTCGCCGGTTGAGGCGGCGAGGCAGCGGCGCGGACGCCGGTTTCGCGCAATCCGATCCGGATCCGATCCCGGGGCGTTCGGTGTTGCGGCCCCGGTTGTTGAATATATGAAACAAAAAGTGTCTTTCGACGCCGATATCGAGTCGCTGTCGATGCTTTGGCGTCGTCAACGGAACGATGGCCATGTTTCTGTGCTGTCCTGTTTCTATGAAGTGTGACGTTGTTGGATAATGCGTCGGGGCAAGACACCCGCGGCTGCGGACCGAAGCCGCGCGACCCGATTCGAAGAGGCGTCATCGTCACAGGGGGACTGTGCGAGCAGCCTGCATCGCCCATGCCGCATGCGCGGAAGGGGAGGATGTCGTTTGGCCCGGGATTCGTTCGGGCGCCCGCATCGCAGTACAGGGGGAGTACGTGAGGACCGTTCGTTCCAGTCGCAAGAAGCTCGCGATTCGCAGTCTGTGGTTCACCGAGTTGTGCGTATTGATGTTGTCGGTCATGGTCGCGGCGCGGCTGCGCTTCCATGCCGATCCCGCCGGTCTGGAGCATTTCATCGAAGGCATCGCGCCGCGCGCGTTGCTGGTGGCGCTGTGCATCACCGGGGCGATGCTCGCCTTCGGGCTGTACCAGGCCTACGTCCGTCACAACCGCATCGATCTGCTGCTGCGCATCGTGCTGTCGTTCGCGCTGGGCGGCGTGACCCTGCTGGTCATCTATTACGCGCTGCCGGCGACCTACATCGGTCGCGGCGTGCTCGCGATCTCGCTGGGCGTGGGTGCGGGCGCGGTGCTGGGCGTGCGCTACGTGGTGTCGAAACTGTCCGCGGCGCAATCGCTGAAACAGCGGGTGCTGGTGTACGGCGCCGGCAACAACGCCAACCTGATCAACACGCGATTGCGGCGCAAGAGCGATCGTCAGTCGTTCAACATCCTCGGATTCGTGCCCGCGGGCCAGCAGCCGATCGTGGTGGAAGACTCGCAGCTGATCCGCACCGACGAAACGCTGTGCGCGGTCGCGGACCGTCTCGACGTCGACGAGATCGTGATCGCCCCGGACGAGCGTCGCGGCGGCATGCCGATGGAACAGATGCTCAACTGCGTGCAGCAGGGCGTGCTGGTGACCGATCTGTCGACCTTTTTCGAGCGCGAGGCCGGCATGGTCCAGCTCAACATCGTCGATCCGTCGTGGCTGGTGTTTTCGGGCGGCTTCGACTATTCCACGCCCCGCCGGCTGACAAAGCGCTTCTTCGACCTGCTCGCCGCCGGCGTGTTGCTGGCGATGGCGTGGCCGGCGATGTTGCTGGTGGCGCTGGCGGTGAAACTGGAATCGAAGGGGCCGGCGATCTATCGTCAGGTGCGCGTCGGCGAGCACGGTCGCCATTTCGAGATGATCAAGTTCCGCAGCATGCGCGTCGACGCTGAAAGCGACGGTGTGGCGCGCTGGGCGACCAAGGACGACGACCGCAGCACCCGCGTCGGCAAGTTCATCCGCAAGACCCGGCTCGACGAATTGCCGCAGTTGTTCCTGGTGCTGACCGGGGAGATGAGTTTCGTCGGCCCGCGTCCGGAGCGGCCGCAGTTCGTCGAGATGCTCAACAGCGAGATCCGCTACTACGACGTGCGCCATTCGGTGAAGCCGGGCCTGACCGGTTGGGCGCAGTTGCGCTATCCCTACGGCGCTTCCGTGCGCGACGCCAACGAAAAACTGAAATTCGACCTGTTCTACGTCAAGAACCACGGCATGATCTTCGACCTGATGATCATGCTGCAGACGGTGGAAGTGGTGTTGTTCGGGCGCGGCGCGCGCTGACGCGCCGAACCGTGCGATCCGGCGACGCGGCAGCTCAGCCGCGGCCGAGCAGTGCGGCCGAAAAGCGTTTCGCGGCGAACGGCAGCAGCGCCCAGGCCTGTCGGCGCGATGCCGCGTCCGGCGCCTGGCGCAGGGCTGCGCGCCACAGTCGCCACGCGTCGCGCCAGCGTTTGCGGATCAGCATGCCGCGCGCGTTGCGCGCATAGGTGATGGCGAGCGCTTCGCGCTTCGCCGTGACATCGACCGTATCGCCGGCATCGGCCACGGCGCGTTCCACCACCTTGACGTAATCGTCGTAGGTACTGGCCTCGGCCGACAGGCCGTCGTGGCCGCGCATTGCCTCCACCAGTTCCGCCTCGACCACGCCGATCTTCCAGCGCCTTGCGACACGCAGGTGAAAATCGATGTCCTCCGCGGTGCGCAGCGCGACATCGAAACCGCAGCAGCGTTCGAAGACTTCGCGACGGAACATGGCCGACGCCGGCACCAGCGATGGGTTCAGCAGCAGCCAGCGCAGGACCCAGCCGTCCTCGATCAGCACATCGCGGCGACGGAATACGTCGTAGGGTCTGCCGTCGGCGTCCACCCGCACCACGTCGCACAGCGCCATGCCGAAGTCCGGATGCGCTTCCATCCATTCGAGCTGGCGCGCGGTCTTCTCGGGGCGCCAGAGGTCGTCGCTGTCGAGCAGCGCGAAATAGCGGCCGCGCGCGATCGCCATGCCGGCGTTGCGCGCCGCGGACACGCCGGCGTTCTCCTGCCGGTGGTAGACGATGCGCGTTCCCATCAGCGCGCCGTAACGCGCGTGCAGGGCGGTTTCGGTGCCGTCGGTGGAGCCGTCGTCGACGACCACGATCTCGTCGACCGGATGGGTCTGCGCCAGCGCGGAATCGATCGCGCGCTGCACCAGCTCGCGCCGGTTCCAGGTCGGTATAATCGCCGAAACACCGGCGGAAACTTCGATCGCGCGCGCCATGCTCAAGAACTTCGCCAGAAAATGCCTGTATGCCTGCGGTGCGCTGGGCCTGTATCACCGGCTGCGCAATGCCGACAGTTTAACGGTGGTGATGTTCCACCGCACGCTGCGGCCGGACGATCCGCGCTGGAAG
Source organism: Lysobacter hankyongensis (assembly GCF_039543145.1). Taxonomy (NCBI): domain Bacteria; kingdom Pseudomonadati; phylum Pseudomonadota; class Gammaproteobacteria; order Lysobacterales; family Lysobacteraceae; genus Lysobacter; species Lysobacter hankyongensis. The sequence continues at coordinate 45,303 of NZ_BAABJE010000017.1, read as the reverse complement.
GCCTGCGATCCCGATTACACCCTCTCCGATGACCTGTTCCGGCGCTCGATCGCGTTCTTCGCACGGCATTACGCCGTCGTGAGCCTGGCGCAGGTATTGCGCGCGCGGCGCGAGGGCGGGACGCTGCCGCCGCGGTCGCTGCTGATCACGTTCGACGACGGTTGGCTGGACAACGTCGACTACGCATTGCCCGCGCTGCGCGATGCCGGCCTGCCGGCGGTGATGTTCGTGGCCGCCGATGCGGTGGGCGCGCGCCAGCCGTTCTATCAGGAGCGGATCATCGGCGCGTGGCGCCGCGGTGCGCTGGACGTGGCGGCCCTGGCCGACGCCGTCGGCGAGGCGCCGCAGGGCGAAGGCCTGCCGGCGATCCGTCGATCGATCGCGACGCTCGAAGCGATGACGCCCGACGAACGCGCACGCCGGCTGCAGCCGCTGGCGACCGCGCTCGACGATGGCCTGCGGCACATGGTCGACGTCGCCGATCTGCATGCGCTGCGCGCGGGCGGCGTCGAACTCGGTCTGCACGGCAAGCGTCATCTGCACATCACCCGCGCCGCCGATCCCGACGAGGAACTCGGCGGCGCGCGCGACGCCATGGCCGCGATGCTCGACACATCCCTCGACAGCGCTCTCGACGCGCCCGAAGGCGCCGCTTCGATCGCCTGCGCGACGATGTCGTTTCCGCACGGCGCGTACGACGACGCGATCGCGGCGCGCGCGCGAGAGACCGGTTACGAACTGCTGTTCACCAGCGTGCCGGTGTTGAATCCGGTCGTGGGCGGGCCATCGTGGCTGCTCGGCCGCACCGGTTACGAAACCGAGACCGTCGCCGATGCGCAGGGGCGTTTCCGACCGGAAAAACTGGCCTGGTATCTGTTCCGGCGCGAGACCCGTCGCCTGGCGTGACGGATTGTTTTACCCACCGGTAGAGCGGCCTGACCAGCCCTTCGGCTGGTCAGGCCGCTCTACCGGTAGCAGGTCATTCGTCCTCGACGCGATATCTCCGGAGCCCCTGTGGGAGCGACGGAAGTCGCGACGCTTTTCCAGGACGCTATAAAAAACTCGCGGTGCGTCGCGACTTCCGTCGCTCCCACAGGGGCTGGTCCCAGACATTATCCGGGGGCAGCGAGAAGGCGTCCGTCTGACGCTATTCGTCTTCGTCCGCCGAGGTGAGATGCAGATCCGCGGGCGCGTCCGAAGCGCCGCGGATCAGGCCGAAGACCGGCCGTCGACTGCGCGCTTCGAAACCCAGCGCATGCCACGGACGCAGCCGCGCTTCCGACGTGGCCAGTTCGATCGAGACCGCCGCATGGCCCTGCGCGCGCGCGGCGCGCAGCAGCGCGCACACGATGTCCGGCGCCGGCTCGGCGCCGTCGCGCGACCAGAAATCGTGCACGTGCAGAGTGTGGCCGTCGGTGCGGGTGGCGAACCACGCGGCCGCCACCTCCGCTTCGCACAGCAGCAGATGCCGGAACGGGGCGATGCCGTCGACCGCGGGCGCCGCGTCGAAGCGCCAGCGCAGATGTGCGGCGTCGCGCTGCGCGGTCAGCGCTGCGGGTTTCGGCGAGGCCTGCCACAACGCGTCGATGTCGGGCGCCTGCGTCTGCCACCGCGCGCGCAGTCGGCGCGCGCGCGGATGGCGCCACGCATCGCGCAGGCGATGGCCGAGATCGATCAGCGCGCCCAATGGCGCCGCGGCGATGCCCGGCAGTTTCGCGAAACGTCGCTGCAGGTAGGGCGCATGGCGCACGACCCGCACATGCCGCACCATCTCGGCGAGCAGGCGGTAGCCGATGCGTTTGAACACCGGGGCGGCCTTGGGATTCGGGAATCCGTACAGCAGATCCAGCTCGCGCTGCCCGGCGGCGAACAGCCCCTGCTGCAGGATCAGCGCCGGGCCGAGCGTGCGGTGTTCGGGAGTCACCGCGAGATCCACGAGCACGCCCGCGCGCAACGTGTCGCCGTCGCGCAGCATCCGCCGACGGCCGGCCGCGCAGACGCCCACGGGCGATGCGGTGCCGGCGTGCATCAGCAGTTGCAGCAGCGGTGCGCCGGCGGGCGCATCGCGGTAGAACCAGTCGTATTTCGCGGCCATCCGTGCGTCCTGGCCGAGATTGCCGCGCCACACCGCGAGCACGGCGTCGCGGTCGACGGCGGTGTCGCCGTCGCGCACGCGGTACTGCGGCGGTTGCGGTGATGCCATGCCGCGATCAGCCGGCGCGATGCGCCGCATCGTCATGGAGCCTGCCGTCATGGAGCCTGCCCTCATGAAGCTCGGGCACATCGGCCACCAGTACCGGCGGTAGATGCAGGTACTGCGTGGTGCGGCGCTTGTTGCGGATGTCGTCGTAGATCGAGGAAGCCTGCGCCTCATCGATGCCCAGCACGCGCGCGAGCTCCACGGCGGGGTAGCCGTGGTTGAGCGCGAACAGCGCCAGATCCATCTGCCGGTAGGGCAGCGCGAAATAGAACTCGTCCTGACCCTGGCTGAGGCTGTAGGTGTCGGTGGTCGGCACCGCGGCGCAGACCCGCTCGGGCAGTCCGAGATGACGCGCCATGCCGTAGACCTGCGACTTGTACAGATGCGCGATCGGTTTGACGTCGGCCGAGCCGTCGCCGTTCTTCACGAAGAAGCCCTGGTCGTATTCCAGCCGGTTGGGCGTGCCGACCACGCCGTAATTCAGGCGATCGGCGTGGAAATATTCGAGGGTCTTGCGGATGCGCTGCTTGAAATTGGTTGCGGCGACGATGGTGAGGTAATCGCGCAACGCGAGGTCGCGGTCGTGCAGGCCGCCGTCCGGCGCTTCGGCGATCAGCCGGAAGCGGTTGAAGCGGCCCTGGATGCCGCCGTCGATGACGATCTTGAATTTCCAGCCGTCGCCGTATTCCGGCAGCGTGTTGCGCACTGCGGCGTCGCGCGCGCGATAGCAGCCGATGGCGTCCAGCGCCGGCGCGATGTCCACGGTCTCGGTGCGGATGCCCAGATGCTGCGCGAGGATGTTCGCGCGCGCGGCGCTGTCGTCGGAGGAATCGCGTTCCGGCAGGATCAGGCCGAACACGCGCTCCGGGCCGAGCGCGCGCACCGCCAGCGCGACGCTGGCCGAACTGTCGATGCCGCCGGAGATCGCCACCACCAGGCCGCGACGATGCAGCTGGCGTGCGGTGATCTCGCGCAGTCGCGCGGCGATGCGATCGGCTTCGAGCGCGTAATCGAGATCGAGGACATTCCAGTCCAGCGGGGCGTGTGCGGTGGCGTTCATGGGATGGGATCGGGTTCCAGGAGTGCGGCGCGGCGGACCTTGCCGGAGGCGGTCCGCGGCAATGCGGAGACGAAGGCGATGTCGCGGGGAATCTTGTAGCTGGCGAGGCGCTCGCGGCAGTGCGCCTTGATCAGGTTGTCGCTGCGCGGCGGCAGGCCGGGCGCGACCACGAAGGCCTTGATCACCTGGCCGAGCACGTCGTCGTCGACGCCGACCACCGCCACTTCGGCGACGCCCGGCACTTCGGCGATGACCTCCTCGACATCGACCGGATGCACGCGATGCGCGCCGGTCTTGATCATGTCGCTGCGGCGGCCGACCAGCCAGAGATAACCGTCGTCGTCGAGATGCCCCATGTCGCCGGTGCGCAGCCAGCCGTCGCGCAGCACGGCCGCGCTGGATTCGGGATTGTTCCAGTAGCCGCGCATCACGTTCGCGCCGCGCACCCAGACCTCGCCGTCTTCGCCGGTGTCGGCATCGCCGCCGTGCTCGCGCACGATGCGCAGCGAGACGCCGCCGATCGGAATGCCGACCGAACCGAGTTTTTCGTCGAGGCGTTCCGGCGGCAGCCAGGTGAGGCGCGAGGTCGCTTCGGTCTGCCCGTACATCACGAACAGGCGGGCGCCGGGCAGCGCTGCGCGCAGGCGCTGGGTCAGCGTCGGGCCCATCGGGCCGCCGGCCTGGGTGAGATAGCGCAGCGACGACAGGTCGTAATCGCCCAGCTTCACCCGCTCCAGCAGCAGCGCGAACGTCGAGGGCACGCCGGAGAAACCGGTGATGCGCTCGCGCACGATGGTGTCCATCAGCAGGTGCGGGAACAGCAGGTTCTGCGCCAGCACGATGCACGCGCCCGACAACAGGTGCGTGTGCAGTACCGATGCGCCGTAGGCGTAGTAGAACGCGAGGATCGACAGCACGCTGTCGTCCGGGTCCAGTTGCAGGTAGTCGATCACCGCCCCGGCGTTCGCGAGCAGATTGCCGTGGGTGAGGGTGACGCCCTTGGGCGCGCCGGTGGTGCCGGAGGTATAGAGGATCATCGCCACGCGGTCGGCGTCGATGTCGCTCGCGTCGCGGACGATCTCGGGCGCATCGTCCCCGGCCGGCGCGCACAGCGGACGATCGGCGCCGACCGGCCAGCGCCGCATCGGCGGATGGCCGCTCGATGCATCCACCGCGGCGATGGCATCGACCACATCGTTGTGGCTGTATTCGTGCACGACGTGACGCGCCTCGGCATGGCGCAGCCAGGCCTGGAAATCGCGCGCCCGCGCCTGCACGTTCAGCGGCACGGCGATGCCGCCGGCCAGCCAGCAACCGTAGCAGGCCACGGCCGCTTCGATCCGGTTCGGCAGCAGGATCGCCACGCGCTCGCCCGGCTGCAGGCCGTGCGCCCGCAGCGCGCGCGCGAAGCATACGGATTCGCGCCAGAATTCGTCGTAACGGATGCGACGATCGTCGGCGACGATCGCGATGCGCTCCGGATGGCGTTCGACGACTTCGGCGACCCTGGCGGGAACCGACGACATGGCGCGGGTTCAGGCCGCCAGTTTGCGGGCGATGAACGCGTCGATCGTTTCGAGCGTGTCGAAATTGTCCGGCGTCATTTCTTCGGCCGCGATCGACAGCTTGAACTCTTCCTCGATGAACATGATGAGTTCGTAGATGCCGGTCGAATCGAGGATCGCGCCGCGGACCAGGGAATCCTGGTCGCCGATGGCGTTGTCGTCGTCCGAGAAAAGGAAGTTCTTCAGGATGTACTGCTTGATTCGTTGCCGCGGCTGCATGCTGTGTCCCCGTGTCGTAGCTTTGAACGCGATAACGGTCCGGCGACGGCCACGGCGATGCGATGGCGCGCGAGCGGATGCGAAGGAATGGGCCCCGGTGTTCCCCCCGGCGCGGCGGATGCTGTCCTGAGGGATGTCGTCCCCGTTTCGCCGACCCGCGGATAGGATAGCCTCCCACCCTCCGCCCCGATAGCCGGCCGCCCATGTCCACGACCCGCCATCCGATGCAAGCTTCCCTGTTTTCCAGCGGTCTCGCGCATGCGCTGCCGTGGCTGCTGATTGCGGCGCTGAGCGCCTGCGACCGCGCGCCGCCGCCCGCGCCGGCGACACCGCCGCAGGCGGTGGCGGATGCCGTGCCGCAACCGGCGACGTCGGAAAAGACCGCGTTCGCGGTGGTGGAGGTGGTGACCGGGCTCGAACACCCGTGGTCGCTGGCGTTCCTGCCCGACGGCGCGATGCTGGTGACCGAACGCCCCGGGCGCCTGCGCAGGATCGGCGCCGACGGCGCGGTGTCGGCGCCGATCGCCGGCCTGCCGGACATCTTCGTCGACGGGCAGGCGGGCCTGCTCGATGTCGTGCTGTCGCCGACGTTCGCGGAGGACGGTCTGGTCTACGTGTCGTTCGCCGAGCCGAATCTGCGCGGCAACAAGGCCGGCACCGCGGTCGCCCGCGGGCGTCTCGAAGGCGACGCCGCACGGGGCTACGCGCTGCGCGATGTCGAAGTGATCTATCGCCAGGAACCGAAACTGTCCAGCGGCACCCACGTCGGTTCGCGGCTGGTGTTCGACGACGCCGGTTTCCTGTTCGTGACCCAGGGCGAGAACCGCGTGGCCGAGGCTGCGCAGGATCTGGACAAACTGCAGGGCAAGCTGGTGCGCATCCGTCCCGACGGCAGCGTGCCTGACGACAATCCCTTCGTCGGTCGCGACGGCGCGCGTCCGGAAATCTGGTCCTATGGTCATCGCAACATGCAGGGCGCGGCGCTGCATCCGGTCACGCGCAGGCTGTGGACCAGCGAGCACGGGCCTATGGGCGGCGACGAACTCAATATTCCCGAGCCCGGCCGCAATTACGGCTGGCCGGTCGTCACCCACGGCGTCGACTACAGCGGATCGCCGGTGAAGGGGTCGGTCGGCCAGGCCGCCGAAGGCATGACGCCGCCGCATCACGTCTGGCCGGTGTCGCCCGCGGTCAGCGGCATGCTGTTCTACAGCGGCAAGGCGTTTCCGGCGTGGAAGGGCAATCTGTTCGTCGGCGCGCTTGCGAAGAGCGCGCTGATCCGGCTGGAGCTCGACGGCGACCGCATCGTTCACGAAGAGCGCCTGCTGACCGATCGCCATCAGCGTATCCGGGATGTGCGCGAAGGTCCGGACGGTGCGATCTACCTGCTGGTGGACGATCCGAACGGCAAGGTGCTGCGGTTGCAGCCGGCGACCGAAACGCCGTGAGCACGGGGTGCGCCGCGGCGTACGCTATGGAAGCGGCTTTTTGCCGATGAAATCCACGGTCGTGATGCACAGCTGTTCCGGCGTGAATCGCGCGAATTCCGGGGCGACGGTCATCGCCTTCAGCTGCGCCAGCCGCTGCGGGCGCGCGTGCGAGGTGTCGTGCACGATCTCGAAACCGGCGGCGCGGGCGGCATCGACGAACTGGTGCGCGCGCAGGCGGTTCTGGTAGAGGAAGGCGTTGTTCCAGAACGCCCACTGGCGCTCGGTGAAACGCAGATAGTGCAGCTGGTGCACCTTCGGGTCGGCGTAGGCGTAGTGGTCGCCGCAGTTCACCGAATGGAAGGCCCAGCCGCCGGGCCGCAGCAGCGTCAGTGCGGCGCGATGGATGCGGTCGATGGCGTCGGGCGGGACGTGTTCGAGCACGCTGTTGGAGAAGATCGCATCGATCGAGCCGTCCGGCAGGCCGGAATCGGCGGCGTCGGCCGGCGCGCGATATTCGATGACGCCGTCGCTGATCACTGCGGGATCGTCGCTGCGCGCGGACGCGTCGCGCAGCCGCGCGTAACGCGCTTCGACCTCCGCCGGATCGACCTGGCACACTGCGGCGAGCCGCGGCAGCTGTTCGCCGAGCACCTCGATGCACAGCCGCATCAGATCCGGCTTGAGCAGGCGGTTGAGATCGACGGTGTGCACACGCGCGGCGCCGACCAGATGACAGGCCAGCGGCAGAGTCGGATACCAGCCGCTGCCGATCTCCATCAGTCGCGCGCCCGGAATCTCCAGGCCCGCATCCCGCAACTGCTTGACCATGCCTTCCCAGTCGTCGAGTTTGAGCCCGATTTCGCGCCGCGGATTGCGCATCCCGCCGAAACGGCGCTGCATGCGGTAGTGGAGCGTATCGCCGCCGGGCAACACGCCCAGGGTTTTCTGCAGGAGCCCTTTGATTCGCCAATGCATGGTGTGGAGAGGTCCGTGTCGGTCTCGGGTCGATGTGGCTCGGGTGAGGATCAGTCGCGGGCGGTGGCGGCGGCCGCGCGGGTGTCGCGCAACTGGCGATCGAGCAGCATCGTCGACAGCGCACCGACGAAGGCCTGATTGTCGGCGAAGCCGGTGGCGCGGCCGGCGCGGCATTTCTCGAACAGGCGGCCGACGGCGGCGGGATCGAACCAACCGGCATCGCGCAGGCTGGCTTCGCTCATCAGTTCGGCGACGTAGTCCAGCGGTTCGCCGTCGAAGAAGAAGCTGGCGCTGTCCGGCGAGCGGTACGGCTGCTTGGTGCGGTTGACGATGTCATCCGGCAGCAGATCGGCGAGGGCGCGGCGCAGCAGGAATTTCTCGGTTATGCCGCGGATCTTGAAGCTCGGCGGCAGCCGGTTCGCGAATTCGATCACGCGATGGTCGAGATAGGGGACGCGGCCTTCGATCGAGTTGGCCATCGCCACGCGGTCGCCCTGCGACGACAGCAGATAGCCGGAGAGCAGCGATTTGGCTTCGACGTACTGATCCTGCGCGAGCGGGCTCCAGTCGCGGATGTTCGCCGGCAGCGTGGCCTCGAACGCGTCGAGCGCGTTGAACCCGCCGATCTCGGCGCGCACGTCGGCCGACAGCAGGCCCAGCGCGCGCTGCGACGTGGTCCAGCGCGGCACGTGGGCGAAGATGGGACGCTGCAGGTGTTCCATGCCCTGGCCGAAGAAGGTCTGCGCGAACGCCGGGTTGCGTACCGGCGAGGACTTCGACGAGGTGTTCGGCAGATAACCGTAGAGGCGTTCGAGCAGGCGCGGGCGGAAGGTCGACTGCGGCTGCCGCGCCCAGAAGCGGCGGATCTTGGCTTCCTTGAACAGGTCGTAGCCGCCGAACACCTCGTCCGCGCCTTCGCCGGTCAGCACGACCTTGTAGCCGTGTTCGCGCACGCTGCCGGCCAGCAGCATCAGCGGCACGGGTGCGGTGCGCAGCACCGGCGTTTCGGTATGGCGGATCAAGCGCGGGAAGGCCTCACCGATGTCGCGGCGCGTGCAGCGCAGGGTGGTGTGGTCGGTGCCGAGATGGCGCACCATTGCCATCTGGTGTTCGCTCTCGTCGAATTCGCCGTCCTCGAACGCGACCGAGAACGTGCGCACCGGGGTGTCGGTGAAGCCGCGGATCATCGCGACGATGCCCGAGGAATCGAGGCCGCCGCTCAGATAGGCGCCCACCGGTACGTCGGCGCGCAGTTGCAGCCGCACCGCGTCGATCAGCAGCGCCCGCAGCTCCGCGGTCGCGGCGTCGACGCTCAGCGGGAAGCGCGACGGCGCGGTGTCGGCGGCATCGGGGAAGGTCCAGTCCCAGTACGGGCGCAGGGTGTCGCGGCCGTCGTGTTCGATCGTCAGCAGATGGCCGGGCGGCAGGCTTTCGATCCCGCGATACACGGTATGCGGTTCGATCGGCGACCAGGTGGAAAAGGTTTCTGCGAGGCCGCGCGGATCGAGCGTCGCGCACTGCGGCAGCGCCGCGAGCAGGGCCTTGGGTTCCGAGGCGAACCACAGCCGGCCGGCTTCGCGCGCGAGATACAGCGGACGGATGCCGGCGCGGTCGCGGGCCAGCACCAGGCGACGGCGTTCGCCGTCCCACAGCGCGATCGCGAACTGGCCGTTGAGGCGTTCGACGAAGCGATCGCCGTCGCGGTCGTAGAGATGCACGATGACTTCGGTGTCGGACCGCGTGTAGAACGCGCGACCTTCGGCTTCCAGTTCGCGCCGCAGTTCGACGTAGTTGAAGATCTCGCCGTTGAACACGGTCCAGACCGTGCCGCGCGGATTGCGGATGGGCTGGTCGCCGGTGGCGAGGTCGATGATCGACAGCCGCGTATGGGCCAGACCGATGCCGTCATCGGCATGGAAGCCGAAGCCGTCCGGGCCGCGGTGGGCGAGGGTGCGGATCATCCGCTGCAGCAGCGGGCGCGCCGTTTCCGGCCGCACGTCGGGCCCACTGAATCCCGCGATTCCACACACGTGTTCGTTCCCCTGACTGCAGAAAAATCCGGCGCCGGAATCGGGGCCGTTGTCGCCTCAACGCGAAAACCGCCGCGATCCTGCCACGGGCGGCGCCCGTCGCCGCGATACGCTCAGCGCGGGCCGGCGCGATGTTCCGCCAGCGCTTCTTCGCAGGCGCGGAGTGTATCCGCTGCGACCGCATCCCAGCCGCGGGAGAACCGTCGCGCCAGCGCGGCGTCATCCCATTGCCGGTCCAGCGCCTGGCGCAGGCCGTCGGCGAGCGCGACGGGATCGCGCGCCGGCACCAGCAGGCCGCAGTCGGCGTCGACCACTTCCGGAATGCCGCCGACCGGCGTCGCCACCACCGGGCGTCCGCAGGCCAGCGCTTCGACCAGCACGTTCGGATGGCCTTCGGAATAACTCGGCAGGGTCACCAGATCGGAGGCCGCCATCCAGCGCGCGACCTCCTGCGGCCCCTGCGCGCCGGGCATCGTCACCCGCAGGGCGGAGTCGGCGGCGATGCGGCTGTCCAGTTCGGCGCGCATCGGGCCTTCGCCGACCAGTGCGATCCGCAATCGCGGCCGCTGCGGCGCCAGCGCCGCGGCGGCATCCAGCAGTTCGCGCAGGCCCTTCTCCGGCACCAGCCGGCCGACGTAGACCACCCACTCGGCGTCCGCGTCCAGACCCAGCGCGGCGCGGGCCTCGGCGCGGTCCTGCGGATGGAAGATCGAGGCGTCGCAGCCGTTGGGAATCGCGCGGATGCGCGCGGGGTCGGCGGCGTAATCGCGCACGGCGACCCGACCGAGGTCTTCGCTGACCACGAGGATGCGCCGCGCCGCGTGCAGCACCGGGCGGGTGAGGCGTTTGCTCACCGCATCGCGCACGCGCAGATCCGAACCGCGCGCGCCCACCACCAGCGGTAGCCCGGCGCGGCGCGCGGCGCGCATCGCACCGAAGGCGTCCGGATAGAGCCAGTACGACAGCACCACATCGGGCGCGAATTCGCGCAGCGGCGCATGCAGCGCGCGGCCGCAGAGCCAGCCGTTGAAGGGCCGGCTCACCAGCGGCAGCGCCGGGTAATCCAGATAGCGCACATCGCAGCCGGGCACCGCATGCGACGGGTCCGCCGCGCGGAACAGATAGCTGCGCGGCGCGGCCCACTGTCCCAGCGCATGGCGCGGGTAGGTGGCGATCGGACTCAGGACCCGCACGTCCGCGAGTTCCGAAAGGGCACGGACGGTCTGGTGGATCGGTCGGCCGCGGTTGGGTTCGCCCGCAATCGGAAATTGTGAAGTGACGATCAGCAGACGCATGCGGGACTCGCGGTGATGCGGAGGAAGCCGGGTGGCCTCCGCGGACGCCGGAATCCGTTGATAATGCGGGATTCGTCGCCATCGGAGGGGATGCGTGGAGCAGGGCAGTACGGTAGATGCGGCAAGGATAGCGGCGAACGATGCGAGCGCCCGCGAGGACACCGGTCCGGGCAACGGCGGCACCACCGGCAGCACTTCCGGCGGTGGCGCGCGCGTGGGCGAACTCGATGCCCTGCGCGGGCTGGCCGCGCTCGGCGTGGTCGTCTTCCATTACACCACGTTCTATCAGCAGGAACAGGGCCATCTGCAGCCGCTCGGTTTCGGCTTTCCCGCCGGCAATTACGGCGTGCATCTGTTTTTCCTGATCAGCGGGTTCGTGATCTTCATGACCCTGGAGCGCACCCGCACCGCGATGGACTTCGTGGTGTCGCGGTTCTCGCGCCTGTTCCCGGCGTACTGGGCGGCGATGGCGATCACCGCGGCGGTGGTCTACACCATCGGCCTGCCCGGCCAGCGCATCGCCGGCCCCGATCTGTTCGCCAATCTCTCGATGCTGCAGGAAATCCTCGGCTTCGATCACCTCGACGGCTCGTACTGGACGCTGCAGGTCGAGCTGTTCTTCTATGCGCAGATGCTGTTCTGGTTCGTGCTCGGTCAACTCGATCGCATCCGCTGGATCATTCTCTTCTGGCTGGCGATGACCGTGGCTTATGCGCTCACCGCGAAGAACCACGTGCATTTTTCCTACACCGTGCGCGAGACGATGATCCTGCGCCATATCCCGTTCTTCGCGATCGGCATCCTGTTCTACAAGCGTCATGTCCGCAGCGGCGACGCGCGCGTCGATATCGCGCTGATCCTGCTGGCCCTGGCGGCGATCGGGGTCAGTTTCGCGCCGGAATACTTCGTCGCCGGCGTCGTCTGCTGCGCGGTGTTCGCGCTGTTCGTCGGCGGTCGGCTGCGCTGGCTGCGCGCCGCACCGTTCGCGTTCCTCGGCGGAATTTCCTATTCGTTGTATCTGCTGCACCAGGCGATCGGGTTCGCGGCGATCCACCGGCTCGAAGCGGCCGGCGTGCCTTCCCTCGTGGCGATGGCGCTGGCGATCGCACTGGCGCTGGTCCTCGCGACGGCTCTCACCCTGGCGGTCGAGCGGCCGGCGATGCGGATGCTGCGGCAGGGATGGCGCACGCGTGGGCGGCCCGCCGCCGGCTGAGCGCGGCGCCGGCGACGGGATCGACCCGCCATCGCCCGACGCGGATACGGACATCTTCTTTGGTTAGAATGCGTGCCTCTCCGGAGGGACGATCAGGGGAGCGGCCGAAGGAATCATGCCCGCGATGCCCGCGATGCGCGGGATGCGGCTGCGACAACAGTGCACGAGGACACGATGCAGGAACCCCATCGATCTCGCTTCATCGACATGATCCGACGCGGCGTGGCGTCGCGCGACATCCACGATTCCGAAGGCGACGGCAGCTACGACGGTCCATTCGCGGGGCGCGTCTCCGAACGTTTTCTCGAGCGCGAGCTGACCCGCGTCGCGATGCACGCGCAAAGCCTGTGCGTACCGCTCGCGACCCGGCTCGCGCGGGCGCCGCGGGTGCTCGATGTCGGCTGCGGCACCGGCGGTACCACGGTGGCGCTGGCCTTGTCGGATCTGCGTCCGGACGAGGTCGTCGGTATCGATGCCAGCGCCGATGCGATCGACGCGGCGGCGGTGCGCGCCGCCGGCCATGGCGTCGTCGACGGGCGTACCGCCGATGGCGCATCCCTGCGTTTCCAGCATGTCGAGGCCGGTCGGCCGCTGCCGTTCCCCGACGGTCATTTCGATCTGGTGACCTGCGTGTCGGTGCTCGAATTCATCGGCACGCCGTCGGCGCGTGAAGCCTTCATCGCGGAGATGCTGCGTGTCACCCGTCGCGGCGGCCATGTCTATCTGGCCACGCCCAGTCCGCTGCGGTTGCGCGAATATCATTCGCGGCGGACGCTCGGCGACTGGCGCCGAACCCGCGGTTATCCCTGGTCGAGCACGCCTGTCGCGTTGCGCCGGATGTTTCCGGGCTGCGCGGTCGAGTCGCTCGCGGTCGAACGCCTGCGCCGCCATCCGCGCCTGCGCGGCATCGGCTGGGCGGCGCCGGTCCTCGCCTGGGCCACGCCCTGGCAGCGATTGCTCGCGCGCAAGACGTGAGCGCAGGCGCCTGCTTCAGCCTTCGCCGAAGGTGATGTCGAGCCCCTTGCGCACACCGACGCGCGGTGTCCAGCCGAGGGTTTCGCGTGCCGCCGTGGTGTCGAAGTTCGTCAGCGGCCGCAGCGAGCGCACGCGATAGCGGGTCAGCGGCACATCGCGCTTCAACAGCCTGCCCAGCAGCTCGACGCCGATCGCGAGACACATGAACACCCACTGCGGCACCCACAGCGTTTTCAGCGAAGCGCCGAGTTTGCGTTTGCAGCGCCGCAGATAGGTCGTGCGGTCGACCGAATCGGTGTCGACCAGATTGAACGTGCGGCCCAGCGCCTGCGGCGATTCCGCGGCCAGCAGCAGGGCATCGACCACATCGTCGCGATAGACCAGTGGCAACGCCTGCGCGCCGCTGCCGATCGCGATCCAGCGCCCGGCCAGCGCGATGGTGCCGTTGGGCGTGACCTGTTCCGCGCCGGGACCGAAGATCTGGCCCGGACGCAGGATCACCGCCGGCAGATGTTCCTTCGAGATCGCGTCGGCGACCATCTGTTCGGCGGTCAGCTTGGTCTGGGTGTAGGCGCCACGCAGTTGCGGATGCGGTTCGAAGCGGTAGTCCTCGGTCAGGACTTCGCCGTTGCGACGACCGGCATGGTCGAACACGCTCATCGAACTGACGTAGACCAGCCGCGGGCTGCCGTGCTGGGCACCCGACTGTTTCCGGCAGGCATCGAGCACATTGCGCGTGCCCCAGACCGTGCCGGCCTCGAAATCGCGCGGGCCGCCGCGCATCGCGGCGCCGACGTGATACACGATGCCTGCGCCGGCCACCGCGTGATCGACGATCCGCGGATCGCCGAGATCGCCGACCACGGTCTGGATGCCGTCGTCCTCGCGGAACGCCGCGACCGGGCGACGCACCAGCACGCGCACGATCTTGCCCTGTGCGCGCAACGCGGCGACCAGCGCGCGGCCGAGAAAGCCCGCGGCGCCGGTGACCAGCGCATCGGCCGGCGGCAGATCGACGTGGCGCGCCTCCAACTGCTGCAGGCGCAGGCGGTCGGGTTCGACGCACAGCGGATCGAGCAACCGCGCGATGCGAAGGCCGTCCTCGCCGGCGAACGGCGGCGTTTCGTCGTGGAAAACCGCCTTCGCGAACGCGGCCGCGCCGGTCTGGATGCCCGGCGACGGTTTCAATCGGCCGGTGGCGAAGCGCAGCACGTTCGTCGGGATGCGGAACACATCCTTCGCCGCGCTGAAGAACGCGTTGAGCAGGATGCCGATGAACTTCGGTCCCGGCAGCGTGCGATGGATGCGGCAGACCTGGGTGAAGCGGTCGACCTCGATCGTGCCGCGGGTGCCGCGCACGAACAGCCGGTTTTCCATCGGCCGGGCGTTCCACGACAGCAGCAGTCGGCCGACGCCGCGCGCGGTCTGCGCCTGCGCCTCCCATTCGTCGAAGCCGAGATTCGGATCGCCGCCGCGCGACTGGAAGCGCACGTCGGCCTGCGCGATCGGGCCGAGGAAGGCTTCGATGGTGTAGAAGCCGTGCACGCCGAGATCGCGGAACGGGTAAGACCCCTGTTTCACCTGACCCGGCAGCGGGCCGCCGGCGTACGGCGGGTATTCGGAGTTGCGGACGATGTCGACCGAGAGCACCTCGCCGATGTCGCCGTTGTTCGCGGCATCGAGCGCGCGCATCAGCACCGGATCGAACAGGTCGGAGTGATTGACGCCGAGCTTCAGGCCGGTGGCCTTCGCCTTCGCCAGCATCGCTTCGCAGTCCGCGGCGCTGTCGGCCATCGGTTTTTCGACCAGCACGTGGCAGCCCATGTCCATCGCCTGGATCGCGAGCGCGGCGTGCGAGGCCGGCGGCGTCAGCACGTAGACGACGTTCGGTGCGGTGTCGGCGAGGTCGGCGAGCGTCGCCGCGATCCTCGGTATTTTGAAGCGTTTCGCCAACGTTTCCGCGGCGGTGGTATTGCTGTCGCACAGCCCGACCAGTTCGACGAAATCCAGCCGCGAGAGCGCGGCGAGGTGATGCGTGGCGACGTAGCCGGCGCCGACGACGGCGATGCGGAGGGGGCGGGGAGCGGAAGAGGTCATGAACGAACTGCAGGAGAGGAATTCGGAGGGAGCCGTGCGGCGACTTCGGCCAGCACGGCATCGACGCGCGCGTCCCAGGTCTGGTCGGCGACCGCGGCGATGCGCGCTTCGGCCGCGCCGGGCGCGTGGTCGATCACGGCGGCGTCGAGCGCCACGAGGAAGCCTTCGCGGTCGTCCACCAGTCGCACCCACTGCGAGAATTTCTCGATCTCGGGGTTGCGCACGCTGACCACGGCCTTGCCGGCGGCGAGGTACTCGCGCAGTTTCAGCGGATTGGCGTTGGCGACCTGGCGGTTGAGGCGGTAGGGAATGATCGCGGCGTCGAACGCCTTCGACCACGACGGCAGCGAGGCGTAGGGCTGCGAGCCGGCGAGATGCACGTTCGGCAATGCGCGCAGACCGTCGATGGGCACGTGCGCGTGGCCGACGAGCAGGAAGCTCCACTGCGGCCGCTGCTGCGCCAGCCATTCGATCAGCGGCACGTCGATCCATGCGTGGATCGAGCCGATGTAACCGACGATCGGGCGCGGCAGGTCGCGCGCCATCGCCGGCAGTTCGGTCGCCGGATCCTGCGCCTGCGCGAACAGGTCGACATCGACGCCGTGCGGCGAAAAGACCGTGTTGTCCGGATTCAGCGCGCGCTTCGCGTCGAGCAGCGCGGGCGGCGCCACGCACAGCAGGTCGGCGCGGCGGCTGAGGGCGTCGTCGCGCTGCGCGATCAGCGCGGCGTCCACGCCCGGATGCGCGGCGTAGTCGTCGATGCAGTAGTAGACGACGAGATCTTCGCCGAGACGACCGGCATGCACGCCCGGATGCGGCACCACGAACCATGAGATGCGTTTGCGGATGCCGGCCAGCCGCAGCGCGCGGCGCACCGCCCAGCGGCCGAACAGGCGATTGAAGGCATCCACGCCGGGCAGGCGCCGGAACGGCAGCTGCGGCACCGTGCAGTGCCACAGGCCATCGGCGACCCGGGTCGGTCGTTTGAACGCGGCCAGCAGCTTGCGGACCGCGCGCCTGAGGTCGCGGCCGGAGGCGTTCGGCGCGCGCATGCCCGGCGAATCGACGTACAACACGGGCGCGCGACGCGCCAGACGTACCGCGACGTGATGGCTGCTGGTGCGGTTTTCGGCGTACCAGTCGTTGCCGAAATAGACGATGCCGCAGCCCTGCAGTGCCGACGATGACGACGGCTCAGTCATCGCGCCACCATCCGATCAGCCAGGCGGTGCCGCCGTGGTAAATCCAGTCTTTCTGCAGACCCGGAATGCCGTCGAGATGCGGGCCGATGCGGCCGCAGGCCGGCGCGAAAAAGGTCACCAGACCGTTGCGGCCGAGATGTCGCATGCGTGCGATGGTCTTGTCCGGTTCGCTGAGGTAGTAGAGCACTTCGCAGGCGGTGACCAGGTCGAAGCGATGGTGTGCATCGCCCCAGGGCTGGCCGAAAATGTCGGTGGCCTCGAACTGCGCCTGCGGCAGGCGCCTGCGCGCGCGTTCGACCGCCTGCGCGCTGACGTCGACGCCGTACTGCGCATCGCTGAGCCGGGCGAGATATTCGGTCTGATGACCTTCGCCGCAGCCCAGCTCCAGCACCGATCCAACCCGGCCGAAGGCGCGTTCGATCACCGTGTTGGTGGCCTCGAAGCGCGCGCGTTCCAGTTCGGACGCCATGTTCCAGGGATCCTCGACCGTGTAGGCCAGATCCAGACGTTCGAAGTTGTCGCTGCCGCCGACGCCGCGCAGGGCGTATTTCATCCACAGGCGTCGACGCGCCTTGCGCAGCAGGGTGGTCGCTCGCGTGAACATGGCCGCTCCGGTCAGTCGCAGCGGGTGTCGGCGGGCGGCGCTTCCAACTGCGCCGTGCCGGTCCCGAGCGGGCGCAGCGGCGAGCTGTACCAGCCCGCGACCCGGTCGCAGCGGAAGTCGACCCAGGACGGGCCGTAGTGCCAGCGCAGCGCATGCATGTCGAGCGGTTCCCCCAGAATGTGTCGCACCGTGTCTTTGTCCTGCCCGGCCGCGATGGTCTTCGCCATGGCGGTGTCCGCGACGCTCGCCACGACATCGGTCGTGGGCGCGCCGGTCGATGGGCCCGCCGCGACGATCGGCGCCGCATCGCCTTGCCGATCCGTGGGCGCGGCGGCCCGATCGATGAGCCGCCAACCCAGCACGAGCACGGCGATCAGCGACACCGCGACGAAATAACGCGCAAGCGCGCCGAAACCGGCCGTGCCCTGTGCGTCGTGGTCGGCGTCGGCCCGCCGCCAGCTGCGGTCCGGGGCGCTATCCGCCGCGGAATCGGTCGATGCCGGCGGCAGCGTTCCCGCGGCCGGCGCGCCGGGCAGGCGGCCGAAACGCGCGTGGAAGGCCAGCGCGGCGTCGTAGCGTCGGTTCAATTCCTGCAGGCGTCCGGTATCCTCTGCGCTCCCGCCCTGATCCGGATGCAGTTTCGACACGCGGCGTCGCCATGCGGCCCGCAGATCGGCGAGCGTGCAGGTCGCGTCGACTCCCAGCTCGCGATACATCGCCGTGAAGTCGGGTGCCGCGGAATCGTTGTGTACGGCCATGCGCGCCAGCGCCCCCTGCGCCCTTCGCGAGGCGCGCAGTGGACCGCGTTCGCCGTGCGAATGCAAGTCGGCGCGGCATCGTCCGGATGGGGCCGGAAAATGCGTTGTGCGAGTGGACATGGGGGATTCGATGAGCGGTGTGCAGATCCAGGCGCAGAACGGTGGCGAGCCGTCGGGCGGGCGTCGGCCGCGTCTGGCGCGCGCGCTGCGCCGTGCCGGCGCGCTGCCGCTGATCGCCCGTCTGCGCGCCGCACTGCGCCGCGATGTGCGCATCCTCGCGTACCACAGAGTGCTGGAATCGGCGGAGCCCGAAGGCTTCCGCTTCGACCCCGAGCTGATCAGCGCCTCGGCCGAGGCGTTCCGGGCGCAGCTGGCGATCGTCCGCCGCGACTGCGCCGCGCTGCGGTTCGACGAACTGCTGGCGTATCTGGACCGCGGCCGCGCGCTGCCGAAGCGCACGGTGCTGATCACCTTCGACGACGGTTACGACGACAATTACCGCGTCGCCTATCCGCTGCTGCGCGAAGCCGGTCTTTCGGCGATGTTCTTCGTGTCCACCGCGCACATCGATTCCGGTCATCCCTACGCCTACGACTGGCTGGTGCACATGGTGTGCACCACCGGCGCCGATCGCCTCGCCGCGCCAGAGCTGGACATCGACTGGCACCTGCCCGCGGACTTGGCGGGCCGGCGCGAGATCGCCGGGCGCATGCTCGACCGGATCAAGGTGCTGTCCGCGGCTGCGCAGCAGGCGCTCATCGATCGTCTGCAGCGGGATTGGGCGATGCCCGCCGATGTCGGCCATGCCGACTGCCGGCCGATGACCTGGGCGCAATTGCGCGAAATGCGCGAAGGCGGCATGGAGATCGGCTCGCACGGCGTCGGCCACCGCATGCTGGCGAAGCTGCCCGAGGTGGACATGCGCGCCGAGCTGGAAGAATCGAAATGGGCCATCGAGCGCGAAGTCGGCGCCGAGGCGATCGCGATCTCGTACCCGGTGGGCGGCAGCGATGCCTACGATGCGGCGGTGATGAGCGCCGCGCGCGACAGCGGTTATCGACTGGGCTGCAGTTATCGCGCCGGTGCCGAGCGGCTGGGTCCGGAATCGCGCTTCGAATTGCGGCGGATTCCGGTGGAGCGGCAGATGGATGCCGACTGGTTCGAGGCCGCGCTCGCGTGGCCCGAGCTGTTCTGCTACCGCTCGCGCACGCGGATGGGCTGACTCCGCCATGTTCGTCGCGATGATCCTCTACCTGCTGTTGGTGCTGATCCGGCCGCAGGACTATCCGGCGCTGGTCGAGAGCTTCGGCCTGCCGCTGCAGCCGCTGATGCTGATCGTGGCGGCCGGCTTCTGGATGCTGTCGCCGCGCAAGCGCTTCGATGCCCCGCAGTATCCGGTGCTGCTCGCGTTCTTCGTCGTGCTGATGGTCTCGCACATCTTCAACGGCTGGATCGGCGGCGCGCTCGAGCAGTTCGAGAAATTCGCGCCGGTGCTGCTGGCGTTCGTGGTGTTCGCGAACGGACTGGACCGGCGCTCGCGGATCCTCACGGTGATGGCGGTATTCGCGCTGTCGGCGACGGTGCTGGCGATCCACGGCATCGACCAGCAGCGAAACGGCATCGGCTGGACCGGCATCGAGCTGTCCCAGGGCACGCGCATCCAGTACGTCGGCATCTTCAACGATCCCAACGACTTGGGCATGCTGTTCGTCGCCTGCGTGCCGATGGCGGTGTATCTCGGCAGCCGCGGCGGTTGGATGGGGCTGCGCCGGCTGTTCTGGATGGCGGTCGCGGGCACCCTGGTCTACGGCGTGTATCTCACCGATTCCCGCGGCTCGCTGCTCGCGCTGCTGGCGGTGATGGGCATTTACATCTGGCAGCGCAAGGGCGTGTTCGTCGCCGGCCTGCTCGGCTGCATGGCGGTCGGGGTGCTGCTGGCGCTGCCGTCGCGCTTCAACGAGATCGACGTCGAGGAGGCCTCGGCCCAGGGACGCGTGGATTCCTGGTACGAAGGGCTGCAGATGTTCCAGGGCCATCCGCTCTTCGGGGTCGGTCCGGACATGTATTCCGACTATCACCATCTCACCGCGCACAATTCCTACGTGCTGGTCCTGGCCGAGACCGGCATCATCGGTTTCACGCTGTGGCTGGCGTTCGTGATCTACTGCTTCCGGATGATGTGGGTCGGTTCGCGTCCGCTCGGCGAACTGGCCTGGGAAAGCACCAGCGCGCCGGAGGCCGACGGCGACGCCGAGACCGCGCTGGCCGAACTCGATGCGCTGGAAGCCGGCATCGCCGAAGGTCGGGCGATCGCGATGACCCTGTTGCTGTCGCTGGTCGGGTTCTTCACGTCGGCGTTCTTCCTCAGCCGCAGTTACGTCATCGTGCTCTATCTGCTCGCCGCGCTGGTCGTGGCGCACTACACCGACATGCGCCGGGAGGATCCGGGGCTGCCGCGGTTCGCGCTGACGAACGATCTGCTGCTGTGGCCGATCGTGGGCGTCGGCGCCGCGATCGGTCTCTACGTGATGGTCAAGGTCCTTCTGGTGATGCAATGACGCTCCGCGCGCGCACGCTCCGCAACACCCTGTTTTCCTCGGTGGCGATGTACACCGAGTTCGTGCTCGGCATGCTCACGTCGATCCTGATCGCGCGTCATCTCGGCCCGGAGGGCTTCGGCGCGTACAGCGCGGTGATCCTGCTGGTGGGCATGGGCGTGGCCGCGACCAACTCGGGCACCGCCAGCGCCGCGATCAAGTTCGTGGCCGAGCTGCGCGGCGGCGGCCGCGACGAACTGGTGCGCCCGCTGGTGGCCTTCCTGCGTCGCGCCCAGCGCATGTTCCTGCTGGCCGTGCTCGCGCTCGGCGCACTGGCGCTGTGGCTGGCCGGGCATCGGGTCGCCCCCAGCTTCCATCACGGCATGTTGTTCGCGTTCCTGGTGATCGCGATCGCCCTGCGTGCCGGCTACATGTTCAACATCGGCGTCGCCAAGGGTCTGGAGAATTTCCGGATCAACGCGATGGTCGCGCTGTATTCCACGCCGCTGAATCTGGCGCTGGTGGCGATGGTGATGTGGCTGGATCTGCCGGTGGAATGGCTGCTCGGCGTGTTCCTGCTGTCCAGCGTGATGTTCTACACGATGTCGCTGGCGCAACTGCGGCCGCTGCTGCCGCCGGGCGACGACGTGCCGGCGCTGCCGGCGGATCTGGCGCCGCGGGTGCGCCGGCAGATGCTCTACAGCACGCTGATCGTGACGGTCGGCTTCATCGTCGCCAGCGAAGTCGAAGTGCTGTTCCTCAACGCTTACGCCGATCCGCACGCGGCCGGTCAGTTCAAGGTCGGCTACCAGCTCGCCAGCGGCGCCGCGACCCTGGTGCCCGGCGTGTTCGGCGCGCTGCTGCTGCCGATGATGGCGAACGCGCTCAGTCAGGGCCGCGAGGTCGCCGGGCATCGCTTCGCCGCCTCCACCGCGTATCTGATGTTGCTCGCCGCGCCGCTGGTGGCCTTCGGCATGGTGCTGTCCGATCCGCTGATCGATCTGCTGTACGGCGTGCAGTACGAGGAAGCCTCGACCGTGTTCGCGGTCTGCCTCGCCGGCGCCGCGCTCATCACCTCCGCGCAGGGCGCGTCGAGCCTGCTGATCAGCGCCGACCGCCAGCGCGCGGTGCTCGCGCTGATCATCGTCTGCGGCCTGCTGAAGCTCGGGCTGGACGCCTGGCTGATCCACATCGACGGCCTGCGCGGCGCCCTGATCGCCTATGCGGTGGTGGCCGCGGTGAACGTGATCGCGTACACCACGCTGGCGATCCGCGAATGCGGCACCGCGCCGGACTGGGGCCGGCTCGCGCGCACCATCCTCGCGAGCACGCTCGCGGCATCGCCGCTGCTGCTGGTGCATCACCACCTGCCGGCGCTCGCCGAGCTGCTGGTCGGCGGAGCGCTGGCGACGCTGTATCTGCCGATCACCCTGGCGCTGGGCTGCTGGACCCGCAACGACATCGCGCACATGCAGCAGCTGCACCAGCGGTTGCTGCGCGGGCATCCGCGGCTGGGCGCGCGCCTGCTCGCCTGGGCGCATGCGCGCGCGCCGATGGTCGCACCCGCGACCGCGGGAAGCCCGACATGAGCGGTCTCTACGAATCGCTGTTCCGCAAGGTGCTGTATCCGGCCTACGAGTCCGGGCTGCGCCGCCGCGACACCCTGCGTCATCTGCGCGAATACGAGCGTGACCAGTGGCGTTCCGTCGACGAACTGCAGGCGCTGCAGTGGCGCAAGCTGCAGGCGCTGATCGCGCACTGCTGGACGCAGGTGCCCTTCTACCGCGAGTTCTGGGGCCGGGCGGGCGTCGCCGATGCGGCCGACATCCGCAGTCGCGAGGACTACGCGAAGCTGCCGCTGCTGACCAAGCCCGAGATCCGCGCGCATGCCGATGCGATGATCGCGCCGGCGCATCGCGGCCAGCTCTACTTCAAGACCACCGGTGGTTCCACCGGCGAGCCGCTGCGCTTCGGCTACACCCGCGAGAGCTACGAGCGCCGGGTCGCGGTGATGTTCCGCGGCTATGCCTGGTCCGGCGCGCATCTCGGCCAGCGCACCGCCTATCTCTGGGGCGCGCCGGTGGCGGCGCCGGCCGGCGTCGCGCTGTTCAAGGACCGGCTGTACCACGCCGCCTTCAACCGCCGCATGCTCAACGCGTTCGACATGGACGAGCGGCGGATGGCCGAGTATGCCGACGCGTTCGACCGCTTCCGGCCCGAAACCATCGTGTCCTACGTCGGGCCGCTGGTCGAACTGGCGCAGTGGATCGAGCGCCATGGCCGCACGCCGCATCGTCCGCAGCGCATCCTCGGTGCCGCCGAGGCCCTGCATCCGCATCAGCGCGAGCTGCTGCAGCGGGTGTTCGGCGCGCCGGCCTACGACACCTACGGCTGCCGCGAATTCATGCTGATCGCGGCCGAGTGCGAGGCCCGCGATGGTCTGCACATGAACATCGATCATCTCCACGTCGAGTTCGCCGCCGGGCCGCAGGCCACCGCGCCGAGCGACCTGATCGTCACCGATCTGCACAACTACGGCATGCCGCTGATGCGCTACGTCAACGGCGATCTCGGCACGCCCGGGCACGCGCACTGCAGTTGTGGCCGCGGCCTGCCCAAGCTGGCGAAAGTCGACGGACGCAAGCTCGATGCGTTGCGCCTGCGCGACGGCCGCCTCCTGCCGGGCGAGTACATCGTCTACGTGTTCCTGCCCGTCACCGGCGTGAAGCAGTACCAGGTCGTGCAGAAGACGCTCGACACGTTGCTGGTGCGGCTGGTGCC
Organism: Lysobacter hankyongensis; assembly: GCF_039543145.1. NCBI lineage: Bacteria > Pseudomonadati > Pseudomonadota > Gammaproteobacteria > Lysobacterales > Lysobacteraceae > Lysobacter > Lysobacter hankyongensis. Next base: position 22,362 of record NZ_BAABJE010000017.1, on the reverse strand, counting down.
GGATGCAGGCTACGACCCGTCGGTACACGCGCTGATCCGCGACGGGATCCGCAAGCTCGCCGGCGACGGCGTGGTCATCGATTTCGAGACCGTGGACGCGATCGCGCTCACCGCCAGCGGCAAGCGCCGGGTCACCATCTGCGAGCTGCCGACATGAGCGACTCCGCGCCGCTTGCCGCGCCGCTCGACATCGTCCATGTCGTCGAGAATCTCGAACGCGGTGGGCTCGAAAGGATGGTGATCGATCTGGCCATCGCCCAGCGGGCGGCGGGACATCGCTGTCGCGTGGTCTGCCTGTTCGAGCCCGGCGCGCTCGCCGGCGAACTCGAGGCGCAGGGCATCGCGGTCCACGCCTGCCGCAAGCGCGGTGGATTCGATCCGGCCGCGATCCGCGGCCTGCACGCGCAGCTGTGCGCCTTACCCTCGGCGGTGATCCACACCCACAACGCCAACGCGCACTATCACGCGGTCGCGGCGACGCTCGGCCGGCGTCCGCTGCGGCTGATCAACACCCGCCATGGCATGGGTGCGGCGCGTCCGCGCAGTCGCGGCGAATGGCTCTATCGCCGCAGCATGGGCCGCACCGATGCGGTCGCCGCCGTATGCGAAGCCGCGCGCGCGAAGTTCGCCGCGCAGGGCGTGCGCCCGCGCCATGGGCTGCTGTCGGTGCCGAACGGCATCCGCGTCGACGCGTTTTCCGCCGCCAGCGAGGAACGCCGCGTGTCGCTGCGCCGTGTGCTGGATCTGCCGCCCGGCACGCGCATCGTCGGCAGCGTCGGCCGGCTCAATCCGGTCAAGGATCAGGCGACCCTGCTGCGCGCGTTCGCGACGCTGCATGCCGAGTGGTCGGATACCGCGTTGGTGCTGGTGGGCGATGGCGCGCTGCGCGCAGCGCTGGAATCGCTTGCGGTATCGCTCGGCATCGCCGATGCGGTGCGCTTCCTCGGCGATCGCAGCGACGTGCGCCAATTGCTGCAGGGCTTCGACGTGTTCGCGCTGTCGTCGCTGAGCGAAGGCTATTCGATGGCGCTGCTCGAAGCCTGCGCCAGCGGTCTGCCGATCGTCGCCACCGACGTCGGCGGCAATCGCGAAATCGTGGCCGACGGCCGCAACGGCCTGCTGGTGCCGCCGTCGCGCGCCGATGCCCTGGCCGATGCCTTCGCCGCGCTGCTGCGCGATCCCGCGCGCGCCGTCGCGCTGGGCGCCGCGGGTCGCGACTGGGCGCTGCGCGAGGCCTCCATCGCCACCATGGCGGCGCGCTACGAATCGCTCTATCGCGGGAAGGCGGGCGACGCATGAGCAGGTATCCTGTCGCGCCCCGCGTCGTCGCACCCGCATGCGATGCCCGTCTTCGCCGGACCCTTGTCGCATGAATCCACGTCCCAGGAAATTGCAGGTGCTGCGCTGGTTGCCGAACCGCTGGGTGCTCACCCGTGGCGTGCGCCGGCGCCGCGTGCTGCATCTGACCTTCGACGACGGCCCGCATCCGGAGCACACCCCCGCGCTGCTCGATCTGCTCGCCGCGCACGGTGCGCGCGCCACCTTCTTCCTGATCGGCCGCGAGGCCGAGCGGCATCCGAACGTGGTCGCGAGGATCCTGCGCGAAGGCCATGCCATCGGCAATCATTCGTGGAGCCATCCGCAGTTCGAGCGGCTGGACCTGGCGGCGCAGCGCGAAGAGATCGAACGCACCGACCGCCTGCTGCAGTCCTTCGACGGCCTGCCGCAACACGACTTCCGCCCGCCGCGCGGCGTGATGCCGCGGCCGATGGTGCTCGACTGCGTCCGCCGCGGCCGCCGGATCGCGTACTGGTCCTACGACAGTCTCGATTACAGCCAACGCAGCGCCGAAGAACTCATCGCCTCGGCCCGCCGCCATCCGCCTCGCGCCGGCGAGATCCTGCTGATGCACGACGACGGCGGGCTGTCGCTGCGCCTGCTGGAAACGATGCTGCCGGTGTGGGTGGGCGAGGGTTTCGCGTTCGAACCGCTGCAGGCGGCGTGAGGACATGAATCGGATGTATGGGGGGACTCCATGAAGATCGGACACGGACACCGGGGGCGCCCATGAGCGCGACGCTCGTCGCCGTGCTTGCGGCGCTCGCGCTCGGCCTCGTCGCGACGGCGGTGGTCGTGCGCGACATGCGCAGGCGCAACATGCATCTGTGGCTGGGCGATTATCTGCGCCGCCGCGCGCCGGTGGCGACCGATCGGCCGGTGCACGTGATGTTCTGCTTCGTCGACCACTTCGAACCGATGTGGAAGGGCGCCGACCTGGAGACGCAGCGCCGCCGCGTCGACCGCTGGTGCGCGGAGTATCGCGAGATGGCCGGCCGCCACCGCGATGCCGACGGCCGTCCGCCGCAGCACAGCTTCTTCTATCCGGAAGAGGAATACGCCGAGGAGCACCTCGACAAGATCGCGGCGCTGTGCGGCGACGGCTTCGGCGAGATCGAGGTGCATCTGCACCACGACAACGATACCGAGCCGAATTTCCGCGCGTCGATCGGACGCTTCTGCAAGACCCTGCACGAGAAGCACGGCGCGTTGCCGCGCGACCCCGAAACCGGGCAACTGCGTTTCGGCTTCATCCACGGCAACTGGTGCCTGGACAATTCGCGCGCCGACGGTCGCTGGTGCGGGCTGAACAACGAACTGATCCTGCTGCGCGAGCTCGGCTGCTATGCCGATTTCACCCTGCCTTCGGCGCCGAGCGACACCCAGACCGCGGCCGCGAATCGGATCTATTACGCCACCGACGATCCGCATGCGCCGAAATCGCACGATCACGGCGATCCGGTGAAGGTCGGCGGCGGCACCCGCGGCGATCTGATGATCGTGCAGGGCCCGCTGGGCCTGAATTGGCGCGAGCGCCGCCTCGGCGTGATGCCGCGGATCGAGAACGCCGACATCCGCAGGAACTGCCCGCCGACCGAAGCGCGCGTCGACCTGTGGGTCAAAACCGGCGTGCACGTCGAAGGGCGTCCGGACTGGATCTTCGTGAAGATCCACACCCACGGCACCCAGGAACACGACATCGACACCCTGCTGGGCGAACCGGTGGACGCGATGCATCGCTATCTCGAAAGCCGCTACAACGACGGCGTGCGCCACGTGCTGCACTACGTCACCGCGCGCGAGGCGTACAACATCATCAAGGCCGCGGAAGCGGGCGAGCAGGGCGACCCCGGGCAATACCGCGACTATCTGTTGCCGGCGCCGCGATCGTCGTGGATCGGCGGACGCAGGATGCGCGGCGCGTGAGCGACGCGGCGACGAACGTCGGCGCCATCGCCGGGACGGCGAAAGTGAGCGCCATCGCCGGGACTGCGAAAGTCAGCGTCGTCATGCCGGCGTACAACGCCGCCGCCACGCTGCGCGCATCGATGGATTCGGTGTTCGCGCAGACCCACGCCGATGTCGAGCTGCTGCTGATCGACGACCGTTCGAAGGATGCGACCTGGGAGATCGTGCAGGAAGTCGCCGCGCGCGAGCCGCGGCTGGTGCCGATCCGCATGCCGCAGAACGGGGGCGTCGCCGACGCGCGCAACGCCGGGCTGGAGGCCGCGACCGGCAGCCACATCGCGTTTCTGGACAGCGACGACCGCTGGCTGCCGGAGAAACTCGCGCTGCAACTGGCGCACCTGCGCGCGATCGGCGGCGCGATCAGTTACACCGCGTACCGGCGCTTCGGCGAAGACGGACGCACGCTGTCGCTGGTGCGGCCGCCGGCCGAGGTCGGGTACGCCGACATGCTCAAGAGCAATCGCATCGGCAACCTCACCGGCCTGTACGACCGTGCGCTCGGCGAGGCGCGGTTCCAGCGCATCGGCCACGAGGACTACGTGTTCTGGCTGCAGATGGTGCGTCGCGCCGGTATCGCCCGCCGGGTGCCGACGGACGCGCCGCTGGCCGAGTATCTCGTCCGCAGCGGTTCGCTGTCCGCCGACAAGCGCCGGGCCGCACGCTGGCAGTGGAACATCTACCGCAACGTCGAAGGCCTCGGCCGCGTGCGCGCGGCGTGGTATTTCGCGCACTACGCAGCGATCGCGGTGGCGAAGCGGCGGTAGCGATGTTGGTGCGCACGCGTATCGGGCAGGGCGGCCTTCAGGCCGCCGCATCCATGGGTAGAGCGGGCTTCAGCCCGCTGTTCAATGCCGCAAACGCAGCGACCTGGTTTTCAATCGCCGAATGGCGGGTCAGGCCGCTTTACCGGAAGCCACCGTGTGGCGGGGGTGCGTCGGCCTGCGTTGCTGCGTTCTCACGCCATCATTTTCGGCTCGATCACCGCGTTGTCGTTCATCACGCCCGGATTGCCGGTGATGGCTGCGGCGGCGAGATAGAGCATCTTGCCGACGATCGTGCCCGGCCCGTTCCAGTATTCCGCACGTTCGATTTCCACCCGGATCAGGCTCAGGTCCGGATCGTCCTTGCCCTGCGGAAAGAAGATCGACATCGCCGGCGACCACAGGGCATCGATGCGCGCCTGGTCGCGGACGAGCCGTGCCGGGCCCGAGATCGAGACGTAGCTGTTGTCGCGGCGGTCGGCGTAGCCGAGGCCGACGTGCGGGTTGTGGCGGATTTCCTGGGCCTTGTCGCTGCTCGCGGCGGTCGCGAACCAGAGCACGCCGTCGGCATCGAAGTCGAGGGTCTGCACCGGCCGCGAAATCACCGTGCCGTCGGCGGCGACGGTCGTCAGCATCGCGATCTGCAGATCGTCCACGAGCTTGCGGAGAGTCTCGAACTGCGCGATCTGATCCTGGGCGATGGGGGACTGCAGTGTCGTGTCTTGCATGGCGGCGCTCCTGTGGTGTCGGAGCGACATTGGATCGCCGCATGGATGAACGCTGCCGCGACAGTCGACGCGCGGCCGGCGGTTTAACGCGCAGGCAACGGGATAGCCATTTTTTCGTGATGGAAACGGCCTTGCGCGATGCATGGCGCACGACGCATCGTGCGAGATGCGCGCGTGCGGAAAGACGGCGATCAGGCCGCGGCGGTCAGCCGCGCGAGTTCGTCCGCCTGGTGCTCGCGCGCGAGGCGCTCGATGAGGCCGTCGATGCCGCCTTCCATGATGTTCGGCAGATCGTAGAGGGTGAGGCCTTCGACGCGATGGTCGGTGATCCGGCCCTGCGGAAAGTTGTAGGTGCGGATGCGCTGGCTGCGGTCGCCGCTGCCGACCTGCAGCTTGCGTTCCTGCGCCTGCGCGGCTTCGCGCCGGCTGGTTTCGGCTTCCAGCAGCATCGCCTTCAGGCGTTTCATCGCCTTGTCGCGGTTGGCGTGCTGGCTGCGTTCGGTCTGCGATTCGACGACCACGCCGCTGGGCAGATGGGTGATGCGGATCGCCGAGTCGGTCTTGTTGACGTGCTGGCCGCCGGCGCCGCTGGAGCGGAACGTATCGACCCGCAGGTCCACCGGATTGATCTCGATCTCGATCTCGCCGGCCTCCTCGGCGATGATCGCGACCGTCGCGGCGGAGGTGTGGATGCGGCCCTGCGATTCGGTCTCGGGCACGCGCTGCACGCGATGGGTGCCGGATTCGAACTTGAGTTTCGAGTACGCGCCGCGGCCGTCGACGCGGGCGATGATTTCCTTGAAGCCGCCGTGTTCGCCGGGGCTCGCGGATTCCACCTCGACCTTCCAGCCCTGGCGTTCGGCATAGCGCGCATACATGCGGAACAGGTCGCCGGCGAAGATCGCGGCCTCGTCGCCGCCGGTGCCGGCGCGCACTTCGAGATAGATGCCGCCGTCGTCGCGCGCATCCTTCGGGATCAGTTGCGCCATCAGCGCATCGTCGAGTTCGCTCAGGCGCGCCTGCGCCGCGACGATCTCTTCCTCCGCCAGTTCGGCGAGTTCGGGGTCGTCGCGCATGGCTTCGGCGGCGGTCAGATCAGCCCGCGCCTGGCGTTCGGCGGCGAGGCCGGTGGCGATGGGTTCGAGCTGCGAAAACTCGCGCATCAGCGCCCGATACCGGGCGGCATCGTTCACCGTCGCCGGATCGGCGAGCAGGCGTTCGATTTCCTCGCGGCGCTCGGCCAGCGCTTCAAGCTTGCGGCGCAGGGTCGGCGTCATCGCGGGGCGCGTGGGGTTCGGGATGCAGTCCGCGGTCGACCGCATCGGCCAGCCGGCTGTGGGCGATATGGTGCGGGAACAGTTTTTCGGCCGCGCGGACGATGTCGACATCGCCGTTGAGCGCGGCTTCGCGCAGGGCCGCGGTGGGTGCGTGCAGCAGACGGTTGGTGAGGGTGTGCGCGAGCTGGTTCAACACCTCGGCCGGATCGTGGCCGGCGGCCAGCATCTGCTGCGCCTTGGCCAGCGACTCGTCGCGCACCGCTTCGCCGTGCGCGCGCAGTTGTTTCAGCGAACCGTTGTGGGCGCTGGCGTTGAGCGTTTCGACGAAGCGCGACACCTGCAGTTCGATGATGGCCTCGGCGGCGTCCGCGGCTTCGCGGCGGCTGCGGCGGTTGTCTTCGATCACCCGTTCGAGATCGTCGACGGTGTAGAGGAACACGTCTTCCAGTTCGGCCACGTCCTCGGCGATGTCGCGCGGCACGGCCAGATCCAGCAGCAGCATCGGCCGGTGCCGGCGGCGTTTCAGCGCGGCGGCGACCTGGGCGCGATGCAGGATCGGGTCGCGCGCGGCGGTGGCCGAGAACACGATGTCGGCCTCGCCGAGGTGACGCTCCAGTTCGGTCAGCGGCAGCGCCACGCCGCCGCAGCGGCTGGCCAGTTCCTGGGCGTGGGCGAGGGTGCGGTTCGCGAACAACAGCCGCTTTGCTTTCGCCTGCACCAGATGCCGCGCGGTGAGTTCGATGGTTTCGCCGGCGCCGATCAGCAGGATGGTGCTGTCCGACGGCCGGGCGAAGGTGTCTTCGGCCATGCGCACCGCGGCGGAGGCCACCGAGACCGGATTGGCGCCGATGCGGGTGTCGGTGCGCGCGCGCTTGGCGGTGACGAAGGCGTGCTGGAACAGGCGGTCGAGGCGGTTGCCCAGCGTGCCGGCGGTGCGCGCGGCGGCCCAGGCCTGCTTCACCTGGCCGAGGATCTGCGGTTCGCCGAGCACCAGCGAATCCAGGCCGGTGGAGACCCGGAAGAGGTGACGGACGGCGGCATCGTCGCGGTGTTGGTAAAGATAGTCGTGCAGCGCCAGCGGCGCCCGCCCACCGCCCGCGCTGCCGCCGTCCTGCGGATTCGCGGCCAGCCAGTCGGCCAGCGCGTCGCCGTCGCCGCCGGTCAGGGCGTAGATCTCGGTGCGATTGCAGGTGGACAGCAGCGCCACTTCCTCGACCCCCGGCAATCCGCGCAGCGCGGCCAGGGTCGCCGGCAGGGCATCTTCGGAGAACGCCACCCGTTCGCGCAGGGCGACCGGCGCGGTCTCGTGGTTGATGCCGAGGGCGATGAGATGGGACATGCGGGCGTGACGACCGGGACGGGTCCGTTCAGGCGGTTCGGGTAAGCTGGCGATTCCGCATAGTTTACGGCCCAACCTTGCCGATGCCCGCATCCCCGTTCTCCCTTTCCCGGCGCGGACGCCGGGCGTCGCGGTTCCTCGGTCTGGCGCTGGCGCTGGCGAGCGTGGCGGCATTCGCTGCCGATCCAGCCGAGGGCGACCCGCTGGCGCCGGCGATGGCCGGCGAATACGCGCTGCAGGCGGGCAAGCTCGACGAAGCCGCCCGCTGGTACCTCGACGCCGCCCGCGCCGCTCCGGGCGATGCGGTCCTGGCCGAGCGCGCCACCCGCATCGCGCTGCTGGCCAAGGACGACGCCCGCGCAGCCGCCGCGCTGAAACTCTGGCGCGCCAGCACCGAACGCTCGCCGGCGATGCGGAATGCCGAGGCCACCCTGGCCCTGCGTCGCAAGGACGAGCGCGCGGCCTTCCGCGAACTGCAGATCCTGATGCGCGGCGAGCGCGGCCAGGCGCCGGACAAGGACGGCTGGCGTTATGCGCTGCTGGCGCTCGACGCCGGTTCCGGCGACCCCAAACTCACCGGCCGCCTGCTCGGTCGCCTCATCGATTCGATTCCCGACGAACTCAACGCCTGGCTGGCCTTCGGCGAGTTCTCGCAGCAACTGCAGCGCAACGACCTCTCGGAACAGATCGTCGCCCGGGTCGTCGCCAAATTTCCCGACGAACCCGCGGTGGCGCTGCTGCGCGCCAGCCAGCTGCGCGAAGCCGGCAAGGAAGACGAGGCCCGCAAGGTGCTCGCCGCGCTGCTGGAATCCCCCCGGGGCTCGCCGGAACTGGTGTATGCGGTCGCCCGCGAATACAGCGAACTGGGCGATCACGTGCGCGCCGCCGAGGTCATCGCGCGCGGCCCGCAGAACGAGCGCAGCTACACCCTGCGCGCGGCGTATCTCGCCCAGGCCGACGACAAGCCCGGCGTGGGTCGGGTCTACGACGAACTGAAGCGCGATTCCGCCGCGCCGGACCCGCAGCGTAGGCTGCTGCTCGGCCAGATCGCCGAATTCATCGAACGCCACGACGAGGCCCTGGAGTGGTACGCCAGCGTCCCGGGCGGCCCGCAGCGCTGGCAGGCGCGGCTGCGCAGCGCGACCGTGCTGCACAAGCTCAAGCGCGGCGAGGAAGCGTTCGCCCGCCTGCGCGAACTGCAGGCCGACGCCGACGCCGAGGACGAAACACGGCGCGACGCCTATCTGCTCGAAGCCGAACTGCACAAGGACGACGGCAAGCTCGATGCGGAACTGGACAGCTTCGCCCGCGGGCTGGCCGCGTTTCCGGACGATGTGCAACTGCTCTACGCCCGCGCGCTCATGTGGGAGCGCCGCGACGACATTCCGCGCGCCGAGGCCGACTTCCGCACGATCCTCGCGACCGACGCCGACGATGTGAACGCGCTGAACGCGCTGGGTTACACCCTGGCCGACCGCACCGAGCGTTATCAGGAAGCGCTGGAATTGATCTCGCGCGCCATCGCCGCGCAGCCGGACAGCGCCGCGATCATCGACAGCTACGGCTGGGTGCTGTATCGCCTCGGCCGCAACGAGGAGGCGCTGACCGAACTGCGCCGCGCCTATACCAAACAGAAGGACGCGGAGATCGCCGCCCACGTCGCTGAAGTGCTGTGGGTGCTGGGACAGAAGGACGAGGCCCGCAGATTCTTCGAGGAATCGCGGAAGATCGATCCCGAAAACCGATCGCTGAAGCGCGCGATCGAAAAGACCGGCGTGGTCCTGCCGCCGCTGCCCGCGAAGCCGGCGGCATGACCCTGCGACTGGCCGTTTTCGGTTTCGTCGTCGCGCTCGCCGGTTGCGCCACGACCGCGCCGACCCGGACCGCACCGCCGCTGTCGGCCGAGGCGTTGGCCGAGCGCCAGCGCATCCGCGGCGAATGGCTGTCGCTGTACGAGACCTGGTCGTTTTCCGGTCGCGCCGCGATCAGCAGGGGCGACAAGGGCGGCAGCGGGCGGATCGAGTGGGAGCAATCCGGGCCCGACCGCTACAGCATCGCGCTCAGCGCCCCGGTCACCCGGCAGAGCTGGCGCCTGAGCGGCGATCTGCGCTCGCGCGCCGGCCGGATCGAAGGTCTCGATGGCGGCCCGCGCGAGGGCGCGTCCGCCGAGGATCTCCTGCTGCAGACCACCGGTTGGCGGGTGCCGCTGCAGCAGCTCGGGAGTTGGGTGCGCGGCGCCCCGGCGGCCGGCGTCCCTGTCGAGTCGGTGGTGTACGACGCCGAAGGCCGGGTCGCGGAGCTGCGTCAGTCCGGCTGGACCGTGCGCTATCCCGAATGGCGTCCCGGCCCGGCCGGGCAGCCGGATCTGCCGGCCAGGATCGAAGCCCAGGCCGGCGATGCCCGGGTCCGGCTGGCGATCGAGGACTGGACCTTCGCCAGCCCATGAGTGCGGCGCCGATTGACGACGACCGGTCTGCGGACGGTTGGTCCTCTTGGCCGGCCCCGGCCAAGCTGAATCTGTTCCTGCGCATCGTCGGTCGCCGCCCCGACGGGTACCACGAACTGCAGTCCGTTTTCCGTCTGCTGGACTGGGGCGACACCCTGCGCCTGCGGGTGCGCGACGACGGCCGGATCCTGCGTCATGGCCCCTCCGTCCCGGGCGTCGAAGCGGCCGATGATCTGACGGTGCGGGCGGCGAAGTTGCTGCAAACGACAGCCAACGTCGCGCTTGGAGCGGATATCGCCGTCGAAAAACGCATTCCCGCGGGCGGCGGCCTTGGCGGTGGCTCCAGCGACGCCGCGACCGTGCTCCGGGTGCTGGACCGGCTCTGGGGCTGCGGGCTGGGCGCCGATGCCCTGGCCGATCTCGGCCTGCGTCTGGGCGCGGACGTGCCGGTGTTCGTGCGCGGCCGCAATGCCTGGGCCGAGGGGCTGGGCGAACGCCTGACCCCGCTTGAGCTGCCGCAGGCCTGGTATCTGCTGGTCGCGCCAGGCGTGCATGCCGCGACCGCGGCCCTGTTCCAAGCGCCTGAATTGACGCGAAATGCCCCAGCCGCGACAATATCCGACTTCGTTTCGGACCCATTCCTGCAAGGGCAGGCGCTCGGCAACGCGTTCGAGCCGGTCCTGCGTCGCCGCGAACCCGCCGTCGAGGCCGTGTTCGAGGGCTTGCGCAGTGTCGGCACACCGCGTCTGACCGGTTCGGGCAGCGTGTGCTTCGTCGAATTCGCCGATCGCGGATCCGCCGAGCGTGCGCTGTCCGTGATGATGGCCCAACGGCTTCCCGGCGTCGCCGCCTGGGTCGCCGCAGGCGCCTCGCGCTCGCCGCTGCTGGATGCGCTCGGAACGGACTGACGGACCGCGCGAGCGGGCCGTCGGAAGTCGACGGTACGGCCGCGTTCCCGATGGAACGATGCCCGCATCGCCGGCTTCAACGAAGGGGCGTCGCCAAGTGGTTAAGGCACCGGGTTTTGATCCCGGCATTCGTAGGTTCGAATCCTTCCGCCCCTGCCACACCCGATGGAATCCCGCTCGCGGGGTTCCACCCTCCCGCCACGGTCAGAGCGAAGCGGAGCCACCATGCAAGACGATCGTCAGTTGTTGATCTTCTCCGGCAACGCCAACCGCCCGCTGGCCGAGGCGGTCTGCAGGGAGCTCGGCGTACGCCCCGGCAAGGCGCTGGTCACGCGCTTCTCCGACGGCGAAGTGCAGGTCGAGATCGAAGAGAACGTGCGCCGCCAGGAAGTGTTCGTCGTGCAGCCGACCTGCGCGCCGAGCGCCGAGAACCTGATGGAGCTGCTGGTGATCATCGATGCGCTGAAGCGCGCTTCGGCCGCCAGCGTCACCGCGGTGGTGCCGTATTTCGGCTACGCCCGCCAGGATCGTCGTCCGCGCTCCTCGCGCGTGCCGATCACGGCCAAGGTCGCCGCGAAGATGTTCACCGTCGCGGGTGCCGACGGCGTGCTCACGGTCGATCTGCACGCCGACCAGATCCAGGGGTTCTTCGACATCCCGGTCGACAATGTGTATTCGTCGCCGCTGCTGCTCGCCGACATCTGGCGCGCCTACGGCACCGACAACCTGATCGTGGTGTCCCCGGACGTAGGCGGCGTGGTCCGCGCCCGCGCGATCGCCAAGCGCCTCGACGACGCGGACCTCGCGATCATCGACAAGCGCCGCCCGCGCGCCAACGTCGCCACGGTGATGAACATCATCGGCGACGTGTCCGGCAAGACCTGCGTGCTGGTCGACGACATCGTCGACACCGCCGGGACCCTCTGCGCCGCCGCGGCGGCGCTGAAGGCGCAGGGCGCGCAGCGGGTGATCGCCTACTGCACCCACCCGGTGCTGTCGGGACCGGCGATCGACAATCTGAACAAGTCGCAGCTGGACGAACTGGTGGTGACCGACACCATCCCGTTGTCCGAAGCGGCCCGCGGCTGCTCCCGCATCCGCCAGCTCGGCGTCGCCGAACTGCTCGCCGAAACGATCCGCCGGGTCGCGTTCGGCGAATCGGTCAGTTCGCTGTACGTCGACTGATATTGCTGTACCACGTTTTTCCGACGTCCGCGTCTGCGGGCATCGAGCCGGCTTCTCTGGTCGCGGAGAAGTCGAATCACCGCCGCGAGGCGGTTCATCGCAAGCAAAAGTGAGCAATCGAAATGGCAACAACCCACGAAATCAAGGTCGAACGCCGCACGGACGAAGGGAAGGGTGCGAGCCGCCGCCTTCGCCATGCCGCCAAGATCCCCGCCATCGTCTACGGTGGCGAACTCAAGCCGGTCAGCATCCAGATCGACCATGAAGCCATCTGGCTGGCCAGCCAGCACGAGTGGTTCTACTCGTCGATCCTCGACCTCAGCCTCGGCGGCGACGTGCAGAAGGTGCTGCTGCGCGACATGCAGCGCCATCCGTTCAAGCAGCAGATCATGCATCTGGACTTCCAGCGCGTGAACGAGAACGAAGCGCTGCGCACCGCGGTGCCGCTGCACTTCCTCAACGAAGACAAGTCGCCGGCCGGCAAGTCCGCCGAAGTGGTCGTGACCCACGAGCTGAACGAAGTGGTGATCGAGTGCCTGCCGCAGGATCTGCCGGAGTACATCGAGATCGATCTGTCCGAGCTCGCCGTCGGCGACATCGTGCACCTGTCGGACCTCAAGCTGCCGAACGGCGTGTCCATCCCGGAACTCAAGCTGGGCAAGGAACACGATCTGGCGGTGGTCATCGCCAAGCACGGCAAGGAAGAAGCCGAGTCGGCCGACGCGCCGGCCGCGGCCGAAGTGCCGGCCTCCAAGGTCACCAAGAAGGACCAGAAGTAATCGTCGCCCCGCGACGATTATTCGCGGCATTCCTGTAGGAGGGGCTTCAGCCCCGAGCATTACCCCACGCGCGCGTAGGAGGGCCCCTCAGGCCCGAGATTTACAAAGATCACGGCGATGTGTTCGGAAAAAGCTCGGGCCTGAAGGCCCTCCTACGGAATTCCGCGATCCGATCGACAAGGCTTATGACAGGTTTGCGCCTCATCGTCGGGCTGGGCAATCCCGGTCCCGAACACGCCAGAACCCGGCACAACGCCGGGTTCTGGTTTGTGGACGCCCTCGCGCAGCAGTGCGGGGGTCGTTTCGGGCTGGAGAGCAAACTGTTCGGCGAGACCGCCAAGGTCGAGATCGGTGGCCAGAGCGTCTGGTTGCTGAAGCCCGCGACCTACATGAACCTCAGCGGCAAATCGGTCACCGCCGCGCTGCGCTACTGGAAGATCGAGCCGGAAGAGATGCTGGTCGCCCACGACGAGCTGGATCTCCCGCCCGGCGTCGCCCGCTTCAAGTTCGATGGCGGCCACGGCGGCCAGAACGGGCTCCGCGACATCATCAAGCTGCTCGGCCACGGCAAATTCCACCGCTTGCGGGTCGCGATCGGGCATCCGGGTCACAAGGACAAGGTCACGCCGTGGGTGCTGGGCCGCCCGGGCAAGGACGACGAGGCGCTGATCCTGCGCGCCATCGACGACGCGCTCGCGGCGCTGCCGCTGGCGGTATCCGGCAACCACATGGACGCGATGACGAAACTGCACACCCCCAGGTGAGGGCAGACGTCGGCGGCCGGTTCCTGCCGGGATCGGCCGCCGACGTCTGACTTTACGAGTCGCTCCGGAACCAGGAATCGCCATGGGCATCAAATGCGGCATCGTCGGTCTGCCGAATGTCGGCAAATCGACCCTCTTCAACGCCTTGACCAAGGCGGGCATCGCCGCGGCCAACTTTCCGTTCTGCACGATCGAACCGAACGTCGGCATCGTGCCGGTGCCGGATCCGCGCCTGAACGCGCTTGCGGAAATCGTCAAGCCGCAGAAATGCATTCCGACCGCGGTCGAGTTCGTCGACATCGCCGGTCTCGTCGCCGGCGCGGCCAGCGGCGAAGGCCTGGGCAACAAGTTCCTCGCCCACATCCGCGAAGTGGACGCGATCACCCACGTGGTCCGCTGCTTCGAGAACGCGGACGTCATCCACGTCAACAACAAGGTCGATCCGATCGCCGACATCGAGACCATCGATACCGAACTGGCGCTGGCCGATCTGGAATCGGTCGAGAAGGCGCTGCAGCGCGCCGAGCGTTCGGCCAAGACCGGCGACAAGGATGCCAAGGCGCGGGTCGAGGTGTTGGCGCGGGTTCGCGCCGGTCTCGACAGCGGCAAGCCGGCGCGCGCGCTGGGCCTGTCCGACGACGACAAGGCGGCGGTGCGCGATCTGTTCCTGCTCACGCTGAAGCCGGTGATGTATGTCGCGAACGTGCTGGAGGACGGCTTCGAGAACAACCCGCATCTCGACGCCGTGCGCGCCCGCGCGGCGGGCGAGGGCGCCGAAGTGGTGCCGGTGTCGGCCGCGATCGAGGAAGAGCTGAGCCAGCTCGACGACGCCGACCGCGACACCTTCCTCGCCGATCTCGGTCTGGACGAGCCCGGGCTGAACCGCGTCATCCGCGCCGCCTACAAGCTGCTGGGCCTGCAGACCTATTTCACCGCCGGGGTGAAGGAAGTCCGTGCCTGGACCGTCAAGGCCGGTTCGACCGCGCCGCAGGCCGCCGCGGTGATCCACACCGATTTCGAGAAGGGCTTCATCCGCGCCGAGACCATCGGCTACGACGACTACATCAAGTACCGCGGCGAATCCGGCGCCCGCGACGCCGGCCGCCTGCGCCTGGAAGGCAAGGAATACCGGGTGCAGGAAGGCGACGTGCTGCACTTCCGCTTCAACGTCTGATCCGCACCGTCAAACGTTGACACCACGCCCCGCCTCGCGCGGGGCGTTCCGTTTGCGGGAGCCGCCGCGAAACCCCTGCGCGCACTCGCCCGATCCTGATGACGCGCCAAAAAAGAGGCCCTCCCGTCGCCGGGAGGGCCTGTCGCATCCGTGGGGGAGGCGGGGTCGAGGTCGTGTCAGCGGGCCGTGCCGCCGAACTTCCAGGTCAGGTTGACGTAGACGCTGCGGCCGACCGAATCGAACCACGCGGTGTCGTAGTACGGATAGGCGGTGTAGGTCGCGTCCTCGGGCGGCATCTTGTCGAACAGGTTGTTCACCGCCAGCGACATCTGCACCGCATCGCTGAAGCGATAGCCGGCGCTGAGGTTGTAGCGCCAGGTCGCGCCGATCCACGGGCTGCCGCCGTCTTCGGGATCGTAGACCTGATCGTACGAATCCGAGTTCGGCAGCTTGCCCAGACGCTGGCCGTGCAGGCTCGCCGACCAGCGATCGAGACTCCAGGCCACGGTGGCGCTGGTCTTGGTGCGCGGGATGTCGAAGCCGCTGTTCACCGCGAGCTGATCTTCCACCGGGTCGCCGTCGTACTGCTGATAGTCGTGCTCGCGTACCCAACTGTGGTTGGCGCCGAAGCGGAAATCGCCGAAACGCGTCGACAGCCGGTAATGCGCGCTCAGATCGACGCCGCTGGTGTTCTCGCGGGCGACGTTGATCGGATTGACGTACACGCCGTACAGGTCGCCGTTGACGCGGGTGATGCGGGCGAGGGCATCGACGCAGGTCGGCGAGGCCGGATCGAGATCGCCCAGACGGCAAGCGGCTTCGTTGCGCAGGATCTCGGCGACGCTCATGTCCTGCACCTGGTCGCGCATGCGGATGTCGAAGTAGTCGAGCGACAGGTCGAAATCGGCGGTGGGCGACCACACCAGGCCCATGGTCCACGACGTGCTGGTTTCGGGTTCGAGATCGCGATTGCCTTCGCGGGTGCGGATCAGGCCTTCTTCGTAGTCGGAGCAGTCGCTGGCGCCGGGATCGTCGTTGAGGCAGTTGTAGTAATCGATGCCCGAGGTCTCGTCGTTGCCCAGACCGGCATAGAGATAGTGCAGATCGGCGGCGCGGAACGCGGTGCCGTAGGAGCCGCGCACCAGCAGCGATTCGATCGGGCGCCATTCCAGACCGGCGCTGTAGGTGAACTTGCCGACCTCGTTGCCCGAATAGCGGTACTGGTCGTAACGACCGGCCACGCTCAGGTTCACGCTTTCGTGCAGCGGCATGCGCACTTCGCCGGCCGCGGCCCAGCGGTTGCGGCTGCCGTGGCCGTCGGAATCCTTCCAGCTGTAGTAGTAGTACTGGGTCGCCAGCGGGTCCGGGTTGAGATCGTAGGACTGGTTGCCGAACTCGACCACGCCGGCGAAGCCGACCGGGCCGGCCGGCATCGCGAACAGCTCGGTATTGGTGACCGTGAGCGACAGGGTGTCGGTGCGCGACTTCGGCTGGTAGGTGGTGCGCGCGGCGATCGAATCGTATTCCTGACGGGTCAGCGGGGTGTAGAGCCGCGACGGGTCGGCGTTGAAGATCGGGAACAGGCCGCCGTCGCCGTCGTCGTAGACGCCGAGCTGCGGACCGAGGAAGAGAGCATTGGCGCGCGCAGCCACGATCTGCGGCCAGCCGATGGTGGCCCGGTACTGCGAATGGCTGAGCGTCGCTTCGTAGTCCCAGTCATCGGCGAAGGTGCCGGCGACACCGGTGGCGAGGCTGAAGGTCTTCTGCGTATTGCGGATCATGCCGCGATCCAGCCCGCCCATTTCTTCCGGGCTGAACTGGCGCTGCCAGTATTCGATCTGGTCGGTCGCCTGGTTGAAGAAATAGCCGTCCTCGTTGCCGTCAGGCGCCTGGTAGCTCCAACTGGTCACATCGCGGAACAGGCCGAGCTTGTGATAGCCGAGCTGCACGTCGGCGAACCACGACATGCCGTTGCCGAAGCTGTAATTGAACGAGCCGTAGGCGTTGACGCCCTTGCGTTCGCTGATGACGGTGCCGTAGCCGATCGACTCGGTGCTGCCACAGTAGTAACCGTCGTCGCCGTCGATGCCCCAGCCCGGACGGACGCTGTAGCCGGTGCTGCCGCCGTTGAGGTTGGACAGCCCCTCGCAGGTCGCCTGGCCCGGGTCGAGATATTCGTCGTACCAGTTGGTGCGCAGGAACGCGCGACGCGCGATCCGCGAACGCGAGGTGGGACCGTCGAGCGTCGAATCCTGGATGTCGCGCTCATAGGCCCATAGCGGGCGCTGGTGCTGCAGTTCAGCGCCGAACACGGCGCTGAAATTGCCGCGCTGGATGCCCGAAGTCAGGCTGACGTCCACCGATTCGCCGCCGCCTCGCGTGGTGTCGCCGTAGCGCACGTCGACGATGGTGCCATCGGCCTGCTTCTTCAGGATGAAGTTGATCACGCCGGAGATGGCGTCGGAGCCGTAGACCGCGGAGGCGCTGCCGGTCAGGACTTCGACCCGTTCGACCATGCCCAGCGGAATGTTCGAGACATCGGTGAAGTTGCTGCGGCCCTTGAACGGCATCGGGAAGTCGGCGATGCGACGGCCGTTGACCAGCACCAGGGTGTGGTTCGGGCCGAGGCCGCGCAGATCGACCTGCTGCGCGCCGGGGGAGAAGTCGGCGCCGCTGGCGGACTGCTGGCTCTGGGTCTCGCCGCTGTTCTGGGTGATCGAGCGCAACACCTCCGGCACCGTGGTGAATCCGCCCGCCTCGATGTCGCGGGCGGAAATCACCGTGACCGGCGCAGGGCCTTCGATCTGGGTCCGCGGGATGCGCGAACCGGTCACCTCGACGCTTTCGAGTTCTTCGGGCGGCGCGGCAACGGGCGGGGGCTCCGCGGCGCCACCGGAGGGTTCATCCTGCGCGGGGGCGGCAGGCGCGCGCCGGGGCGTGTCGCGCCGCACGATGACCACCGCGCCGGACTCTGGGTCGCGGCGCGAGACGAAACCGCTGCCGCGCAGCAGGCCTTCCAGTGCGGCGTCGGCGGAAGGCGCGCCCTGGACGCCGCCTGTGCGCAGGCCCTTGAGTTGATCGGAGCGGTAGACCAATTGCGTGCCGGACTGTCGGGCCAGCGTGTCGAGGGCGGCGCGCAGTTCGCCGGCAGGCACCGAGATCGGGCCGGTGGTGGAGCCGGCGGCCCCCTGGGCTTGCGCCTGCAGCGCCACGGTGCAGGCCACGCTCAACAGCAACAGACGGAACGGTCTCAGCATTGGTTTCCCCTTCGTACGTCCGGCCCGCGAAGCGCAGGCCACCCGACACCATCAAGACGAGCGAACCCGGCGAATCCCCACTCGCCCGGCCGGCTCAGCGACTGTGGAGCACGATCAGATCGCCGCGGCGCTCCGCGCGCACCCCGAAGCCCTGTTCGAGCAGGCGCACGAAACCGTCCACGTTCGACCAGCGCAGATTGCCGCCGATGCGCAGGGCGGCGGCCTCCGCATCGCCCATCACCAGCGTCGTCCCGCCGTAGCGGTTGAATTCGGCCGCGGCCTCGGCCAGCGGCGTGTCTTCGAAATGCAGATAGCCGCCGCGCCAGTCGAGCGCGCGCTCGGCTTCCGCAACGGTGCCGGTACGCACCAGCACGCCGTTGCGGGTGGCCAGGGCGGTGCTGCCGGCCGGCAGCAGGGTCACCGGCGTGGGCGGTTGCCCCGGCACCGGGTCGGACTCCAGCCGCACCAGCCCTTCGGTGACGACCACCCGCAGATCGGGGCCGTCGCGGCGGACCGAGAACCGGGTGCCCACCGCCACCACCCGGCGGGCATCGGCCGCGACCACGAACGGCCGCGCGCGGTCCTTGGCGGCATCGAAGAAGGCCTCGCCGCTGCGCAGATCGATCCGTCGCTGGCCGCGGGACATCGCGACCTCGATGCGGCTGCCGCTGCTCAGCGTGGCCTGTGAGCCATCGGTCAGCCGCACATCACGCAGGCGGCCGATGCCGCTGGAATAGGTGGCGGTGTCGGCGCGGGCGAGGTCGCGCCAGCTCCACGCGGCCAGTGCGCCGCATATCACGACGGTCGCGGCCAGCCCCGCCCGCAGCCACCGGCGCGGCGGCGGTGGCGGCCTGCGCGGGGAGAAGGTCAGGGCGTCGGGCCGTTCTACCCAACCGGTCTCGTCCGGCGAGCGCTCGGCGGTGGCGCTCGATGCCCGTGCCGCGCGCGGCGGCGGTCCCGACGTCGCGCGGCCGGCGGCAAGTGCTTTCAGCCGCCCGCTCTCCATCCACGCGGCTTCCAGGCGCAGGAACGCGACACGATGTGCGGTGGATGCGGCGAGCCAGGCGTCCAGTCGGCCGGCATCCGCCTCCGACCAGTCGCCGGCTTCGCGCTGCGTCAGCCAGGTCGCGGCGGTCTGCTCAATCCGTCCGCTGCTGTCCGCGCTCATGTCCGTCCTCCTGCCCATGCATCGCACTGCGGTCCGCATCGCGTCCGCTTTCGCCGGCATGATCGGCGTGCGCGGCCGCATCGCCGCCGTAGAAGTGATCGGCGATCAGGCGGATGCCATTGGCGACGTGCTTTTCCACGGTTTTCTCGCTGATCCCCAGTCGCGATGCGACCACCTTCTGCGGCAATTCCTCGACCCGGCGCAGCCACAGCACTTCCCGGCAGCGCTCGGGCAGGCGATCGAACGCCTCGCCGAGTCGCCGCAGGGCCTGGCGCCCGCCGAACCTGCGTTCGGGAGACACCTCATCCACCAAGACGTGCAAGGGCTCCAAATCACCCATCGTCTCGATCGACACGACCCGCCCGCGGCGCAGCCGGTCGGTGACCAGATTGCGGGCACTGGTGAACAGGAAGGATTTCGGCGAGGCCGGCAGCCCCTTCGCGGCGGCCTCGTAGACCCGCACGTAGACTTCCTGACGCAGGTCGTGGATCTCGTCGCGATGCGGCCAGCAGCGCCGCAGGTGGCGCATCAATGCCTCCTCGTGGACGAGGATCTCGCGGACGAACCATTCGTCGAGCGGGCTGCGCATCCACGAACCATAGCGGATCGCCGGCGCGCGTGGTCGCCACATCCTGCGGCGGAGGGAAGATGCCCGTCCGTTCGTCTACTGTTCGAACGCAGTCCCGGGCGTGGCCCGCACGCCGTCCGTTCGCCAGGTGAGGAGAGGTCGCATGAAACGCCCCGTTGTTCATCGCAGGTTCCGCCAGTTCGCGCTTGTGTCGATCGCGGCGCTGCTGCTCGTGCTGTTCGCCCTGCCGGCGGCGGCCCGCGATTACCGGCGGTACATGATCGGCGATCCGACTGCGCCCACTCCCGGCCGGGTCGAGCCCGGCCTGCTGCTGATGGGGGGCGGCGACCGCAATTTCGATGCGCTGCGCTGGTTCCTGAAGAAGGCCGGCAACGGCCATCTGGTGGTGCTCCGCGCATCGCAGGCCAACGAAGTGGCCGAGGAGTTCTACCGCGACGTCGGCGGCATCGCGTCGGTCGAGACCTTCGTGTTCAAGGGCCGCGGCTCCTCGGACGACCCGAAGATGCTCGCCAGTCTCGCCCGGGCCGATGGCATCTTCATCGCCGGCGGCGACCAGGCCCGCTATGTCCGCTACTGGAAAGGCACGCCGGTGGCGGCGGCGCTGGACGCCCATGTCCGCGCCGGCAAGCCGATCGGCGGCACCAGCGCCGGGCTCGCGATCCTCGGCGAATACCTCTACGGCGCGATGGACAACGGCAGCATCCGCAGCCCCGAGGCGCTGGCCGATCCGCTCGGCCCAGCGGTCACCATCGAACAGGATTTCCTGCACATCGAGCGGCTGAAGGGCGTCGTCACCGACACCCATTTCAAGGAACGCGACCGTCTCGGCCGCCTCTTCGCCTTCGTTGCCAAGGCCGAAATGATGACCGGCTCGCCCCGGCGCGGCCTGATCGGTCTGGGCGTGGACGAAAGCGCGGCGCTGGTGGTGGAGGGCGACGGCAGCGGCCGGATCTACGCCACCGACCCGGCCGGCAGCGCCTGGCTGGTCCGTGGCGGCTTCGCCGAGGCCCAGGTCATCGGCAAGCCGCTCGCGCTGCGCCGGGTGGAGGTGATCGGAATCGGTGCCGGTTCCGTGGTCCATCTGCCCGAAGGCCGGGTGGAGGCGCCGATTTTCCAGCGCGCCTATCGCGTGTCCGGAGGCCGGCTGGGCGAAGTCGCCCCGATGATGCTGGCGATCCACGGCGGTGCCGGCGTCGAACGCCGCGACCTGTCGCCGGAGGACGAGCGCGACGCCCGTGCGGCGCTGGCGCTGGCGCTGCGCCGCGGCCATGCCGAACTGAAGGCCGGCAAGCCGGCGGTGGACGCGGTGATCGCCGCCATCGCCGTGCTGGAGGACGACCCGCATTTCAACGCCGGTCGCGGCGCGGTCTTCACCCACGACGGCCGCAACGAGCTCGATGCCTCGATCATGGACGGCGCCACCCGCAAGGCCGGTGCCGTGGCTGGCGTCCATCGGGTCAAGAACCCGATCCTGCTGGCGCGGGCGATCATGGACCGCTCCGAGCACGTGATGATGATCGGCGACGGCGCCGAGGCGTTCGCCAAGGCGCAGGGCGTGGAGCTGGTCGATCCGGCCTGGTTCCGCACCGAAAAACGCTGGCAGCAACTGCAGCGACGGTTGCGCGAGAAGGAGCAGGGGGCGATCGACCACGGTCGCCCGGGCCGCCATTTCACCGGTACGGTCGGCGCGGTGGCGCTCGATACCCGCGGCGCGCTGGCCGCCGGCACCTCCACCGGCGGCATGACCGACAAACGCTACGGGCGGGTCGGCGACGCTCCGATCATCGGCGCCGGCACCTGGGCGGACGATCTGTGCGCGTTTTCGGGCACCGGCTGGGGCGAGTTCTACATCCGTGCCGCCGCCGCGCATGCGGTCTGCAGCCGCATGCATTACCTGAACGAAGGGCCGGTCGAGGCCGGACATGCGATCATCAATGCCGAAATTCCGGGCATGGGCGGGGATGGCGGCGCGATCGTTCTGGGTGCCGATGGCCGCATCGGCATGCCGTTCAACACCGAAGGCATGTTCCGCGGCTGGATTGGCGTCGACGGCGAACCGCACATCGCCATCTATGCCGGCGATCCGTTGTCGCTGCCCGCCGCGTCATCCCCCTGAATCCACGGGGCTGACACCGGAATGCATCCGCAAGCGTTGACAGCAAATCCGAGTGCCGTCAGAATTGCGGGCTGTTTTCACCGTGTACTGTTTTACCGGACGTTGTTCAGCCGGAGGGATACCCAAGCGGCCAACGGGGGCAGACTGTAAATCTGCTGGCTTACGCCTTCGGTGGTTCGAATCCACCTCCCTCCACCATCTCCGCGCCGGTCGGCAAAGGGGTGGCGCCGAAGCTGGATGCGTCAGTTCCGCACGATGCGGGAGTAGTTCAATGGTAGAACCTCAGCCTTCCAAGCTGATGGTGCGGGTTCGATTCCCGTCTCCCGCTCCAATGCGGCGCCTTGAACGACCCGGTCGCCGGCACCAGATCCGGTAGCGTTACCCGGTATCACCACATCGTTGCTCACGTAGCTCAGTCGGTAGAGCACCTCCTTGGTAAGGAGGAGGTCGAAGGTTCGATTCCTTTCGTGAGCACCACCTCATCGTCAACCCAGTTGAGTTCAAAGAGAAGCAATCATGGCCAAGGGTAAGTTCGAGCGCACCAAGCCTCACGTGAACGTGGGGA
>NZ_BAABJE010000016.1:0-4822 GCF_039543145.1 Lysobacter hankyongensis | reverse complement strand
GGGCTACGCCTGCGCCGCCTCGGGCGAGGAGGGTGAGGCTGTAGCGTGGGGGCAGGGTAGGCGTCGGCTGTTGTTGAGGGGGGGCAACTCGCGACCCGATGCAGCCTTTCCATTAAGCCGAAGTTGGGTTCAGGTAGCGAATCTTCCAGCCTGCTAACTCTTGAAGCCCTTGAAAACGCGGACAGCGTCCCATATTTGGTGGTCTTGGACCCACAGGGGGCGCATATATGGGGATTGAAGATCCGTTTCGAGTCCTGTGCCTGGACGGTGGTGGGATGCGCGGCGTCTACCAGGCGACCTACCTTGATGCATTCTCGCATCGGCTCCGGGTCTCAGGCTCTGGAGAGACAGATCCGGGCCGGGCATTCGATCTGCTGGTAGGGACCAGTACCGGCGGGATTGTCGCCTGCGCTTTGGCGGCGGGTATTCCTCTCGGTAAAGTGCTGGTGCTGTACCAGGTGCATGGCCGGGAGATTTTTCCGCGGCAGCGACTGCGAGCAATGCCGAGGCTGGGCAAGTACGTCCGCGGCCTGTTCTCCGCTCTTTCCTCCGGGGACCAAGCATTGCGCGCCGTGCTCAGTGATGCCTTCGGCACCGAAACCATGGGGCAGGTCTACGAGCGCCGCGGTATCGGCTTGGCGATCACCACGGTGGACTTGAATCGCCATGCCTCTGTGGTGTTCAAGACCCCCCACATGGATCGTCTCAACGGACGAGACAACGATCGGCTATTGGTGGACGCCTGTATGGCGACCAGCGCTGCCCCTATCCTGCGATCAATCGCACGCCTGACCGAGCCCGGTGGCAGCGGAGCCACTGTGGACTATGTGGACGGTGGCTTGTGGGCGAACAATCCGGGCGCGGTGGGCATGATTGAAGCACACGAGATCTTGCAGCGGCGAGGCGAGGTTCGTCGCCCGATTCACCTGTACATGCTTGGCACGCTTCCGGTGCAGGGCGGCGAAGAACTTAAGAGTGCCAAGAAACTGCACCGTGGGGCGCTGGGCTGGGACGGTGGTCTCAAAGCTATCGCCGCAAGCATTAACGCACAGGCGGTCGCATACGACTACCTCGCGCGGAAGATCGCAGAACTGCGGGGACATGGCAGCTTCGCCTACCGGCTGCCGGCGCAATGCCCGTCCGGCGAGCTTCACAAGTATCTGGAAAACATGGACGACGCGCGTCCCAAGGTGCTCAACGCGCTCGCCCGGCAAGCCATCTCCGACGTCGATTTTGCCTGGGCGACGACTGAATCAGACGATCGGATGAGCGCGTTCCGCACTGCACTGGCAGGCGCATCCGATCCCTGTCGCCAGCATCCCGAGGCAGACAAACATGACCAGCATTGACTGCAATAAAGAGATGAGGGGGTATCACACGGACGAGGTGACCCTCTCTAACGACGATCAGGCGGAGATGCGCGACCGCCGCGACAATGGTCGGACGAGGCTCAAGAACGGATTGACCAAAGCCGGTCACCCCCTGCCGGAAGAGTTCAGCTCGCAAGGTTCCTATGCGATGCGCACCATGGTTCAGGACGATGCGTGCGACTACGACATCGACGATGGCGTGTATTTCGACAAAGAGGACCTGAAGGACGCTAATGGCAACTATCTCGGCGCGCGCGATGCTCGCGCGCGGGTGCGCAGCGCGCTGAAGGACGACCGGTTGGCCTACGACGCAGTAGTCAAGACCAATTGTGTGCGCCAGCAATACCCTGACGGATACCATATCGACATTCCCGTTTACCGCACGATCCGCTCGAAAGACTTCTGGGGAAACGAGGCCGTTGAGTATGAGCTGGCTGGCGGCGACAACTGGGTCAAGTCGGATGCTCGTAAGGTGACGCGTTGGTACAAGGACGCCGTCGGCTCTGAACTGAAGGCAGGGCAGTCCGATACCAGTCAGCTTCGTCGGATCACCAAGCTGACCAAGAAAATGGCTCGCAGTCGCGCTGCCTGGAAGAAGAAGACCACCAGCGGCATCTGCATCTCGAAGCTGGTCGTGGATCACTTCGTGGCGCGTGCTGACCGGGACGATGACGCTGTGCGCGACACTTGGAAGGCGATCAAGGCGCAGTTGACTTTCAGTCAACGCATTGGCCATCCGGTGTATGCAGACAAGAATCTCGCCGAGGAAGGCGACGAGTGCGTACTCTTCTTCCGCGATTGTCTGGGCGATGCATTGGAGTTGCTGAAGGTCCTTGACGAGCACGACTGCACGCGCAAGAAGGTGGGCGGCGCCTGGGACAAGGTATTCAATACGGACTATTTCAGCCTCCAGCTCGCAAAGGACGACACTGCGGCCAAATCGTTGCTGCGGCCTGCTGCTGCGGCTGCCGCCAGCCTCAGCTTCCCCAGCCGTCCGGTGGTTCCGAACAAGTCCTCGGGTTTCGCCTGATGAAATGGGCCATCGACGATCCTGCTCGCTTCTTACACGAGCGCGCGGAGCTTGATCGTTTCGAGGCAGAAAGCGATTGGCTGAGCACGGCTTGGCGCGTGTCTGAAAACGGTTCGATCGCAGTCGACCTCGACATGACAATTCATGGTCGCGTATTTGCGGGGCGGATGATCTATCCGGAAACGTTTCCGGACTCGCCGCCCTACATCTGTCCGCGCGACGCTTCCGAGCGGTGGTCCGGCCACCAGTACGGTGCCGGTGGTCCGCTATGCCTGCAATGGCGGTCTGACAACTGGCACCCCGCTGTGACTGGTGCGGACATGGTGCGTAGCGCGCGCGAATTGCTGAGCACCGAACAGCATCCCGAATTGCCGAACACCGTGCCGTCGGCTCACCGTCTGACCCCAGGTCAGGGTATGCGCGGTGCGGGGCGGCGCTTCGTGGCGACCGCCGAGTTGCTGGCCACATGGACGGCGCTCCCGCTGTTGTCGAGAACCGGGTTGCAATCGTCGATCGTGTATAACTCGGACGCAATCGTCATGTTCGTGGCGAAAGTCGCCGACGCGCAGGATGTACTGCAGGACGTGATTGATCTTCCAAAAGGCATCGCCACATCGCTTCCGCTGTTCTCACTGTCCGGCGATGGATGGATCTTCCGGAGCGATGCCTTCGACCAGCGCCAATCTATCGAATCCGCAGAGATGCTGGTACGAGTACTGACAGAGGCCGGCTTCGCCACTGACGACGTCCTGGTTCAGGAATCGGGCAAGTACAAAGCCAAGACCATCGTGCTGCTGGGCACGGCGTTGTCGTCGCTGCGGGTGTTTCTGATCGACTCAGGCGAGCAGCCAGAATTGCTGGAGCACCGGATCGTATTCCCGTCGCTTTCCGACTTCAGACTGTCAGAGGAAGCACAGCAATTGGCCAGTGTCCGTGTCGGTATCGTCGGGCTCGGTTCTGTTGGCAGCAAGGCCGCGATTTCATTGGCGCGAGCCGGCGTCCGAAAATTTCTGCTGGTGGACGACGACTACCTCTCGCCCGGCAACATAGTGCGCCATGAGTTGTCTTGGGCCTATGTGGGTACGCACAAGGTGCGGGCAATGCGTGACGCCCTGTCGCTGATAGCCCCTGCGGTGCAGGTAGATGCAAGGACCACCCGCCTCGCCGGCCAGGAGTCGGCGGTGTCCGCAGCAGCCGCGCTCAAGGATCTGGCCAGCTGCGACCTGCTGATCGACGCGACGGCCAACCCGGAAGTATTCCTTTTGCTGGCGGCGCTCGCGAGAAAGAACGGGAAGCCGCTTTGCTGGGCTGAGGTATTCGCTGGTGGCTACGGCGGAATGATCGCACGGGCACGCCCAAAGCATGACCCGAATCCGTTAGCTGTTCGCGACGCCTACCACGCCTATCTGGCAACCCTTCCCGACGCGCCCTTCAAGAATGCGGCCGGTTATGACGGGACTGAAGAACAGCCGCTAATCGCATACGATAGTGATGTCGGTTTCGTTGCGGCTGCCTTGACCCGGCTGGTGATCGATACTGGATTGTCCCGAGAACCAAGCGAGTATCCGTACTCAGTGTACTTGCTAGGCATGCGCCGCGAGTGGATATTCGAGGCACCATTCGACACCTGCCCGATCGACGTGCAGGGCGAGGGCTGGGAGAGCGATGGCGATGCCGTGAGCGATAAGGACAGAATCGCCGTCGTGGAGGCGTTGTTGAGGATGTGCGAGGAACTGCGTGCTGACACTGATCCTCCCATCTGAACATCATGAATTGCTCCTGATGGCACTTCGCAAGGCGGGCCGGCGAGAAGTCGGCGGAGTCCTAATGGGTGAACATATCGGGCCGAATCTGTTTGTTGTCCGGGAGATGACCGTGCATCGTCGTGGTGCATTCGCGTCCTTCGTTCGGCGGATTGAGGATGCCATCGGGAAGATTCATGCTTTCTTTCGGGAGACGGGGCACGACTACGCTCGATTCAATTACATCGGCGAATGGCATTCGCACCCATCGTTTGCGCCTTACCCAAGTAGGACAGATGATCTGTCGATGCTGCAGATTGTCCAGGACGTAGCTGTTGGTGCGAACTTTGCAGTCTTGCTGATAGCCAAACTTGGCCCCGGCGGAGAACTGATTTCCACCGTTCATACCTACCTCCCTGACGGAGCGCGGTCCCTATCCGAACTTCGTATCGAAAGACTTGATAAAAACGACCGTTGAATCTGTGGCGGATGCTGGTCAAACCGCCCAATGCCGGTGTTTGGTTGAAACTCGTCGTCCCAAAAATGCAGCCTTCCCGGTTGTGCGGCCGGTTACGATGCGATACTGTTTACTTTGAGAGAGTGTTTGGATGCCGGTTAGTCAGGCACGACCAATTTTTGTCCGGCAACGCCCCAATTGCCGTCGAGAACCCCGAAGCGAT